>ONDC01000039.1:0-16018 GCA_900316495.1 uncultured Eubacteriales bacterium
TACGGGCTGTTTCTGCTGATTGCCTCGTTTAAAATGCAGAATGAGGTGTTTGAGCATTTTGGCAACACCGATCAGATCGCGGTGTATAACTGCGCGGAGCAGCCCGACAGGAAATACGACTTTTTCGCCATCCGCCGGTGGGTCGAGGCACATCCCGGCAAGCGGGCGTATTTCGTGCGCAATTTTCAACTGCTCTTCGTGGAGCAGACTGACGCGCCCGACAACCTCTTCCGCTTCAATCTCAGCCGCGACGCCCTTCTGCGGCAGCGGATCAACATCGTCTTCTGCGTGGACAGGGCGACGGACGATCTTCTCGACCGGCGGGCGATCGACTTTTATTCCTGCATCAAAATGAAAGCGGAGTTTGAGGACGATTGGGCGGAGCCATCAGACGCCCCCGCCGGGTTTGACAGCGGGCTGGCAATCGGGACGGATATCCCCATCGACTTTACGGAGCCCCGTGGAAAGCTGCTTGGCAAGGCGATTGCCTATACCCATCAGGCGGAGACAATGGAATATAATGGAAAGTACAGGGAAGCGATGAACCTGCTGTCCGCCGCATTGGCAATACGGGAAAAACTGCTCTGCGAGGACTTCCCTGATACTGCCGATACCTACCGGCAGATTGCGCGTGTTTACCGAAAACTCGGCGATTACGGAAAGGCGCTTGAAAACGCCGAAAAAGCGCTGGACATCCATGAAAGCACGCTGGGGAAGGAAAACCTGATCACCACCGATTCCCGTGAAAGATTAGCCGATGTATTCAGGGCTTTGGGCGAATACAGCGAGGCGTTGAAATTATACAGCCAAGCGCTTTCCGTAAGAGAAAAGGTTCTCGGAACGGAGCATCCGGACACTGCCACGACCTACAACAATATGGCTGGTGTGTATCAAGCTATGGGCGAATACGGCATGGCACTTGATTATTATAATAAAGACCTTGCCATAACCGAAAAAATTCTTGGAACAGATCATCCGGACACTGCCACAACCTACCACAATCTTGCTGGTGTGTATAAAGCTATGGGCGAATACGGCAAGGCGCTTGATTTTTACAATAAAGCGCTTGCCATAACCGAAAAAGTTCTCGGAACGGAGCATCCGTCCACCGCCACGACCTACAACAATATGGCCGGTGTGTATGAAGACATGGGCGAATACGGCAAGGCGCTTGATTATTATAATAAAGACCTTGCCATAACCGAAAAAATTCTTGGAACAGAGCATCCGTCCACCGCCACGACCTACCACAATCTTGCGATTTTGTATGATAAAATGGGCGACTGCGCCAATGCAAGAGAGTACGCGGAAAAAGCGCTGGCTGTTTTTGAAAGCAGACTCGGCGCCGACCACCCATATACGGCGATAGCGCGGGAAACGCTTGATTATCTTTCCCAATAGCACGACTGCGGCGGCAAACAAGCCCGCCTCCCTTTTCACGCACATTTTGGAGCCGATCAGGCGATGGGTCAGAAAAGCAAAAGAATGACCTTCGCGCCTCTATTTTTGTCCTTCTCCCTCCCCAAAAGCGAAAATCCTGCCGCCATAAGACGATGGGATTTTCGCTTTTTTCTTTTTGAGATGGAAGTTTTCCGTTGACGCTGGCGTCAGCTGCTTCAGCGACAGGATTATCTGACTGAAGACTGAAAAGTTAAACTGGCAGTTGATTGACATTTATATCGTCAGGTGGTACAATAATATCGACAAAAACAACAGTTTCTCTCAGAAATTGCACTGAAATTCCATTTCAAAGGAGCTTTGCTATGCTGATCAACCTTACCAACCACCCCTCTACCAATTGGAGCCCGGAACAGCGCGACGAGGCGCTGCGGCGCTGGGGCGGGATTGAGGATGTCTCCTTCCCGTCCGTCGGCGCGCAGTGGGACGACGCAGACATGAAGCGGTGCGCCGGTGCTATCGTCGGCGAAGTCGCCGCGAAAAAGCCCGACGCGGTGCTCTGCCAGGGCGAAATGTCGATGACCTTCCTGCTCGTCGCCATGTTCCAGCGGCGCGGCATTCCCGTCTACGCCGCCACCTCCGAAAGGCGCGTCTGCGAAGAACTGATGCCCGACGGCACTGTGAGAAAGACGGTGCTTTTCAGCTTTGTGCAGTTCCGGAAGTACGCCGAACTGACAGAGCTGTGAACAGGAAAGGAGGGCTGAAACAATGGGGAAAAATATTGTGATTGCGTTTGTGAGCGTTTTTACCGGCTATCAGACAGCCGGATATGCGTATCAGATAGGCGGAGAGACAAAGAGCGTTTCGGGCATGCTGACCAACGAGGCGCCTTTAAAATACCTGCTCCGGGAATACCCCGGTATGGACGAGATCCTCTGCCTGACTTCCACGGCGACCAGAGAAGCGGCTGTCTGGAATTCCGCCAGAAATAAAAACATCACAAAGGAAGAGTTTGACAATGCCACGGGCAATCAATCGCCCTTTGACTTTCTGAAGACCCGGATCAACGCCTTTGTGGAGGAGAGCGGGCTGCCTGCCGTCAACATTGAACCAATTGATTACACGGAATCGGAGGACGATTATTTTTCAAGAACGATCATCCCGGAAATACTGAAGAGAATCAGTGAGGACGATACGGTCTATCTGGAAACAACCGGCGGCTTTCGCATCAACGTCACCCAGATGATGCTTCTCACCCGCATTCTCACCTACCAGGGCACCCGGCTGGCGTGCGCGGTGTACAGCGATTTTCAGAAGAAGAAGATTTTCGACGTCACCGACTCCTACCGCGATTTCGATCTGGTGAACGGGTTGAATGAATTCGGCAGCACCGGCGCAACGGGTATGCTGGAGAGCTATTTCAAGGAGGCGTTTGCTTCCTCTCCAACGGCAAGGGAGCTTGTGCAGGCGATGAAGGCGCTCAATGAAACCATCATTCTCGGCAGAATTGCCCGCATCCAGGAGCGGCAGAAGGCGGTGGAGCAGAAGCTGGAAGCCGCAAAGGGCGAATTGCGGCAGGAGGGAAGCAATCCCCTTCTCGCCGTACTGCTGCCGATATTCGAGAACAAGTACAACCAGCTCCGCAACACCCCCGAAATCATCAAATGGTGCGCCGCGAACCATATGATACAGCTCGCGTTTACCCTCTACTCCGACTGGCTCCCGCATTTCATCATGGAGGAAGCGAAAATCATTACATTTGCGGGTACGCTAAGAGATGACGACTGGGAGAAAATCTGCACTCAGAAAATCAACCCGTCTGCCTATAAGCTGAAAACGTTCTTTCTATGTCAGGCGAAATGGGAGAAATCAACCGGCGACGGGTATGTCAGGGTGTTGAAAAATTTACCGTCACTCATTGCTCGCAGCAAAAAGGGAAAAGGGTTATTCAGATATAAAAACGGGATGAGTGCTGATGACCTTCGCCCCGTCCTTGAGGATTTTGCCTACGCTAAAACCATCCGCAACGAACTGAACCACGCCTTGTCCAATGAGGCGGACAGTGCGACTGTCACAAAGGATGATCAACGGGAACAGGATCGCAAAGCATACCTCAGGAATAAGAATTATCAATTCGACGAGGACAAGCTGGATGTCGAGACGCTCCGGCAATTCCTGATAGTCGCCATGGATCGCCTGCTGGAATTGGCGCAGTCGTGACGGATATTTTTTCACATACATCCCATCCCATACATTACACTTCAGAAACAAGGAGGTTGTTTCAATCATGACCGAACCATCCGGCGGCTTTGCTCCTGTGCTGGCGCTTTACGATTTCCGCAGCAAGCAGGAGTATATCTACCGCACCAACCGATTGCAGGAAATTTCCGGCGCGTCAAAGCTGATCGAGGATATTTATGACCGGTTCCTTGACGTGCTGAATCAAGGAAATGAGCAGAACCCGCCGTATATCGGGCTGCGGGACACGTCGGGAAACGACATTCCCTTTGGCTTTGAGGCTTTCACGAAGGATCAAAGCATTTTCGGACAGGTTCTCTACAGCGGCGGCGGCTCGCTGATGATGCTCTACCGCAGCGAGGACATTTATTTTGCTGCCAACCGCCGCATTTCCCGCATGGTGCTGGAAAAAACGCAGTCGCTCTCCCTGATTGCAGCGCACATTCCCTTCGACCCGCGCCAAGGCTTTCGGAAGCAGCGAACCGCGCTTTATGAAGCACTTGCCCGCTGCAAAAGCGAAATTCTCCCGTGCCTGCCCTGTAATGTCACACCATTCACGCAAACCGGTTTTACCGCGCATATGCCGATTGCTTACAGACAATACAACGGCATCGACAGGGAACTCAGCCGCGAGAGCTTCCTGAAGCTCCAAAAACACAGGGAAATCAAGGACAAAAGCACCAGTCAGCTCGACAAAGCGGTCAGGAAGAAGGGCGAGGACAGCCTGCTTGCCATCGTCTATATTGACGGCAACAACATGGGTGAAAAGCTCAAAGCCTGCCTGGACGGCTGCTCTGACAACATCGACGATTGCGTCGCCGCCCTGCGCGGGTTTTCCGCCGACACAGCCAAGGCATTTGTCGAAGAACCCTATGCCGCTATCAGCCAATGGACGGATACCCACGCCGCAAAATGGCTTCCCCGCGCCGAGAACCGCTGGTTTTTCCGCCGTGTCATCGGCGGCGGCGACGAAATCACCTTCATCTGCACCGCCGGATTGGCGCTGAAACTGGTGCAGCTTTATTTCAGCGAGCTGGAAAAAAAGCACGGCGGCAGCCAGACCGCCTGCGCCGGCATCGCTATCTTCCACAGCCACGCGCCCTTCGCGGCGGTCTACGACATCGCGGAGGAATGCTGCGAAAACGCCAAGAAAAAAGCCCGCGAGATTCGGAAGGAAACCGGCAAAGACGGCAATTATTTCGACTGGTACTTCTGCCGCTCCGGTCTGACCAACGACATGGAAATCCTCCGCGAGAGCGAGGAAAAGGGTGCGACCGGTCTTCCTTACGCGGTGGACGGCTTTTTCGAGCGCGTCAACAGCGTGGTAAAGCCGCTATTTGATACAATCGGGCGCGCCAACATCAAGGCGCTGACAAACGCCGTTCTGAGCGATGCGCAGGGCATCAACGCCGGCAGCGGGAGCGGCGGCGCAGCGCACGCCGCGTATTTATACGAAACCAACAGGCTCAATGCCTACTGCGGCAAAAGGCTTTTCGGGGAAGAATACAACACGGATGACATGAGACAACTGCTCTTTGACGCGGGCAGCGTCTGTGACGTGTGGTTTACCAAGCCGCAGAATTACGCTGTGACGGAGGAGGAAACCAAGTGAAAGAAATGAAAATGCTCATAACGCTTCGATCCGATCTTTGCGCTTCCTCCGGCAAGGGATGGTCGGCTGCCATTGACAACGACGTATGTTTTGACGAATACGGGCTTCCCTATATTCCCGCCCGGCGCATCAAAGGCTGCCTGAAAGCAGCCGCTTCCCTGCTGGAGATGCCAGCGAACGAAATGAACCGTTTGTTCGGCATAGGCGGGGCGGGGACAGATGAAGCGGGGGGCGCGGGAGCCGGAAAATTCCGGCTGTCGGACGCGAAAATCGAGCATGACGCCGAGGTGCGCGGCGACATCCTCCGTCTGGGCATTTCCCCCGAAGCGGTCACGGATCTGTTCTGTGATGTGAGAAGCTCCACCCAAATTGAGAACGACACTGCCAAAGACAATACCCTCCGGTTTGTCCGCGTGGTGTGCCGCCTTTCTCCGTTTTCTGACGCCAATGGTGATGATGACAGCGAACCGGCGCACGAGCCGCTGACCTTCGTTTGCCCTGTTTCGTTTGACCCCTCGGTGTCCGAAGCGGAAATGGATTGGTTTGAAAACTGCTGCAAGGCACTGCGCAGCATCGGCTACAAGCGCAACAGGGGCTTCGGCGCGATCCGCTGCACGCTTGACAGAACGCCCGCCGCGGCGGACAGCACGATAGAGGACATCGAACTGCCCGATTCCTACGACCCGTCCCGGACATATGTCATTACCTACAAGGTGCGGCTTGACGCGGATGTGGCGGTTTCCCGCGGCGGCACGGGCGATTCGGAGGATTACATTCCCGGCTCCGCCGTGCTGGGGATGTTTGCCGGAAAATGCATGTCGCTTCCCGCGGAGGAACAGCCGGATTTCAACGACGTGTTTTACAGCGGCAAGGTGAAGTTCGGCAGCCTCACCGTCACCGACGCCTACGGCGAACCCGCTTATCCCGCACCGTTTTACCTGGCGAAATACAAGGACAGCGATGACATCGTGAATCTGCTTGCCAGGACGAAAGACCCGCAGGGCAGGATACCCAAGCCTTTCAAGAACGGCTATCTCAGCCGGTACGGCAAGGCAAAGGTGCGGATGAAGGTCACCTACCACCACGCCCATGACGAGCGCATTCTCTACACACAGCGCTGCATCGAGGCGGGACAGGTTTTCGCAGGCAGAATTGACGCTTCGGGTGAATATGCAGCGTATGTTGTGGAATGGCTGCGCAGCGGCGCGATTTCACTCGGCAGGAGCAGAACGGCGCAATACGGCGCATGCAGCCTGATTTCGCTGCATTGCCATGCTGCCGAAGCCAACGAGCATTTCGCGCTCAGGCGAGGCGAAACCTGCGCCGTGGTTCTGAGGAGCGATTTGATTCCCGCCTTCGCTGGCAATCTACCCAGCGCGGATGGAATCTTCCGCGCCATCATCGGCGATGACGCGCCCGTGACATTTGAAAAAGCCTTCCTTCTCACCCGAACGTCCGAGGGGTACAATGCCAAGTGGAATCTCAAGCGCCCACACTGTCCCGCCATCAAGGCGGGCAGCACGTTTGTCTTCAAGCCCAACGCTGATTTCACGCTCCCGGCATCCATTGTGTTTGCGGGAGAAAAGCAGAACGAGGGCTGCGGCATGTGCGAGATTCTTTCCGACGCGGACAGGGAATTCGCATTTGAGAAATTTTTATCGGACACCCCGGAAGCCCCGGATGCCCCGGACACCCCGGAAGCCCCGGAAGCCCCGGATGCTTCCGCGGAACCGGAAGGCACGCCTTCCCGCGTCCCGACCGTCATGGAAGCTGCCTATCAGAGAAGCGTCACCCAAAAGCAGATCCTCTCGCTGGCTGTGGCGGCTGCTGCCGGTGTCTACGACAGCCAGCTTCCCAATAATTCGCAGATCGGCAGGCTCTCGCTGATGGCTTCCAACGCGCTGGCGAAGCGCTTCACGGAGGAAGAACAGAAGGCGGAGCACTTCCGCTGGAACGATTTCATGAACCGCGTTGCGAGCATAAAGAGCAGCGGCGCGAAGGAGAAAGCCGAATTTCTCATCAGGCGGTTGGAAGAAACGGTGGGAACCGCGTTTGACGCCAGCGACACAGGGAAGCTGCGATGTGCGATTCTCTTCCTCCACCTTCTGCGCTACCGCGCCAAGACGAAGGCGGCGGAGCAGAACCGGAGTCATCAGCAAACAGAGAAAAAGGAGGGGGAGGCACCGTGAAACGGATAGTCTATTACAGGCTGCGGCTGACGCTGGAATCACCGCTTGCTATCGGCTCCGGCACAGGGGCAAGCACGGACAAGGACGTGATCGTTGACAAATACGGCGTGCCGTTCATTCCCGGCACGTCCATTGCGGGCGTGCTGCGAAGCTGTTTTGACGAGGATGACAGGAAACTCCTTTTCGGCGACGTCAGGATCAATACCGGCACAGACGACGGGGCATTCAGGGATGACGCGGTGGAGAGCCGCCTGAAGGTGTATGACGCGCTGCCGGACGAAAGCGCTGGGAAAACCTCCCGTTACGGAAGATATTACATCACCCAGCGCGACTGCGTGGCACTGAAAGACAAGGTGTCGGTGGAAGGCGCGAAATTCGACTTTGAAGCGGTCGAAACCGGAGCGGCGTTTGTCGGTTTTCTGGAAATGACGGCAGACAGCGACGCCGAACGCAAAATCGAGGCGGCGCTGGCGCGCTTTCAGACGGGCGAGCTGCGGCTCGGCGGGAAGACCTCGCGCGGCTACGGCAGGGTATCGCTGACCGCGCAGAAGAAAACCTTCGATCTCTCCTCCCCGACACAGCCCGGCGGGAGCGAAGGAAACGGGCTTACCGAATGGCTGGATTTCGATATGTTCGATGCCGCCGCGTGGAAGGGAGTCACGCCGCTGGCGCTGTCCGAAGAGCGAAAGCAGTCCCACATAGTGATCCAGCTGAAAAACAAAGCGGGCATTTCCATCAGGGAATATTCGACGGATGTCTCCACCGAGGAAGAGACCATGCCGGATTACAGGCATCTTTCGCTTCACGACAGGGACAATACGCCGGTGATTCCCGGCTCCTGCTGGGCAGGCGCCTTCCGCGAGAGATTTGCCGCGTTCACGGACAATGCAGCAGTACGGGATTTCTTCGGATACGTGGAGCAGCAGAAGCAGGAGGACGGCGCGGAGCCGATCGCACGTAAATCGAGGATTCTCTTCTCCGAGAGCCGTCTGTCGGGCGGCGAATGGAAGGTTCTCACCCGGAATTCCATCGACCGTTTTTCCTCCGCCACCAAGGACGGCAATCTCTACACCGAAAAGACCTATTACGGCGGCACGACTGAACTCGACATCATGGCGGACAGTGAGCTTCTGAAAAAATACATCGTGCCGTTCTCCTGCGTGCTGAAGGATCTGCACTTCGGTTTTCTTGCCGTGGGCGGACTGACCGCCGTCGGCAGAGGGCTGTTTGCCATAGGGAGCATAACGGTCAACGGCATTGACGTGACCGGAACAATTACATCGCCTGACGGGGTACTGACAGAGAAGGATATTGTGTGTGAAGCAAGGGGGGAAGAGAACCATGCCGAATGAAGATTTCAGAAAGGTCAGCGGAAAGAAGATTACCGAAAGCAAACTGGTTGAAATGCTGGTGGAGCTGGGCATCGGCAGGACGCTGGTGGCGTATTTTACGGACAGAGCCGACTGCGTCAACAGCATTACAGCCAATGAAACCAAGAAGCTGCTGGAGCTGAGAGCGTTCAGCGAAACGGACGAGTTTTACGCCTACCGCTCACTGACCGACACGGATTTCATCTGCCGGTATGTCAACGATGGCGCATTTCCTGCCGACGGAGAGGACAAAATGCTGGAAATCCATTATCTGGATATAGACGGAACCTATCCCGTCCATTCCATAGAAAAGGACGACATGTACGAATACAAAACCATGACGGGCGGCGTGTACCATCTCCCGGTACGGAATGCCGATCGGCTGGTGCTCTGCAATTATATCCGCTACGACAATGCGGAAGGTCTGGCGCAGGTGTATGATTACCGCTTTGTGAAATTCCTGTCGGAAGGAGAGGCGCTGCAATGAAAGCTTATATCAATCCCTACAATTTCATTCCCCACAGCGGAAAAGTCGGCAGAACGCCTTCCGCCGAAGCGCCGGGGCAGCTTGTGACCGGAGAGATCAGATGTTCCCTCACCGTCAAAACGCCGCTTGCCGTGCCGGACGCTTCCGAACGGCTGCCGGTCGTGCTTGAAAACGGCAAAGACAGGCATTATGTGTACCCCTTTATGTGTGCGGGCGGCGTTCCCATCATTCCCGGCAGCGAGCTTCGCGGCATGGTGAGAAGCATCTATGAAACCGTGACCAATAGCTGCTTTTCGATCATCAACACCAACACCCTCTCCAAACGGGATAAAGATCCCCTGCCGGAAGCGGGTCTGCTTCAATGGAATGCTGCTTTGGGAATCTGGCAGCTCTTTAAAGCCAACCGCCGCTCCTATTTTACGCCTTCTACCCTGAATGCCGCAAAAGCAAGGCTGGAGGCACAGGGAACGGACTATACCGAGCGCAGTTGGAACCTTTTTGATTCCATCAAATCCTCATGGGAGAAAATGAAAGAGCATGTCAACGCCGCCATTGAGAAGGCAAGTGATGATTCCTCTTTTTTTGCCTATCTCGAAAAAAACGACATATACTGCCTTAAAGCGGAAAAGACAGACAGAACTGACGATCAGGGCGAAGATCCATTCATTCTCTGCTGGAAAAAGGATTATGAAAGGTTTGGAAGTAACAAAACCTCATTCAATACGAAACGAGTGAATCTTGAAAAGAAGTGGGGATCTCAGTATTCTTATGAGAATGTCAACTCTCATTATGGAAAGAAACTCGGCGAAGAATATGATGAGGAATTGATAAGCGTATCCCTGTTTATCAGACAGCCTGAAAACCCCATGACCGTTCCCGACGAAAAGGTCAGCAATCTGATTGCCATTCTCGATCTCTATAAGCAGTACAATGAGGCGGGCACGGCTCAGTTCAACGCTGTCAAGCCGAGAAAAGACGGGAATTACTATCCGGTATTTTTTGATACGGATTACAATGAAACAGATGAGTGGGTGACAAGTCTCGCTCCGGCGCAGATCACCCGAAGGATCTACGGTCATACCGTGGATATGCTTCTCGGGCGCACGGAGGAAGACCCCGGTCATTCCCCCTGCACTGACATTAACAAGCTCTGCCCCGCCTGCCGCTTGTTCGGCATGGTCACGCAAAGCGGGGGCGGAGCAGTCAGTTCCAGACTCCGTTTTTCTGACGCGGTGGGCGCGAATGTCGCGCTTTATCCCAAATATATTGATAAAGAGGATCCCGCCAAAAATATCTGTACCCTCAAAGAGCTTTCCTCGCCCAAGCTGACTTCAGTTGAATTCTATTCTCTTTCGGATGGTCTGACAGGCTATCAGGATCAGAAACCGTGGGATTACGACAGCGACGGCGTCACCCTGCGCGGGCGGAAGGTGTACCTTCACAACCCCAAAGCGGAGCTGAATGAAGGGGACAACCCTGCAGAAGCCGTGTTCTGCACAGGGAAAAAAACCAAGAGAAACGCCTCTATGCAGCTTGCCACCGGCGGCAGTTTTACATTTTCCGTCTACTTCAACGGCGTCACCGAAAAGGAACTGAAGACGCTGGTGTGGGCGCTGACGCTGGGGGATGCGGACGGATCGACTTCGCTGTATCACAAGCTGGGTCACGGCAGACCGCTGGGTCTGGGCAGCGTCAAGCTGCGCGTGGACAAAATTGTCAGGAGAACCACCGACGGGACATCCTACCGCGTTGCGTCCGAAACGGTCGGAAAGGATTACTTCAACGGCTTCGCGCTCCCCATCAAAGGCACCGACACCTTGACCGCGCTGCAGGCAGTGTATGATTTTCGTTTTGCGGAGGGTCAGGAAGTGGCATATCCCATCGGAACATCGGGTGTCAAAAAGAAAAACGACAAAAATACGATGCAGTGGTTTGCGCTCAGCCACGGCAAGGTGGGGAGGAACAGCCAATACCGATATGCCTTCATCCGCTGACGCTGAAGGGCAGGGCAGTCACCGCCCAAGACCTGCTGCTGCCCCATCTGTACAAGGATGGTACTCCGCAGGAAACGCGAGAAACGCAGGGAACCGGTGCGCCGTCCGGCGGCGGAAGAAGCCGAGGCGGCAGCTCTCGCTGAAAAGAGCCGCTGCCGCCCGCCATAGGCGAGGATCTGGAAGCCACCATCAAGGGCAGTCACACATCCAAAAGCGGCAAGCTCTATATTGATTTTATGGCTGGCGGCATCAAAGGCAATCTCCCCGCATGGCTTTTTTCCAAGAGCATTCAGAACAACCCGGAGCAGGCAAAAGGCACCACCATCCGGGTCAGGTATAAAGGTAAGAACGACCAAGGCTACCACCAATTTGAGCTTGTCAAATAGCATTCCGACACCCCAAAAAAACTACTTCAAACGCCCCTGTTGATGCCGCACCGGAAGCATGTCATCACAGGGGCGCGGGGTGAATCGGCGGGAAAAGAAACCCGCCCATACGAAAGGAAGTTGCAAAAAATATGCAGATTTTGTTGCTTTTGCAACCAGAAAAGGAGCTTGTCATCCCGTTCAATTACAATCACCAGCTCCAGAGCGCGATTTACGCCAAGCTCAGGGAAGGCGGGGGAGAGGCGTTTCACGACAGCGGCTTCGGGGAGGAACATGTCTTTAAGGCTTTTGTCTTCGGCGCGCTGAAGGGCGCGCACAGCAAGGAGGACAGCCGCTTCCGCTTCACCGGCGCCGTCCGGCTGGAGGTGCGTTCCCCCGTGTTCGAGATTTGCGACACCCTCCAGCGCGGGCTTGAAACCAATCCGACCATCCGGCTCTTTGACACAGGGCTGACGGTGATCGACGCCTCCCTTGCCAATATGCATTTCACGGGCGGCAGGCAGCTTTTCCGGACGTCCTCGCCGGTGGCGGTCTACCGCAGGGAACCGGACGGAAAGACCACCTTTTTTGCCCCCGGCGATCCGGAATTTGCCGCCTATCTGCTGTCGAATTACGAAAATAAATACCGCGCCGTCACCGGAAACGAACCGGAACCGCTTGCCATTGAGCCCCTTGACCCGCAGCGCAAGATCGTGACCCGCTTCAAGGAAACATGGATCAACGGCTACAAAGGAAGCTACGCCCTCACCGGCAGCCACCGCGCATTGGAATTCGTCTACAACGCGGGGCTAGGCGTCAAAAATTCCGCCGGTTTCGGCATGCTCGAACGCCTGTAAAAGGGGGGAAGCGGCAGCTTCCCCCCTCCGCAGACGCCGCATAAAAACACTTTACAATGCAACCAATGGATGATAAAATCATTATGAACACAGCTGTTTGTTCTGCATTAACCAATATTGGGGATTGATACAAATCTCCTCGGCGGCACTGTGGCTCTTTTTTTCTTGCCTTACCCTATATAAGGAATTGATACTTCATCAACTGCTTGCTATGGAATCGTTCCATTGAGCATTGCCTTAACGATTTGCGCCCAAAATACACCTGTAGGGAACGGGTAACACCCGTTCCGGCAAAATAAAACATTTTCCTAAAACAAAGTCAGGCGAATTGTGATCGTGTACCTTATCACAATTCGCCTGATTATTTTTGTCATATGAACCCCGTCTTGCCGGAACGGTTTTTTCCCCAGATACCCGTTCCCTACAAGTCTATTACAAAATCTCCATTTGTCTTTACCATCGTAAAGACTCGGCATGAACCTGAAAGGTTATTCATGCATCAACTTCACTCTTCACTCTTCACACTTCACTCTTTTTAAAGCTCTTCACACTAAATCTCGTTTCGTCAGATCGCGTGCAGGAAGCGATCCTGCGACCGGGTGCAGATTTCCTTCGGCTGGGTTCTGGTTTTTCCATATCCGACGGTCAGCGCCAACAGCATCCACAAAACGCACCACAGAATCCCCTGTGAAATGCCCGCCTGCAAGCCCCCTTCCATGAGCAGCGCGCCGAGAAGCCCCTCGCCGATGCTGCCGGCGATGATAGCGGGCGTGCTTTCGTCGCTGCCGTAGGGGATGAGCATGGACGCCCCCGCCGCCGCGCCGATCAGGAAGAGGAAGGCGATCCGCATCAAAGCGTACACCCAATCGCCCCGCGGGACGTACCGCCGGGTCAGCAGGGTTCTGGCGGAGCTGGAGACGGCAGCCTCGCGCATGGAATCCGACAGCCCTGCGTCGTCGCCCACGCGGATGAAGGCGCCGCCCGTTGTCTCCGCCATATGCCGGAGCAGTCTTTCGTCGACGTCGCCCAGCCCGACGGTGCTGATTTCCACGCCCGCCTTTGCAAATTGCCGAAGGGTTTGCTGAAATTCGCCCAGACCGAAGCTGCCGAACAGTTGAAAGACGCCCGACGTCAGGTCGGTCGCGTAGCCGTCGGTCAGGAAGATGACCTTCGGATTTTGGCGATCCGTCCAGACGCCGTTCTGATAATCCTCCCACAGCCGTTCCACCGTCCCGCCGATGGCGGTGCCGCCGTCGCTGACGGGCGGAATCTCCTCATACCCCTCGCGGATCGGTTTCATCCCGCGTACCAGCCGCGGTTCGTCGCCGAAAGCATACACCATGAAGGGGAAGGCGCTGTCCTTTTCACGGATGATTTCGCGGATGGCAGCGTACCGCTGCCCCGACGGGTCGCTGTCCTCCATGGAGCCGGATTCATCAATCACGAAAACATAGGAAGTCGGTTCCGTCCATTGCCTTTGGAAGAAGTCCCGCTCATAGACCCATTCCAGCTCCAGCGAAAGGGCGAAGGTGAGGCACAGTCCCGCGAGTGCCGCGCACAGCCAGCGTGTCGGCGTTCCGGCCAAGAAGGAATCCCTGTCAAACGAGCGGGTGAGGAAGGACGCCGCCGCCACGGCGGCGAATGAAATTACATACAGCACGGCGAACAGCAGCGCGGTCAGCCACACGCCGGAAAGCGATTTCTCCCAAGAGGCGTAAATATAATAACACAGCCCAAAAGCGAGCAGTCCCGCCAGAAGGCTGGCAATGGCGACGGTTCGGTTGATTTTATACATCGTTGTCACCTCCGTAAGGTTGATCCAGACATTGATCCAGACGGGTCAATGTCTGGCAGAATTCCGCAACGAGACTGCCGAAATCATTGTCGGAAACAGTCTGTCGGGGGACGACGCAGGAGAACAACAGATCTCGTTCCGTTGTCACTTCAAAGCTGATCCCGCATACGAAGGGTCTGACCAGCCGCCAGCGGAATGTCAGTCTGTTGGCAGTTTCCGCCCAGTCCTCCGCGAGAATGCGCCACAGGCTGATGGTCTGACGATCAATCTGCAAGTCAAAGGTGAGCCCGTCCGGCGCTGTACAGAAAAAGATGACGGTGTCATCAAAACGTGTCAGCTTGTAGGAAATCCGCAGGTCGTGCAGAATCTCTTCTTCGTTGGTGCTGTCTATCTTCACTCTGCGTCACCTCGTGATATTCGCCGTCCAATGCCCGGCAGTCTCTGCGTTATACAGTAAGCTCAGATGAAGCGCCTGCATGCGGGTTAATTCGTCCTGCGTGAGGATGGGTTTGCTTTCAACCGTCCGCGACTGGCTCAGGCGGAAGCCCAGACCGTTCCGGCAGCAGCCTCCTCTGAAAGAGGAATAGGGTGAATCGCCGTGACCGGAAAAATCCAGCGTGTTGGTGAGCTTCTCCTGTTCATAGGAGGGAATCACCGTCAGCAGCTCTTTCGCCGCGCTGCCTATGGAAGACACCAATATGTAGGACATCGAGAACAACAATTCCGACGGCGTGAGCTTGTCCCCATCGACACTTCTAACGCTTCTGTAGAGGGAATCCGTCGACAGCAGATAGCCGTTCTGCGCGTGGAGAAGATTCAGCAGCTCCGTATCGAGCTGCAACCCGTTTCCGAGACACAGAACCGGATAGTGGCTGTCCCATTCGGATACGCATTGCTTCAGATCGAGGTACATGGAGGGGGTGACCGTGATCCTGCCGCTGCCGGAGGGGAGATTCGGACGGAGCGTATTCTCGTCCCAGTCGGTCGGCAGGTCGAGCAGACATGAATTTGTGAAATCCACCCTGGTGCCGATGATGACAAAGGGCTTTCCTGCCATTTTCGTCATCTGGCGCAGCACGGGATAATTCCTTCTGATGTCGCCGCACAGCAGCAGCGGCTTTTGCGCGGTGAACCCCGCTTCATGGATGATCTGCGCGGCAGTTACGGAACCCGCGCTTCTCAGGTCTCTCTTTCTGACGTCGGCACGGTTTTTTTTGCCTGCCGGTATTTGCAGCAGTGTCATGCCTGTACCGAGCCGGTCTTGCCATTGTTTCATTTTTCTCATATGCTGTATCCTTTCTGATAGCCGTCATAAAAAAACGGAGTTGAGCTGATGCGCGGCAGGCTGCAAATCGCCTGCCCCGGTTGTTGGATCATTGAAAAGTGGTAATCGCTCACCACAGGCTCCATGGTGTTAAAGACAATCGGCTTTCCGCCGACACTTGCTGTCTGGTAGAGATAATGCGCGTTGCCGTAGCGATCCGCCAGAAGGCTTCTTGTCATTGCGTCCATTGCGTTGAGAATGACGAGGTTCGGGAAGAGGGAGAGCAGGCATTTGGCCTCGTTTTCCGAATAGTGATGCGTCATGAGCTGCGCAGACTGAATGGCTGCCATGATTCGCACGCCTCCTCTGCCGTTCCCTCCCGGATCTCTGCCGAGGGAAAGGGCGTTGGTGAGCGAACGGCTTTTGGGAAGAGAGGAAAATTCATCCAT
>ONDC01000039.1:16083-20042 GCA_900316495.1 uncultured Eubacteriales bacterium
CCATTGCCGCGAAGGTCGAGGATGATTTTCAGGATGATCAGACTTGAATGGCCGCTCTTTGCGTAATCGTAATAGAGAAAAACATGCCTGCTGCCCTCCCTGAGCGAGCCAATGGCGGAGAAGCGGCTTTCTCTGGCGGCAAAGCTGCCATACAGGGACGAGGCAATGAGGGTTCGGAGCTCGGAAAGAACACCTAAGCCCTGATCTGAGCCGTTTTTCCCGATATAATCGCGTGCGGCACCGAAGTATGCCGGGAATTGCTCGGCGAGCTCAATCCAGCCCGGACAGTCGGGTGTCGTGCCGTTTGAGCTTGTGGTGCGAACCGGCGTCGTCTGCAAAAATTCAATGAGATCGCCATTGGAAAAGTGAATGCCGTTTTCCCTGCCATATCGGAACATATAGCGGCAGGTTCCTTCAAATAAATCCCGCGCGGCATTCGGGAAGAAAATCTGATTTGTCTTTTCACGCGCTTCGGCAAATAGATCGTCCGCTATCTCGCGGAGGGTCAGCTCCGGGTCGTCGGATTGCGCCATCTCTTCAAAAATCCCCCAGCAGGAAGCGGGATCAGTCGTCGAAATGGAGAGGATCGGATCGCCCTCTTCGGCGTATGCCAGCATTTCCGGTTTCGCGCAGAAAACCACGATGTTGTCGCGGTTCTCACGGCTGGCGCTGAATACCCCATCCATACAGCTTCGCATGATTGTTGACTTGCCGCTGCCGACAGATCCGACCAGTAAGGTCGGCGCAAAGAAGCAGTTTGCGTCGTCCAGCACCAGTCCGTGAGGGAGCCTTACGACAGGCGATTTTCCGGTGGATGAGCATGGCGGCACGTCCAATAACAATTCGCTGCCTTCTATGAGTGTTTTCATCGTCAATGCACCCTTCCGTTAAATTATCAATGCCCGCCGTGTCCGCCGCCGCCGTCGTGACCGTCTTCTCCTCCATCATCATGATCGTCGCCGCCGTCGCTTTCCGCTGAATTATCATGAGCGTTGCCTTCCGATTCTCCGCCTTCCGCCTGACCGCCGCGGCTCCCGCCTTCAGCCGGATTATCATGTCCGTCGCCTGAAAGCCCGCTGTTCTGACCGGATTGGCTGCCGGTGGAGGTTCCCTGTGAAGCGGATGCGGAATGGTTGTTGCCCGAATGATTGTTGAGTGCTTCCTCACTTTGACTGACGCTGCTTCCCTGCGAGGCTTTCGTCATGGACGCTCTCATTTCCGAGACGTTCTTGGACGGGGTGTTTTCGGAGTCATTGGCAACCGTTTTCGGATCCGTCGTTTTATAATCATGGGAGGTTATTCTGTGTGAATCGCCCATGGTCTTGCCGGTATTATTCGCCATTTCTCCGATCGGGATGTTCGTGACGTCAACCGTATGGGTATGTGTGCCGTGATCGGTGAACACTTTCGCACCTTCGTCATTGACGATCCATGACCAGTTCTTTTGATTGTCGAAATAGTTACTCATTCAAATACACCTCTTTCTCAATTTCCCAACAGATTATCTGCTATCTTTTCGGCTGTCGCCGCATTCTCACAGCGCAGCGAAATGTACTGCCCATACCTGTCGCGCTTGAAGGAAACGCCGTTGGCGTCTCCCCGTGCATCCTGCACGAGATACACGCGGAAGCGGTTGCTGGCTTTGCGGAGGATATAGACGATGACGCCTGCGCTCACAAAGTATTCGTAACCGTCGCCGGGAGGCGGCAGGAAGCCGCCTCTGGCGGGGTCGCCGACCGGACTGTCTCCGTGCGACTCGCGGAAGGCTTTTACCTCGAAAATCACAAGCACCAGCGCCAGCAATCCGATGCTTACGTAGGGCATGATTTCCAGCGCTTTGGTAATATGATAAGACATAGTCATTCTCCCTTTCTAATGGAAAATCCATCTTGCTACAAAAATCAGCGGCAAAAGCATGATCACAGCGGCGAGAATGAGAACAAAGCCCACTCCCATCAACGCAATGGCGCTTTCCAGAATGCCGCCGAGGATCAGATAAGCCGCATTCCCGATGCGCTCATTGAAGAGCACGATCGCCGCGCCGCCAGCCGCCGCCGTGCGCCGCAGCAAGGCGTTGTCGTCAGCCTTGATCATCAACGCGGCGGCAAAGATGAGCGCCAGCAAGCAGACCGCAAATCTCACAATCATCACAATATGAGCTTCCATTTTACTTGCCCCCCTTAATCTTCTTGGCTGTCGCGGAATCCGCCAGCAGCACCTTGACAGTGCGGTTGAGCGGGGCGATGGCTTCGTCGAGGGAGCCGTCCGGCTTGTGGTCGTCTACATAGAAGACGGATTCAAAGCCAACACCAGCCGTGTTGATCCGCTCTTTCTCAATGCCCTGCTGGATGAGCTGAGAGCGAATGGCATTCGCCCTGTCGCGGCTGAGCTTGAGGCAGTCTTTCCTCTTGCTGCGCACTCCGGCGGTAGTTCCGACAAGCAGGATATTCTGCTCAGGGTGGTCGTTGAGATAACGGACAATGCCGCGAAGAGACTCTGTTGCCTGGCTGATGTTCTTGAGCTGGGCGGTACCCGGCTCAAACGCGATGGATTCCTCACCAAAGCTCAGCGCAGAGCCGTTTTCCAGTACTGCCCCCACATCATCGACTTCTATCGAGTCTCTATCGACCGGGACAGGCGTGACGTTGGGAAGATCCTCCTCATAAGCCTCGGAGAGCGGCAGGTCGTCGTGGAAGGAAACGCTCGCCGCGCCGCCCGCTTCATAGATGCCCTGCCAGATCGCGCGGAGGTTGCTGCGGTTGGCGTACCCCAACTCGGGCTGGCTGCCCGTCACGTCACCAGTGAAGTAACAGTCCACCTCGATGCCTGTTAGGTTAGGAAGTTCATTCACGGTGCGGAGCTGCTCCACGACCTTCTCAGGAGAGGCACGCAGGCTGGTTTTCGTGAAATCCAGCACCCCGGTGGTGGGAAGCGAAGGGGACATCACGATCAGGCGGAGCAGGACATTGCTGCCTTCGTCCGCATGTGACTGAAGATCGCGGGCGGCGAGCTGAATGGCCGCCAGCGTGTTGCTTTCCGGCGTCTTGGCACGCATCTGGTCGGCTGCGGCAAGAAGCTGTTTGGCTTTTCTTGTCGCAATGCTGTTGTACTTCGCGGCGGAATAGCCGTTCGGCTGCACAGGAATGTTTGTTGCGTTGTAATGCGGATTGCCGTCATCGACGACAAGTGTGACGCCGCCATACGACCGGCAGGCGAGGTAAAAATCGTTCTGAATCAATGCAAGGTTCATTTTGAACGACTGGACGGTCGGAGCGATGATCACCGCCTCGTAGAGAACCTGCCCTTCGGGGAGTTCATTCGCGGATTCCCCCGTGCAGCCGGACAGGAGGCTCATGGCTGCCAGAGCGGCAGCCGTCAGGGCGGCGGCGAGTCTTTTGCGGGTGTTCTTCGTCATAGTCATTTTCATCATTTCCTTTCGTTGGTAATCATTAAGCGGTCCATTTGGAAGTGCTGCCGCAGCAGCTTTCTTCCGGCTGAGGCTGGGAATATCCGCCTTCCAGGAGATAGGTAACGGCTTCAGGGCTGCCTTCGTGTTCGGCGAGCTTCCTGCGCGACCTGACGACCACCTCTTCGGTTTCCGCGTCGATGAGGTTGTTCAGCGCCTGCAGCTGCTCCCTGTCGTGGGCAGCGTGGTCGAATGCCATGTCGGCGCGAAGTTCACAGAGCTTCACACATTCGCGGTCCAATTCATCTCTGAGCGAGATCCTGTAGAGCGCCTGAATGTGAGCGACTTTGCGTTTCACTGACACGCCATAGGACGAAACGAAGGAAAAGAGAGAAGTGATGAGCGGTTCAAAGCCCAGGAGGATTAAGATCATCACCTCGCCCATAGAAAGCGATGAATCGGAAGCGTTCTCCTCCCAGATTTTTTTACTTTCCTCTGTTCCCATGTTCTCTCCCACTCCCCAAATTTGCTTTTTTGCTTCCATTAAATCTTC
>ONDC01000065.1 GCA_900316495.1 uncultured Eubacteriales bacterium
GGCGGTGGCTAACTGCCATCCCCGGTCATCATTGATCAGGATGAGCAAATCCAGATCCGACAGCGGATGCACTTCACCGGTCTGAAAAGAACCGTATATTCCAATCAGAGCAACCGCACCGGGACACAGTATTTTTTCCTTTTGCAAGACCGTTTCAACGATCCTGCGGTTTCTGTTCCCCAGCGCATTCATATTCCGCCCCTCTTATTCTGTATGATCCGCCTATAAACAACAACATGAAGAGTATAACACATTTCGCAGAAGTATTCAAGAGTTCTTCCGAAACATTCATGCAATGAAACAATGGAATGACCCAAAGAGGACGGCATGTTCCTATGTAGTCAAAAAAATATGGCTATGAGAATCTCGTTGACGCACGGACTGTTATTCGTTGCCCCGCTTGTATTTCTCTCTGTGGAAATGTACGGGAACAGAGGGTCGCTTTCATCCCGAGACGAAAGAAAAGCGCGCAAAAATCCAATGGCTCCCTCCGCGTGACGCGAAAGGAGCCATTGGATTGTGTTTTTTCATTGCGCGTGTAATGCCGCCGCTCCATCATTAAACACTGCCACAGATGCAAACCCAGCCATCGTCGGAACAAGGCGACGAATCGATAGGACAAGGCGAATCGAAAAGACAGCCATCGGATGTTGTGATGACGTCGTCTATCTCCACCTCGTCAATGTGAATCTCCATCTTGATGTACGCTTCCTTCACACCTTACACCTCCTGTTTCTGATAAAATCTTGTATTTCTCAATGCTTCCTTCCAAAAAATGTGTAAGGTCAGCCATCATTCTTTCACGACATTGCTGTATCTTCTTCTTGACGGGACACATATCAAAGGTAGTGCATTTCGGCAAATGCAAACACCCGGAGCATTTGGTGGATACGGGGCGACGACTGGCGCAGCGATCCGATAATGCCCTGTCGGTGATTCCCTCATATACATTTCCGATGACCATATCCCTTCCCAGATGCTCGCACGTGTATAAGTCGCCATTGGGAGCGATGACGGTATAATAATCAGGATGCTGCGCCTGATTGCAATAGACGGTTTTGGTCTGAAACGGTCTATAGTTTTTGGCTACGGCAAAACCGCGTTCTGACACAGCCTGATTCAGTTCCATCGTTCTGAGATACAGCGCAAGCTCCTGCGGAGTGGAATTATTGTTGAACAGGGATGCAAAGGCCATCGACAAATGACTCTTGTCCGGAAATCTTGCGTCAATGTCATCCATAAACCGACCCAGCCCCGACAGATTGCCTCCGTCAATGTTGCAGCGGAGATGGACAATAATGCCCTGCTCCAGCAGCAGCCCGATATTCCGCATGACGGTCTGATAGGGGGAACCGACCGGATGAAGATAGGCTTTCCGGCGGTTGGCAGCCGTCCGGCTCGATGAATTTCACAGGATTGTCCTGCGCGTGTGCGACGTCCTGTTTGCAGGCGCTCCTATGGATGAAAAAACGGCGCTGATTACCGGCAGAATTCTCTTGGGAGGGGCGTTCGGAAAAGCCGATCAGCCGATCTACCCGGAGCAGCTCTCCGGAAGGGAGTCTGTCGGCGGAGTCAAACGAAGCATTGTCCGTCAGATATTCGGCACAAGAAGGGAAAATCTGTACCGCAAATATCCCGTTCTTCACAAGGCTCCATGGCTCCTGCTCTTCTGCCATATTTACCGGGCTGTTTCCGGGCTTGTCAGAAAACCGGAGGTCGCGCGGTTGTGCTTCAGAAGACTGCGCTTTGTTTCGGATGAACAAATCAACGCCAATAAGGAATTATTGAAAGCATCGGGGCTGTACGAGGGCAATGATTCTGACATATAAACCTTTTGATTCGCGTAAGCCTTTTTCGGCGCATATGTGCCGGATAAGGCTTTTTGGATTTATCGGAAAGGTGCCGCCTTCTGCAATTGAACATTACGCCGAAGCAAATGATAAGCCCCCAACCGAATGCCGGCGTGAGACTTGGAACGAGTCGGCAGACACAGGATGCCGATTGACCGGATAAAGCAGCCAAAACGCAAAAGGCGGCCGGAGAAAAAACTGTTGACATTATTCAACTTTTGAAGTAAAATAACCATTAAAGTCTTTTGAGGCGAATAAGTTTTTTTCGATCGTCAGAGTGCTATTGTCCGTGATTAACATGTGTATATCATGCATAAAAAAAGCACCGCTGAAGGAGGTGAGGAAAATATGTCGGCTAATATGATTAAAAAGAGAGGCGTCAATGGTCTTGGCGAGCAGGATACCGAGCGCTCCGCTTTTACGCTCTGTATCACCAAGCCCCACAAAACGGTGCTGTTTCTTGTCAACCGGGACATTGTGATCTACAATTTCCGCGCGGAGATCGTTGAGCGGCTGCTTGCCGAGGGATATGACGTACATATTTCCTCGCCTTACGGGGAGCGCATTGACAAGCTGACCGCTATAGGGGCAAAGTTTCACGATATTACGATGGAGCAGAGAGGAAAGAACCCGCTGGAGGGCATTCAACTCATCCGGGCATACGACAGGCTGATGGAGGAAATAAAGCCGGATATTGTATTCGGGTTTACCATCAAGCCCAACACCTACGGCGCGATTGCCGCGGGAAAGCACCATATTCCCTTCGTTGCCAATATCACGGGACTTGGCACGGCGGTGGAGAACCCCGGCATTGTCCAGAAGCTGCTGATACTGCTGTACAAGTACTCCTTCCGGAACGTCCGGCGTGTCTTCTTCCAGAACACATCCAACCGCGATTTCTTTCTCTGGCATCATATCAGGGTGAAGGATTACGCCTATCTCCCCGGCTCCGGCGTGAATCTGAAGCGTTTTCCGCTGACGGAATATCCGGAGGACGGCGTGGTAAAATTCGCCTTCATCAGCCGGATATTAAAGGAAAAGGGCATTGAAATCTACATGGAGGCGGCAAGGGTCATCAAGGAACGGTACGGCAACGCGGAGTTCCATGTGTGCGGCTTCTGCGAGAGCGATTATCATGGCGCGCTTGGGCAGTACCAGGAGGAGGGCGTCATTCAGTATCACGGAATGATCGCCGACGTGGCGGATTTCATGAAGGGGATGCACTGTATTGTTCACCCTTCGTATTATCCGGAGGGAATCAGCAACGTGCTGCTGGAAGCCTGTGCCACCGGCAGACCCATTATCACCACCGACCGCGCGGGCTGCCGCGAGGTCGTTGAGGACGGCGTGAACGGCTTTATGATCCCGCAGCGGGACACACAGGCATTGATCGACGCGCTCGACGAATTCATGCGGCTTCCCTACAGCGAGAAAAAGCGCATGGGGCTGAACGCGCGTCTGAAGGCGGAGCGGGAATACGACCGCCAGACGGTCGTGGAGGCATATCTGCGGGAGGTCGAAAAGGCGTGATCGATTATAAAAAAATCATCAGGAGCGAAAGCCTGCGCCACCGCATATTGCAGTTACTCCGCTTTGTCCCCGATAAGGCCATGCTCCGCCTGCAATACCGCATCAAGACCGGAAGAAGGCTGCACCTCGACAATCCCCGCCGGTACAGCGAAAAGCTGCAGTGGTACAAGCTGTATTACAGAAACGAGCAAATGAGTCTTTGCGCCGATAAATGGGAAGTCCGGAAATATGTGGCGGAAAAGGGACTGGCGCACATCCTGAACGAATGCTACGGGGTATGGGATCGTGCGGAGGAATTCGACTGGGACGCCATGCCGGAGCGGTTTGTCATCAAGGACACACTCGGCGCCGGCGGCAAATATATGATCTTTGTCTACGACAAGGCGACGGTCGACCGCAGCGCGTGCGTTTCGCAGATGCGGTCATGGACGGAGATGTCCTATCAGAAAAAGCACGCGGGCAGGGAATGGGTGTATGAAAACGGAAAGCACCGCATTATCGCCGAGAAGCTGCTGATCAGAGACAAGAACGGAGATCTGCCGGATTACAAATTCTTCTGCTTTGACGGCAGGGTGTACTGCTCCTACAAGATGATCAATTACACACAATGCCATGAGAACGGCGTGCTGGGATTTTTCGACAGAGATTTCCGGCTGATGAAGGCGACCCGGACAGACTATGCGCCCATGACGGTGCAACCGGAAAAGCCGGAGCATTACGATGAAATGGTAAAAATGGCGGAGATACTGGCGGAGGGATTCCCTCACGTCAGAGTGGATTTTTACAATATCAACGGAACCATCCTGTTCGGGGAAATGACCTTCTTCACCGCCAGTGGATATATGTTATTCGACCCGGATGAATTTGACTATACATTGGGCAGACAGTTTGTTCTTCCCGGGAGGACGGTGGGCTTACATTGAGATTACCTTCTGTGATGATCGGCATGATCAGAATGGCTCTGCTCTCTCTTTTTTCTTGTGGAAGAATCGCGTTCAGACTGCCCGTGCGTCTTGACCCGAACGTGTCGCTGAGCGTGCGCTCCGGCGGACGGATCAGGCTTGGGCGGCATACCTCCCTCAATCGAGGCGCGCGTGTCTCGGCGGTTGACAACGCCCTGCTCACCGTGGGCGGCTATTCGCTCATCGGCTACAACAATGTCATTGTGGCGCGTGAGCAAATCACACTGGGCAATCATGTCATGCTCGGCGCCAACGTCTGCATTTACGACCACGATCATGTCTTCCGCCAGCCGGGCGTAATGCGTGATCTGGGCTATACGACCGCTCCTGTGACCATCGGAGATAACGTATGGATCGGCGCGGGGGTGATGATTCTCAAGGGCGTTACAATCGGCAGCGGCAGCGTCATTGCGGCGGGGACGCTGGTGAATCAGGACATTCCCGAAAACTCGCTGGTTTACAACCGCCGCGAGCTTGTCATAAAGCCGAGGATAACGGAGCGTGAACAAAATGAAATACCCGGTTAAGGTGCTGTTTCTGGATACGGTGATGGACAGGGGCGGCGCGGAAGCCATGACCATGAATTACCTCCGGCACATCGACCGCAGCCGCGTCAGCTTTGACTTTCTGGTACACAAGGACTATAAAGCCGAATATGAGGATGAGATAACGGCGCTCGGAGGCGTCATTTACCGCATCTGTCCTCCCTACCCCCAATATTTTTTCCGATATACGCGCGAGATCACCGCTCTTTTCAGGGAGCATCCCGAATACAGGATCCTGCATTCCAATATGATGGAAAACGCGCTCCCCGCCTATCTCGCAGCGGAAAAATGCGGCGTGCCCATCCGCATCTGCCACGCGCATATAGCGGCTGGTTCGGGAACAGCCGTCAAATCTGCGGTCAAATCGGTTTACCGACGGCTCATGAAGCCGCATATCACGCATCGGTTCGCCTGCGGAAGGGACGCCGCCAGCTATGTGTTCGGCAGTACGGACAACGTCGTGTTGATGAAAAACGCCATAGAATCCGAAAAATACCGTTTTTCCCCTGCCGTCAGACAGGAGGTCCGGGCGGAACTAAGGCTGGACGGAAAATTCGTGGTGGGTCATGTCGGAAGGTTTTTCCCGCAGAAGAATCATTCTTTTCTCGTCGACATTTTCGCTGAAATCGCAAAACGCGCGCCGGACGCAGTGCTGCTGCTGGTCGGGGGCGGAGAACTTGACGACGCGCTGATGAATCGGATCAAAGAGAAAGTCAATACGCTTAGACTGTCTGACAGAGTGATTTTCACAGGCGTGAGAAGCGACGTGGAAAGAATGCTGCAGGCGTTCGACGTGTTCGTGCTGCCGTCCCTTTACGAAGGACTTCCGGTGGTGATGATCGAAGCGCAGGCGGCGGGACTTCCCTGCGTCATGTCCGACAGGGTGACGGACGAATGCGACATCACCGGTCATGTGACGGCGCTTTCGCTGGAGAATTCCGCCGGGAACTGGGCGGACGTCATTCTTGGGCTGAGAGAAGCCTTTGTAAGAAAGGACGTCCACGACAGAATCGTCAGCGCGGGCTACGACATAGTACAGAACGCGCGCTGGCTTGAAAACTTTTATATCGAAGCATTACAGAAATACGACACAAGGAGTGAATGACGTTGCTGATCGCGTGGGCAGTGCTGCTTTTAGAGGGACTGATTACAAAACTGTTTATTGACATGATACCGGTCAATGACACCGTCGTATTCCTGCCTGTTATTCTCGTCAATACCCTTTGCGTGTTCGGGTGGATCGCCCTGAAATACCGTGAGGAACGCAAGGTTCTGTTTGCGCTTCTGGGCGGCTTTGTTCTCCGTCTGGGGCTTCTTACGTGGGATCTGTATGGCAGAAGTATTTTCAAACTTCCCAACAGCGGTCTTGACACCGAGAGCTACGATTCCTGGGCAAGACAGTTGTTCAGGACAGGACAGCTTCCGCGAGGCGGCGTATATCCGCGCTTTATCGCCTTCTGGTACAGTCTTTTCAACATACAGCGTCCGATCGCGCAGTATGTCAATATTCTGCTTGCGATGACCGCCATATGGCTCGTCATCCGGACAATGGATGATCTTGCCATCGAGAAAGGCACGCGCCTGAAGGCGGTGCTGCTCATGTGCTTTCTGCCGAATTTCGCCATCACCAATTCCATCCTTCTCCGGGAAACGCTGATCATGTTTCTGGTGACCTGCAGTCTGGCGGCGTTCGTCCGGTACATTGCGGACGGGAATCTCTTTCTTCTGATTGCGGCGGTTCTTGCCGCCATTGCCGCGTCATCCGTTCACTCCGGCGCGATGGCGGTGCTGTTAGGAGAAACGGTGACGCTGATTCTCTACGACTGGCAGACGCGGGGAATGAAAATCACGCCCAAAAGCATTGCCCTTACCGCCGCGGCGGTGGTCGGTTTTTTGATCATGTTCTCCCTCCTTCAGGACGTGCTGTTTGCCAAATTCGGCAATGTTGACTCTGCCGAGGATATTATCAATACCGCTGAAAAATACAACGCCGGCGGCTCGGCCTATCAAGCGGGCTTCCGGATAAGCAATCCCACGCTCAATCTGATTATCAATTCGCCTATACGGATGTTCTATTTCATCGCCTCTCCCTTACCTTGGAACTGGAGGGGGCTTTCGGATATTATCGCGTTCTGTTTCAGCTCGAGCGTATTTCTGTACGCGCATTTCCGGTCGTACATCGAGATCAGGCGGTCGGAGCGGTCGTTGGGACGGACGCTGATCATCGTTGTCACAATCATCGCGCTGTGTGCCGCGCTGATCTTTGCGTGGGGCGTTTCCAACGCCGGCACCGCCGTCCGCCACAGAGAGAAATTTATGACGGTGTATATCCTGCTGATCGCTCTTTGCGGCGACAGCAGGACAACCCGGATCAAGACCCTGCGGGAGGCCGAGAATTGACATGGATAGCCAAAAAAGAAAACTCTGCTTCTTTTCGGGCGATATTACCCGGAGCGGCGGCACCGAAAGAGTGAGCACGCAGATCATGAACGGATTGTGCGACGCATACCACATTTCGGTTGTCAGCCTGAGCGAAGCAGCCGGCGAGCCGTTTTATCCTTTGGATAAACGAATTGCCCGGACCGCTCTTTTTGAAAGCAATCCAAGCGGACTCAGACAGTATTTCGACATCATCAGAAGGCTGCGTGAATTTGTCAGGCGCAATGCCATGGAGATTCTGATCGACATCGACACGATTCTGGACGCGTTTTCGGTTCCGGCGCTCAAGGGAACCGGCGTGAAGCTGATCGCGTGGGAGCATTTCAATTTTTATGAAAGCATGGGCACCAGAACCCGTATGCCGATACGGCGGCATTTCACCAGACGCGCCGACGCAGTGGTGACGCTGACGCGGGAGGATCAGGAAAACTACACGAGGGCGTTCGGCGGAAAAACGCCGATCCGGCAGATTTACAATCCGATCCTCCTTCCGGAAGAACGCAAGCCCTACGAGGTTGATTCCAAAACCATTGTCAGCGTAGGCCGGCTTGCCCCGCAAAAGGGCTTTGATTATCTCATGGAAGCCGCCCGAACGGTGTTTGAAAAATATCCCGACTGGGAATGGATCATTCTTGGCGAGGGAGCGGAAAGAGAGCGGCTGGAATCGCTTCGGGACGAAAAAGGGCTTCATCAGGTTCACTTCCCCGGAAGGGTCGGCAACGTCGGCGATTATCTGGATAATGCCGCCCTGTTTGTGCTGACCTCCCGCTATGAGGGATTCCCGCTCGCGCTGGTGGAGGCAAAGGCGCACGGACTGCCGGTGGTTTCGTTCCGCTGCCGGACGGGTCCTTTCGAGCTGGTGAAGGACGGGGTAAACGGCTTCCTTGTCGATTGCTTCAATACAAAACAGATGGCGGACAGAATCTGCGAGCTGATCGGGGACGCGGAGAAGCGGATTTCGTTTGCGGAAAACGCGCTGCTCGACACGGAAAAAATGAGTCAGGAAAAGGTGATGGAAGAGTGGAAAACGCTTCTCAGCGGGCTGTCGGCGCCATAAATTCCGACAGCGGCCGGATCGCATGGATCGATATGGCGAGAGGATTTGCCGCCATACTGGTGATGATCGGGCATTCGACCGCGCCGGAGCATCTGAGACAATGGCTCTATCTGTTTCATATTCCGCTGTTTTTCTTTATCTCCGGTTATCTCTTCCGTCCGGAAAAGCACAGGGAATTCCGGCGATTTCTTGTCAGCAGGTGCCGGAGCCTGCTGATTCCGGCCATTTTTCTGGGGACAATTTGCCGTCTGATCCATGTCGTGCTTGCGCCGGAAACGTGGAAGAATCTGCTGTATGTGATTCCCGGTGTATTGATCCAGCTACGCGGCGGCTTATGGGAGACCGGAATGTGGTTCGTGATCTGTCTGTTCGTCACGGAGCTGCTGTTCTGGTGGATTTTGCGCCTGATGAAAAAAATGTGGCTGATCGTCGCTGTATCAGTCGCCTTCGGCGCATTCGCGTATGTCTACGTTATGCTGATCGGCAAGATCGTTCCGTGGTCGCTGGACGCCGCCTGCATAGCCGTGGGCTTTTATGGCGCGGGCTACCTTGGCAGAGCGTTCTGCAAGGAATTATTCGATAAGCTGACCGCAAAGTACCTGTTTGCGGGATATTTCGCCGTGACTCTGATGATTGGATGCCTTTACATCCAATGGTTTCCCGGCTTCAAGACGGATATTTATTCCGACCGCTTCGGCTTGTTTCCGCTATTTTACATAGGTGCTTTTGCCGGGATTCTTATGTGCGTCAGTTTTTTCCGAACGCTTCCCCCTATGAAATGGCTTTGCTTCATAGGGCAGAATTCGCTGGCGTATTTTGCATTTCACACGCTTGTGTTCGATGCGATCCATTTTGCGCTGCCCTTTGAAAACTGGGCGTCGGACTGCCTGATTGCCGCACTGCTATTGGCGCCGATTTCGATGCTGTTGAACAGATTTCTGCCGTTTGCGGTGGGGAAAGGAGGGAAGGAAAATTGAAATTCAGTGTGATTGTGCCGGTGTACAACTGCGAGGGCAGCCTTCCTCGCTGCATAGAAAGCATTCTGTATCAGACTTATCCCGACTGGGAGCTGATTCTGGTGGACGACGGCTCGACCGACGGCAGTTTTGCATTGTGCGGCGCCTATGCCAGACAAGACGGGCGTATCAGGGTCATTCATCAGGAGAACGCCGGGCAGGGACCGGCGCGAAACAATGGCATGAAGGCGGCAACCGGTGATTATATTGTATTCTGCGACGCGGATGATTTTTACGAAAATGACGCGCTGGAGGTATTCGCCAACGCCGCCAAAGATAAAATGCCCGACCTGATCGTGGGAGGATATCGAAAAATCCAATTGACGGATAACGGCTCCGTTATCATTCTCAATGAGAATAAGGCATTCAACTTCCACACCGATTCAAGAGATAACGCTTACGATATGTACATGACGATGAAAAGGATGGGATTGCTCAACGCTCCGTGGGCAAAGGCTTATAAAAGGGATAAAATTATCGCAAACCTTATTTCATTTCCCCATTACATCAGATGCGAAGATGTTTTTTTCAATATTGACTTTTTTGAAAAGGTCAATACCGTCATTGTAACAGAAGCTGTTTTGTATAATTATGATTTACATGACAGAGGCTTTCAGACAAAGAAATTTCCGCCTGATATGTTTGAGATACATAAGGCGGTATCTTTAAAACTGTTAAATTCCGTATCGGAATGGGGAAAATTAAATCAGAAAGAAGAGCAGTATCTGAACCAATGCTATGTCAACGGTCTGATGGCATTGCTTCGCGCCAATTATCTGAATCAATGGAATCTTAACAAAAAGGAACGTCGGGCACTTTCCAAAAAGATGCTCTGCGATGCGCTGACAATCCGATCTTGCCGCACAGTACCGGATGGTATCACCAATAAGATCATTCGTATGATCGTAAAATCCCGCAGCGTGGCGATAGTCAATTCATTTTCTTATGCAACAATCATTATCCAGAAGATAAGAGGGTGATTCTATGATCAAAATATCGGTAATCGTACCTGTCTTCAATGCCGAAAATCATTTAGATGTTTGTTTAAAGAGTTTGATGAACCAAACTTATCCCCATTTTGAAGTGATACTGATTGACGACGGGTCTACTGATCACAGTTTCTCCATCTGTAAGGGTTACACTGCCAATGACAGCAGATTCAGGGTCTTTCGGCAAAAGAACGCCGGTCAGGGCTCGGCACGTAACAAAGGCATAAAAGAGGCCATCGGTGACTATGTGGTATTCTGCGATGCGGACGATTATTATGAGCGCAATGCGCTCGGACTTTTTGCTGACACGGCGGTACAAGAAAAAATGCCGGATCTGATTATTGCGGGTTCTCAGGAATTCCGGTATGGAAAGAATGATGAGATCATAAAAGGAGCTCCATGCTTCTCTTCCTACAGAGTAGAAGATAACAGGGAGGTTATTCTTCATTCTTACATGACGCTGAGAAAACACGGTCGTATTACGGCGCCGTGGGCAAAGGCTTATAAAAGGGATTTGCTATTGCGGTACAATGTTTTTTTTCCTGATTTAAGGAGATGTCAAGACGTCATCTTCAATCTTGTATATTATGACCATGTCGAAAAGCTCTGCCTAAAGAAAGATGTGATCTATTATTATCAGATGCCGATAGATTCCGATTACACAAGGAAATATCCCTTGGAAATGTTCGACGTAATCAGACAAGTATATTGGTTAAGCAGAAAAAAAAAAAAAAAATGGAATGTCTACGATGATGCAGCAGAGGACTATTTAAATCGA
>ONDC01000033.1 GCA_900316495.1 uncultured Eubacteriales bacterium
ATTGCTGTTTTAGCGATTTTTTTCTCACTTTCAGCCTGCGATATGCCAATGACAGTGGTAGGCAGCATTCCGGATCCGACTGAAACCGTAAAGGTGTTTTTTGACAGTGTGTGTGACGGCGATTTTGCCGAAGCGGACAAGTACTTAAGCGGCATCTCTCTTTCCATGAAAAAACAAATTGACGGCGTGTTCGCGCAAAAGCTGTATAATTACCTCCTCAAAAGCTATCGCTACGGCATAAACGGCGACGTCAGCTCCCATCTGACAGAAGCAAGCTGCAATGTCGATTTTACCTATCTCGATCTCAACCGGCTTGCGGGTGATCTGAAAAATGAGTCGACCGCTCTTGGCAAAAAATATGTCAAGGAAAGCAATAAAGCCTATCTCGAAGAAAAAGACGGAATGTACGGTCTCTCCGATGAAGGCGCGGAAAAGGTTGCCTCTGAAGCCCTTGATACGCTGATGACCCAATCTGAGAAATACTGTACAACCAAAGCTTTTGAAATAACGATGAAATACAGCGGAGGCAAATGGCAGATTTACCTGCCGGACGATCTCTTTTATGCAATTTGCGGCGGCTTTGAAACGGCGGAGTAACATGCCGACGCAATCGCGTACTACTTGCCTATCCGGAGGAGAAACCCATGTGTAAGATAAACAAAGAGAAAGATAAGGTATTATCAGACGAACAGATTGAAGAATTACTCAGTCAATTCGATTCTCATAAGAGCGACTCGGATTCCGCGGAGGGTTCCGCTCCTGAGCCGGCCTCCGATAACCAAGAGCCATCCGCGTCTGATGGGCAACAATCCGGATCTGTCAGTCAGGTGCAAGGCTCGTCAACGCCCGCGTTCAGAATTCTGGTGCTGGTGTTCCTGCTGATTCTTTCCGCGTGGCTGCTTCCGTCCGCCAATGTAACCGGGTTAAGGTCTACCTCCGGCTCCGCCAAGGATCGCGATTCCTTTTACCATATGTCCTCACAACACCTGTTGAGCGATTCTTTGGCGGAAGTGCATGTCCTGCCTAGAAAGTATATTCTGGAGCTGAGTGAAGTACTCACGCCTGCGCCGGATGAATCCAAGTTTGATGAAATATATGATGAGGAGAGAAAGAATTTTGACGGCGCTCCTGTCTTATATTACAGCGACCCCAGCATCACGGTAAAATGCTGGCGGGAAAAGACCGACGATAAAATCTACAATTTCTCCGAGATCTGGATCTCAGACGCAAGTCAGCTGCGGCGCACACTGGTTGACAATGTTATCAGCAAAAAGCACCTCGATCATCCGCAGAATATTTTTGCCAAAACAAACGGCGTAGTCGGCATGTCGGCGGATTACTGCGCCTACCGCAGCTATGGCATTATCGTTCAGTACGGAAACGTTATCAGAGAATCGGACGGCAATGTTCTGGATATTGCCGTTTATGACAAAGAGGGAAATTTCTATGCTTACAACGATAATATGAGCTTCTTTGAAACCGACGCCTTCAAAAATGGCGACGTTATTCACACCTTTGCATTCGGTCCCGTGTTGGTGGATAATTATGAGGTCAGCAAGTCTCCGAAGCTGACCAACAGATACTACCCCGGAGAGCTGAATGACCTGTATCCCAGAGCGGCCATATGTCAATTTGATTATGACACCCATTATCTCCTGTGTACGCTCGATTACAGGGGGACGACGGCAAAAGATTTTGCCGGGATGCTTCAGTCCAAGGGCGTGCGGTTTGCTTATAACCTTGACGGTGGTCAGACGGCGACCTTGATGTTCCATCAAAAAATATTCAATAAGGTTGCTTACGGCGGAACCAGACCTGTCAGTGATATTCTGTATTTTGCCACTGCCATACCCAACAATTGATGTTTATGAATAAAGGAAAGGGTGCGCTACGTTAATGAATAATATTGCTTTGCTGTTTGGCAGCGTCAGTGTGTACTGGCACGGTGTTTTCATGGCACTGGCTATCACACTTGCCGTCATAGTGGCTTTTGTCCTGAACGCCGTTTTTACCAAGGGCAGCAAAAACGATCTGATCAACTGTATTCTTCTCTCCATGCCCATAGGCTTTATTGGCTCAAGATTGCTGTATTGGAGCTGCAATACCGAGGAATTTGAATCGATTGCCGATCACTTCAACTTCATCAGAGGCGGGTATTCGCTTTACGGCGCGATTCTGGGCGTCCTTCTTTCCGCTGTGATCATCAGGAAACTTGATTCTCATTTTAATGCCGGCGCTGTTTGCGACTGCATGGCGGCTGGCGCTTCCCTTGGAATCGTGGTCGGAAGGCTTTCCGCCGTTTTTTCCGGGGACAACATCGGACTTGTCATCAAGACTGAATCCTATCATTTCTGGCCGCTGACCGTTTATTATCCTCAAAGAGACGAATGGCTCCTTGCTGTTTTTAACTTTGAAGCGCTGTTTTCCCTGATTATCTTTGTCGTGCTCCTGACGGTTTTTGCAAGAAACAGCAACGCAAAAACCGGGATGAAGGGCAGTTACGGGGATATAGCTCTTCTCTTCCTGCTTATGCACGGATGTTCTCAGGGACTATTTGACAGTATGCACGTCGACGCGCTGCTGATGCCGGGCAACAGCTTTGTCAGATTGCAGCAGATACTCGGCGCCGTCAGCTTTACCGCTGTCACAGTCATTTTTGCCATTCGCTCCAAGAAGATAAACGGACTGGAGTGGTATCAGATCTTTGCCCCCCTTGTCTCCCTGGCATCGGTTGGCATAACACTCTGGATGGAGCTTGACAGAATCTCATATAATAATTTTATCAGGAATTACAGCGTGATAGCGCTCAGTATGTTGTGTGCCGCCATCAACGGCTTCTTAATTTACCGTACCACGCTTAAGGATGACGCTGTGGGCGATTGATGATTCAGATGGTAAGGAATGGGAACGATTCTATGTATGAAAACAACCGAAATACGGACAGACTTTCTTCGGCTGCACAGGCTCATGCGTCCGGCAGATCCTTCAGACCCAGAGGTAGCAGGTCGGTTCCTCCACCGCAAGGAGGACAAGCCGGAGAACAGACGCAGCGCAGACAGACTCCTTCCGCCCGCACGGAGTATACGGAACAGGTGCAGGAAGGGAGGCGCACGGCCTATTCTGAGGATGACCGTACAAGGTCGTCTCAAAATGCGCGTGAGACAGGGAGCGAACGTCCTGTAGGCAACGGAAGATTTAAATCTCACAACAGTTTTTCCCCCGACAGAAAAAATGAAGTTGACAATCTCCCGGTAAGAAGCTATAACTCGGATCATTCATCCGCCGATCACCGACCTTCCGACAGACATCGTTCCGATGAGAGATCGCCGGAAAACCGGCTTCCCGACAGACGGCGCTCTGACGGAGTCAGAAGCGTCACCCAGAATCATCGCAACAACGGTGCTGATGATGATATGGAGAGAGCCGGCAACCACACAATCACAGAGGAAAGAAAAGCTGAATCCGGTCGTCTCATTAGCTCCATTCTGAGCGACAGGAAATACTTCCCCATCAAGATTTCTTGTATACTTTTGTCGCTTATTCTCTTTATGTTTTTTTTGTCCTCGGGCAGTATTATGAACCTCGCCAAGGTTTCGCTTTCCTCCACTGACCGTGACAGCTTCTTTGAGGCGTCGGCAAACAATCTGTTGATCGACGCCATGAACGATATTCATCAGATTCAGAGAACCTACACGCTCGGAATGGGCGAATATCTCACCCCCAAGCCCGATCCGTCCAATTTTACCAAGATAGAGGACGAAGAAAGAAAGAATTACGACGGCTCCCTCGTTGATTATTACAAGGACGAGACTATCGAGGTCAAATGCTGGAACGAAAAAACCAAGTACGGTATCATGTCCTACGCGGAGGTCTGGATCGCGCATCCGAGCCAGTTCAGAAGAGTGCTGGTGGACAACGTCATCAGCAAAAACCATCTCGACCATCCCCAGAACATCTTCGCCAAGACCAACGGCGTGCTGGGCATGTCGGGCGATTACTGCGCCTACCGTCCCTATGGCATCGAGATCCTCTATGGCAATCTGATCAGAGACAACGTCGGCAAACACCTGACTCCCAAAATGGATATTCTGATCTATGATACGGACGGCAACCTGTCGGTTTTTGAATCCAAAAAAGAATTCTTCGAGACCGACGTATACACGAGCGGCAGGATCATTCACACCCTTGCGTTCGGACCGATGATCATCGACGACTATAAGGTTTCGGACAGAAAAGACAAGATGACTCAGTACCAGAACGGCAGACCGTGGGAAAAATGGCCGAGAGCGGCGATCTGTCAATTCGGGTACGAAAAGCATTATCTGCTCTGCCGACTGGGAGAGCCGGGAGCCACTATGGAAAACTTCGCGAAAGAAATCCAGAAGAAGGGCGTGCGTTTCGGATATGCCCTTGACGGCGGACAGACCGGCGCCATCATGTTCAATAAAAAGCTCTTCAGCAAGCCCTACAACGGCAAAACCCGCGCCATCAGCGACATCATCTATTTTGCCACCGCCGTTCCCGACGATACAAACGAATAATTTCTCCGCAGCCGTCAATGAAAATCATTGGCGGCTGCTTTTTTTGCTCTTCTGTACCGACAAATTGACCATTAGTTTTTGCGGACTGTTGAAAATATCAGAAATCCGAAAAAAATATTAACAGTTTATCAATTGAAAAAGCGGTATGTATTATTGTATAATGGAACCAAGTACAATCAATTGTACCTCTTCGGGTATTATCTGACAGCAGTCAGCTTCCTATGACCCGAATGTGAAAGGAGATATTTTTTATGGCATTAACTCAGAATAAGTCAATGCTCGCATGGCTCGACGAAATGACCGCTCTTCTCAAGCCGGATCAGATCGTCTGGATCGACGGCTCAGAGGAACAGCTTGAAGGACTTCGCAAGGAAGCCTGCTCGACCGGCGAAATGATCAAGCTCAACGAGGAAAAGCTCCCCGGCTGCTACCTGCACCGCACCAAGCCCAACGACGTCGCCCGCGTTGAGGCGCGCACCTTCATCTGCGCCAACTCCAAGGAGGAGGCAGGTCCCACCAACAACTGGATGGCTCCCGCTGACGCCTACAAGATGCTCTACGACATCGCCAGAGGCACCTATGCCGGCAGAACCATGTACATCATTCCCTACTCCATGGGTCCCATCGGCTCCAAGTTCTCCAAGGTCGGTCTCGAGGTCACCGATTCCATCTACGTCGTTCTCAATATGGCGATTATGACCCGCTGCGGCAAGGCTGTGCTTGACGCCTTCGGCGATGAGAACACCGACTGGGTCAAGGGTCTGCACGCCAAGTGCGACGTGGACGAGGAAAAGAGATATATCTGCCAGTTCCCGCAGGACAACACCATCATCTCGGTCAACTCCGCCTACGGCGGCAACGTCCTTCTTGGCAAGAAGTGCTTCGCGCTCCGCATTGCCTCCTATCAGGGCTGGAAGGAAGGCTGGATGGCCGAGCATATGCTCATTCTCGGTCTGGAGAATCCCGAGGGCGAGATCAAGTACGTCTGCGCGGCATTCCCCTCCGCCTGCGGCAAGACCAACCTCGCCATGATGATTCCGCCCGAGGTCTATAAGAAGAAGGGCTACAAGGTCTGGTGCGTTGGCGACGACATCAGCTGGCTGAGAATCGGTCCCGACGGCAGACTGTGGGCGATCAATCCCGAAAATGGCTTCTTCGGCGTCGCGCCCGGCACCAACGAGAAGTCCAATCCCAACGCCCTTGCCTCCACCAGAAAGGGCACCATCTTCACCAACGTCGCCCACAACCTTGACGACAACACCGTTTGGTGGGAGGGTCTTGACAAGAATCCGCCCGTCAACGCTGTCGAGTGGAAGGGCGAAAGAGTCAACGGCGTGGAATACACAGCCGCCGGCAACAAACTGGCTCACCCCAACTCCCGCTTCACCGCTCCCGCCAAGAACTGCCCCTGCGTTTCCGCTGAATTCGACTCCACCACAGGCGTTCCGATCAGCGCGATTATCTTCGGCGGCCGCCGTGCCAAGACCGCTCCGCTGGTGTATCAGTCGAGAGACTGGAACCACGGCGTGTTTGTAGGCTCCACCATGGCTTCCGAAACCACTGCCGCCGCAACCGGCGCAGTCGGCGTTGTCCGCCGCGACCCGATGGCCATGATTCCGTTCTGCGGCTACAATATGGCTGACTACTGGCAGCACTGGATCGACATGGGCGAAAAGCTCGGCGACAAGGCTCCCAAGATCTTCCATGTCAACTGGTTCCGCACCGACGACGAGGGTCACTTCATCTGGCCGGGCTTCGGCGACAATCTCCGCGTCCTTGACTGGATGCTCAAGAGATGCGAGGGCAAGGTCGGCGCGAAGGAGACCGCTATCGGCTATGTTCCCGAGGTGGACGACATCAACCTTGAAGGCCTTGACTTCTCCAAGGAAGCGCTCGCCGGTATTCTCAACGTCGACAAGGATCTCTGGAGAGCCGAGGTTCCCGGCATAAAGGAATTCTACGCGAAGTTCGGCGACAAGCTCCCCGCCAAGCTCCAGGAGCAGCTTGACACCCTTGAGGCAAAGCTTGCTGAGTAAGCGCCTTTAACGCGGCTCATGCCGCAAACCGCTGATAAAACGCACCTCTTCCCCACGCGGCTGTCTGAATGAACGGCGGCGGAGGAAGAGGTGTTTTTCATCAATACGCGGAACCGGTTTTCCGCGTTTCCTGTGGGAGGCTATCTGGCGTTTTTCCTTTTGGATTTATCCTTGGGAGGATCGCCGATTACCGTCGGCTCCGAGGGAACGTCGCCGATGTCGCGGTAGGACGCCGCGACGCCGCATCGTCGCAGCCGCCGGGCGGTGTGGGAATCATGCCGGTATATTCGGTGTCGGACGCCACGTTCATCGCGTCCATGCTTTCGAACTGACCGTACTCATCGGTCTGTGGAATGTTGCTGTTGTGCTTGTTTTTTTTGCTCATGATGAAAAACCCCTTTCTACGCTATTAGTATGGCACGGAAAGGGGGTATTTATTCGGATTTATTTTTTGAATTTCTGCCACTCCGCGACGGCGAGCCTGTCGCAGATTTCGTTGTATTTGTGACCCGCGTGACCCTTGATCCACACGAAGGTCACATCGTGCATTTTAAGCAGCGGCAGCAGCCTTTCCCAGAGGTCGGGGTTGAGCGCCGGCTTGCCGTCGCCCTTCTTCCAGCCGCGCTTCTGCCAGCCGTAGACCCAGCCCTTTGTCACGCTGTCCACAACGTATCTGGAATCGGTGGTAAGCGTCACCTCGCAGGGGCGTTTGAGCAGCGAAAGCGCCTCGATCACAGCGGTCAGCTCCATGCGATTGTTGGTCGTATCAGGCTCCCCGCCCGAAAGCTGCTTCTCATGCTCGCCGTAAATCAGCACCGCGCCCCAGCCGCCGGGACCGGGATTGCCCGAACACGCGCCGTCCGTGTAAATGGCCACCTTTGATTTTTCCATGTCATTCATTCTCCCGTCATGATGTTTGTTCATTCATTATAGCAGCATTGTTAAAAAGACGCAACAGATACAATGAAAAAAAACAAAAAAATCTGACACAAAATCACCGGCAATGACGGGCAAAATACTTGCAAATATTTTGTAATTATGCTAAAATGAAAATAATTGTAAACTGTCTGACAGCCCCCCCTGTCTGACAGACCCTTCAATTTCCCACCGAAAGGATTTGATTTATTGATGAATACTACCGAGCTGAAGCAGGCAATTCTGCAGGCGAAAAAGGACACCGGCACGCTGATCCTCGCCCACACCTATCAGGCGCCGGATATTATCGACATTGCCGACATTTCGGGCGACAGCTTCGCCCTTTCCAAGGCGGCTGCCGGCATGCCGGAGGTCAGGCGCGTGCTGCTCTGCGGCGTGCGCTTCATGGCGGACACCGTGAAGATTCTTTCTCCCGAGAAGGAGGTCGTTCTCTCCCACAAAAAGGCCACCTGCCCCATGGCGGAGCAGATTGCGCCCGAACGCGTGAGAGCGTTCCGCCAGGAGCATCCCGACGTGTGCGTCTGCGCCTACATCAACACCTCCACCGAGCTGAAGGCGGAGTGCGACGTGTGTGTGACCTCCTCTACCGCCGTGAAGATTGTTTCCTCTCTCCCCTCCGAAAAGGTTCTTTTCATCCCCGATCAGAATTTAGGAGGATATGTGGCACAATTCGTGCCGGAAAAGGAAATCATCCTCTGGGACGGCTGCTGCCCGACGCATCACAGCGTATCGGTCAAGGACGTGCAGGAGGCAAAGGCCAAGCACCCCGGCGCGAAAATCGCCGTTCATCCCGAATGCCGCAGGGAGGTCGTGGAGCTGTGTGACTTCATCGGCTCCACCTCCGAGATCATCAGCTACTGCAAGCGTGTCAGCGATGACGTGATCATCGCCACCGAGCGCGGCGTCTGCGAAAAGTTGGCGCGGGATTATCCCGAACGCGGCTTCTTCCAGCTTGCCCCGGGCAAGCTCACCTGCCCCAACATGAAGATGACAACCCTCCAGAACGTCTACGACGCGCTGCTCGGCAATTTCGGCGACGTGATCGAGATCGAGGAGTCGCTTCGTCTCAGAGCCAAGCGCAGCATTGACAATATGCTGAAATACGGCGGTTAATCAATATCTTACTGCAAGGAATGGCGATTCTCAAATGAAAGACAATTATGATGTAATTATAGTCGGCTCCGGCGTTTCCGGTCTGTACGCCGCGCTGCAGTTCGGCAATGAGATCAGCGTGCTGGTGATCAGCAAACGGGAGCTGTCACTTTCCAACAGCTCTCTCGCGCAGGGCGGCGTGGCCGCCGTTCTGGACAAGGACAACGACAACTACAAGCTGCACATCGCCGATACCCTAATCGCCGGCGGCTACAAGAACGACCTCTCCGCGCTCGAGGTGCTGGTCACAGAGGGTCCCTCCGACGTGCTGCGGCTGCGGGAGTTAGGCGTTCAGTTCGACAGCGACAGCCAAGGCAATCTCTCCATGACCCTTGAGGGCGGACACAGCCGCCACAGGATCGCCCACCACAAGGATTCCACCGGCCGAGAGATCGTCCGTCAGCTTTTAGAGCTGGTGGCAGCCAAGCCGAACGTCGAGCTTCTGGAAAACACCATGCTCTGCTCGCTGCAAAAGGACAGCGGCGGCGGCTTCTGGCTGGGTATCATGACCGACGACAAGATCAAGCCGGTCTTTGCCCCCTACGTAATCCTGGGCACCGGCGGCATCGGCAGGGTGTTCAAGTACACCACCAATTCCGCGATCGCCACCGGCGACGGCATCACGATGGCTTACAACCTGGGCGCGAAGATCAGGAACCTCTCCTACATTCAGTTCCACCCGACAGGCTTTGCGCCGCAGGACGACTCGCACGAGCGCTTCCTCATTTCCGAAGCGGTCAGGGGCGAGGGCGCCTTCCTCCGGAACGCTAACGGCGACAGATTTGTCAAAAACTACGACGAGCGCGGCGAGCTTGCCCCCCGCGACGTGGTCTCCCGCATCATTATCCAGGAGGGCAGACGGCTCGGCAGCGACAAATTCTATCTCGACATTACCCACAAGGATCCCGATTTCATCCGGAACCGGTTCCCGATGATTTACGAAAAATGCCTGGAAGAGGGCATTGACATGACCAAGGACTGGATTCCGATCTATCCGACGCAGCATTATCTGATGGGCGGTATCAACGTCGATACCAAGGCGAGAACCAACATTCCGGGGCTTTACGCGGTCGGCGAATGCTCTCACACCGGCATTCACGGAAAGAACCGTCTCGCGAGCAATTCGCTGCTTGAAGCGCTGGTCTTTTCCAGACGCGCCGCCGACGACATCATCCTCAATGTCCGCGTGAACGGCTGCGCCAAACCAAAGGATGAGCCGGAGATGCCCTCCGGAGAAGGCCGACCGCTCCGCAAGGGTATCCGCACGACGATCCGCAACATTCTGCAGGAGGCGCACTTTGTCACACTTGATACCAAAAAGGCAATGGAATCCATGCCGGTCATCGAGGGGCTTCTTGCCGAGGTCTACGCGGATGATCTGGCGATGAGCAAGGATCTCATTGAAGCCCGCAGCGCGGTGACGGTCGCCTACATCGTCCTCAACGAGGATATTGAGAACGCTAAAAACAATTGACGGGAGATGTAATTCTGTAATGGTACTGGATTTTTATCTGGATGATTTAATCAGGAACGCCCTCAAGGAGGACATCAATTATATCGACACCACCGCCGATCTGGTCATTCCGGAGGATCAGCGCGGTCAGGCGTATTTCGTGTCGAAGGCGTCGGGCGTGCTCTGCGGCATTGACGCGGCGATGAGGGTCTTCCGGCTGCTGGACGACAGCTTTGCATGCACGGTTCACTTCCATGACGGCGACAGACTCAGCAAGGGCGACGTCATCTGCGAATTCAGCGGCAACATGCGCCGCCTGCTCAAGGGCGAACGCACCGCGCTGAATCTCATTCAGCACATGTCCGGCATCGCCACCGAGACGGCGCGCTGTGTGGAGATCGTCAAGGGTACCAACGCCGCCATCACCGACACCCGCAAGACGCTTCCGGGACTCCGCGCCATACAGAAGTACGCGGTCACGGTCGGCGGAGGCAAAAACCACCGCTTCAATCTCAGCGACGGCGCTATGCTGAAGGACAACCACATCGACGCGTGCGGCGGCATTGCGGGCGCAGTCGGTACCCTGCGCATTAAGCTGGGACATATGGTCAAAATCGAGGTGGAAACCCGCAACCTTGACGAGGTGCGTCAGGCGCTCGACTCCGGCGCGGACATCATCATGCTTGACAACATGGATTGCGCCACCATGAAAAAGGCGGTGGAGCTTGTCGGCGGAAGGGCACTCCTTGAGGCCTCCGGCGGTATCACCCACGACAACCTCCGCGAGGTCGCCGAAACGGGCGTTGACATTATCTCCATCGGCGCTCTCACCCACTCTGTTCAGGCGTTTGACATTTCCATGAGAATTTCATAAAGAGTGCGGAGTGTGGAATTGGTGAAAAATTCAAAATCCGATGAAAAAAAGCAGGAAGCGGCGTTTATCGGAGCGCGTCTGAAGGAAGTGCGCAGGAGCGCCGGGTTTTCCCTGCAGGAGGTCGCCGACAGACTGAACCGCGATTACGGCGCGAACGTCAACAAGGGCATGATCTCCAAGTACGAAAACGGCGTCCACGAGCCTTCCGCGGGGACGATTCACTGTCTCTCCCTTATTTTCGGCGTTTCCGCCGATTACCTGATGTGCAGAAGCGACAATCCGCATGAGTCCGACGCCTCCGGCGGAGCCTCTGAGACGGGAACCAAGATCAGGATTTACTCCCGCTACAATCCCGCAGACGGGGGCGAGACGGAACAAGGCTCGGTGGAATTCATTCCCTCCAGCTGGCTTGTGGGCGGACACGAATTCTTCGGGCTGCGGATTACCGGCAGCGAGCTTGCCCCGCGGTATTACGAGGGGGACGTGGTGATCTTCGAGCGGAGAAGCAAGGCGCCAAATGACCGGATCGCCCTGATCAGTATGGGCGGCGGCGACGCGTTTCTCTGTCATATCGTCCGAAAGCGCAACGGCAAGGCGATCATTCCCCTCGACCGGAGAAGGAAGGAAGCGTTTTATACCACCGGACAGCTTGAGGAATCCGGCGTTCATATCATCGGCGTCGCCATTCAGGTGCGACGGATGGAATAGGTATAATTTAAAATACCCCGCAGGCAGTCCGCTTGCGGGGTATTTACGATAGGCTACGCCATGACCGCCTTGATCGCGTCAAGAAGGTCGGCATAGCTTTCATACGCGGGAACGTCGGGGTTGTCGGCGATGATCTTCTCCGTGCTGCGGAAGAGGAATCCCGCCTTGCTTGCCCTGATCATGCCGAGATCGTTGTAGCTGTCGCCGCTGGCAATCGTGTCATAGCCGATCGACTGCAGGGCGCGCACGGTGGAATACTTGGAATTCTCCACGCGCATTTTAAAGCCTGTGACCTCGCCGGCCTCCGAAACCTCAAGCGTATTGCAGAAGATGGTCGGCCATCCTAACTTCTTCATCAGAGGGGTGGCAAACTGGGTGAAGGTGTCGCTGATGATGATCACCTGCGTGAGCGAGCGCAGCTCGTCAAGGAATTCCCTGGCGCCCTCCATCGGCTCGATGGTGGCGATCACGTCCTGAATTTCCTTGAGTCCCAGGCCGCGTTCCTTGAGAATGGCGATTCTGTAGGCCATCAGCTTATCGTAATCCGGCTCGTCGCGCGTGGTCTTTTTCAGCTCCGGAATGCCGGTAGCTTCGGCAAAGGCGATCCAGATCTCGGGCACAAGAACGCCCTCCAGATCAAGGCATGTGATGTACATAGTTCTTCTTCCTTTCGGAAATTTCAAATTTTTCAAGTGCTATTATAGCATCCGACTCCTGTTTTGTCAATGAAAAATCCCTCTTTGGATAGATAAGATATACAAAGAGGGATTTTAATTTTTGTTTATTTTTCCGCATCAGAGAGGTAATGCCACATGACGCTCAGTCATCCATCATCTCATAGATTTCCTCATAATCGGTAAAATCATAGATCGTCGCGCCGTCATCTGTCCGATTGAAGACCCTGCCGTCCCTCAGACTGATCGACGGACTCCACACAAGCTCGTTCTCCTCGCTGTCCGTGATCACAATCTGAGCATCGCTGAAAAGATCACCGTAATTGCATTGAAGCACAAACGGATTCCCCTCCGTGCTGGAGTAAAACGGTTTCTCGGCTCTCTGGGTCGTGAACATGGTTTCATCCAGCTCCATAAGATACACATCAACCCGGGCTTGGGGGTCAGCGGGAATGATCAGATAGATTTCTGTTCCCATGGGCGTCGCCACAATGTTTGAATCGGGTATTTTCTTTAAAAAGGGAAACCGTTCAAGGCTGCCCGTGCTTTTGAAGATCCCGTCGTAGTACGCACGGTTTTTCTCCCTGCCGGAGAATTCTTCATACGGATAGTTGAAGTAATACACGCCGCACATGCAATCCTCTTCCTGCAGCACCTCGCGTTCTGGCACCTCGGGATTCCAATGATCGCCGTCATTCTTACCGCAGGCACTCATTGCGGCAACAAGGCAGAACGCCAACAATACTGAAAGCAGCTTTTTCCTCATCATAAAGTCACCTCATTAAGACAATTACAGCGCCGAACCGAACATTGGAAAGGCGGCTGCAATGGTGCAAAGGAATTCATCAGAAATGCACTTGCAGCTGAATCGTCATCCAGATGAAGGCGACAATCGAAAGAACAGCGAAAAGAAGCGATACCCATGCAGAAATAGATTTCGGATAGCTCTTGATCGCTGCGCCGGAGATTACAATCGGGATAATCAGAAAATACCAGGAAAAAACCCATTTTTCAAAGAGGAACGCCAGAGCAAACAGCAACACCCACATCAGGATCACCACGCCGATTGATATGAACGCGGACTTGCGGGCGGATCTGATGCCAACCGATTTGAGATCGTCGGTCACGATAGTCGTCGGAGCGTAATTAAATGATGCTGCTGTCGAAACAGGCGTAGCGGCAGGCTGATCGGCTGCTGTTGAAACCGACTCGGCAACCGGCTGAACGGGCGTGGCAACCGGCTGAACGGGCGTGGCAACCGGCTGAACGGGCGTGGCAACCGGCTGAACGGGTGTGGCAACCGGCTGAACGGGTGTGGCAACCGGCTGAACGGGTGTGGCAACCGGCTGAACGGGTGTGGCAACTGGCTGAACGGGTGTCGAATACGTAGGCGAAAGGACAGGCTGCGACGTATAAACGGTATTCTGTAGCTGCTGACCGACCGGAACAAGCTTCTTACCCTTGCGCGCGCCGACAATAATCAGCACGATGCCGATAATCAGGAAAAATGCAAAAAACACATACGCGGGAGCGATGGCTTCGGAATCCTTAAAGTCTGTCGCCGCGTCGCCAATAAAGAGCAGCAGCTCCAAAAGACCGTTTAGCACGGTGAGGATAATGCCGAACACAAGAGCGGCAATCTGTCCGCCGGAACGCTTCGCGACCATAACAGGCGCATAGGAGGGCGTGGCGGCAGGCGCATAGCCATAGCTTTGCGGCATTGTCTGAGGCATGTAAGGCATTTGCTGCGCGGCGGGAGCCTGCGGGAATTGCTGGACGGTGGTTGCCGCCACGGGCGTGGGCTGCGGAACCGGCTGCGGTGCCTCCGCTGCGGTCGGGACGTCTTCCAGCTTGGGAAGCTCCACGGTCGGCAGCTCCTGAATCGTGTCGAGCGAAGGGACTTCAATGTTTTCGTGATTCTGATTGTTTTCCATTGACTGACTTCCTTTCCATAATGCATGCCAAAAATAATTGAATTCACAATTAATTATTGGACACAAAATACATTTATATCATAAATCAAAAAACCGATTTTGTCAATAGAAAATGTGAGTCAGTCCGATGGCGGTGCAGATCTGAAAAAAAAACAAAAAAAGAATAAATTTATAAATTGATAAAAAATAAGTCACTAATAGCTATTGCAATAAATGCGGATTTGCGCTACAATATAAAGGTATATTTGTAATTCATGAAGGAGTGTTTCTTTTCGTTGCAGGAACCAATAGAAATATATCTGGACAACAGCGCCACGACAAAGCCCTGTCCGGAGTCGGTCGCCGCAGCCAATGAAATGATGCTGCGCTTCTGGGGCAATCCCAGTTCCACCCACGCAAAGGGCAATGAAGCGGCTATGAAAATCAAGGAAGCAAGGCGCGCCATCGCTTCGGCGGTGTCGGCGTCTCCTGAGGAAATCTTCTTCACGTCAGGCGGCACCGAAGCCAACAACATCGCGGTATTCGGCGCGGCGGCAAAAAACAGGCGAATCGGCAAGCGCATTGTCACCTCCGCTATTGAGCATTCATCGGTGCTTGACAGCGTGAGCGAGCTGGAAAAGCAGGGCTTCGAGGTGATCCGCGTTCCCGTCGATTCTCACGGCAGCCTTTCGCCCGAAGCCGTCGAAAAGGCCATCAATGCCGACACGATTCTCGTCACCATGATGCTGGTCAACAATGAGGTGGGAAGCATCCTACCCGTGGAAGCCGCGATAAGAGCTGCCAGACGGAACGCGCCGAAGGCCATCCTGCATTGCGACTGTGTGCAGGCATTCGGCAAGCTGCCGATCAGCGTCAAAAAGCTCGGCGCGGACATGATCACCCTGTCGGCACATAAAATTCACGCGATCAAGGGCGTCGGCGCGCTGTACAAGCGCAAGGGGCTGACCCTTCCCTCCCTCACTCACGGCGGGCATCAGGAGGAGTCCTTCCGCCCCGGCACCGAAGCGGCTCCGCTGATTGCCGCCTTCGGCGCGGCGACAGCCATTGCCTGCGAACGGGAGGGGCTGAACGCCCGTTATGAAAGGATCCGACAGCTGAGAGATTACGCGGTGGACAGGTTAAGGCAGCTTGAAGGCATTGTCATCAACAGCCCCGAAAACGCACTTCCCTACATCGTTAATTTCAGCACGTGCCGCGTAAAGGCGGAGACCATGCTGAATTATCTCTCGGAACGGGGCATCTACGTCTCGGGCGGCTCCGCCTGCGCCAAGGGAGAACCGAGCCATGTCATCAAGGCACTGCGGCTCCCGCGCGACGCGGCGGACAGCGCGATCCGCGTCAGCTTCTGCGGCAGCAGCACGGCGGAGGAAGTCGACGCGCTGATCCACGCCGTCTCGGACGGTCTCGGCAGACTGGCGCACTTTAATTAGGGTATGGGAGGATTTTCTTTGAACGAGATTATACTCATCAAAAACGGCGAGCTGGCACTCAAGGGGCTTAACCGAAGGAGCTTTGAGGAAACGCTCGCAAAAAACATACAGGCGGCTGCCGCCCCCTGCGGAGGGGTAAAGGTCTGGCGCTCTCAATCCACGATGTTCGTCACTCCCCTCGACGGAACGGATATAGAAGAGGCGGTCGACGCCATCACCAAGGTATTCGGCATAGCGGCGCTCAGCCGCGCCGCCGAGGTGCCGAAGGACATGGGCGAAATCTGTCCCTCTGTCTGTCAATACCTCCGCGACGACCTCAACGACGCCAAGACCTTCAAGGTCAACGCAAAGCGCGCGGACAAGAAGTTTCCGCTCAAAAGTCCGGAAATCTGCGCGGCAGTCGGCGAGTACATCCTGAGGGAATTCCCCCACCTGACGGTGGACGTGCATGAACCCGACCTGATCGTGACAGTGGAGATCAGGGATACCTCCGCGTATATCCACCGGCAGCCGATCAAGGGCGCGGGAGGGCTTCCCGTGGGGACGGGCGGGCGCGCCTGCGTGATGATCTCCGGCGGCATCGATTCGCCGGTCGCCTCATGGATGATGGCAAAGCGCGGATTGCAGCTTTCCGCCGTCAACTTCGCCTCTCCCCCCTACACCAGCCTGCGCGCCGAGGAAAAGGTCAAGGATCTGCTGACAAAGGTGGCGGAGTGGTCGGGCGAAATCCGCCTTCACATCGTGCCCTTCACCGAAATACAGGAGGCCATCAGGGATTACTGCCCCGAGGATATGCTGACGGTCATCATGCGAAGGTATATGATCAAGATTGCCCAGATTATCGCGCGTCAGGATGGTGCGCTTGCCTTGATCAGCGGCGAAAGCGTGGGGCAGGTGGCAAGCCAGACGCTCCGCGCCCTTGAGTGTACCGACGCGGCCGCGGATATGCCCATCCTGCGTCCGGTGATCGGCATGGACAAGGAGGAGATCGTCACCATAGCGCGCAGAATTGACACCTTCGACATCTCCATCCAGCCGTTTGAGGACTGCTGCACGGTGTTTACCCCCAAGCACCCCAAAACCAGACCGGTTCTGGAAAAGATCATACAGGCGGAAAAGGCGCTGGAGCGCGACGAAATCAACGTCTCCGCCATGATAGAAAAAGCGGTCAGAGACACGAGGCTCACCGTTATCACCCCCGAAAGATAAGGAGGAGGTCCGTCAGATGACACAGTTTGAAATATCCGCCGCGCTGGTCTCCGAATTGCGAGCGCGCGGCATGAAGATCGCCTCAGTCGAGTCCTGTACGGCGGGTCTGATCTCCAAGATCATCACCGACGCGCCGGGATCATCCGATGTTTTTGACTTAGGCATCACCACCTACTCCAACGAAATGAAAACAAAAATGGTGGGCGTGCCCGAAGAAACCCTCGCCGCGCACGGCGCCGTCTCCCCCGAAACCGCCAAGGCGATGGCGGAAGGCATACGCCGGGTCTCCGGCGCGGACATCGGAGTCGCCACCACCGGCATAGCGGGACCGGGCGGCGGAACGCCTGAAAAACCGGTCGGACTGGTTTATACGGCGATCGCCACAGAGGACGGCACCCGAATCACCCGTTTGCTGATAGATGGAAAGGACGACAACCGGGATTCCATCAGGAACACGGCAGCCGAAACAGTGCTGATGAACGTGCTCAGCCTGCTTCATGGCGATCAATAACGAAGGACGGTGACTGAATATGGCCAATACAAAAGATGAATACGATCTCTTCGAGCTAAAAGCGGTGCAATCCGAGAGCGGTCAAAAGAAGAAAAGAAACATGAAGAAAATGGATCCGGTCAGCAAGGTCATTCTGATCATTTCGGTCATTGTGTTTATCGGCTCCGGCGGGTATCTGCTCTACAAGTATTTCGGGGAACCGGTCCTCGAACAGATGGAGCTTGCCTCCTACAAAAAGGATTACCAGAGTGAAGAACCATCCACCGCGGAAGACGGCGTGTGGAACAACGACGACACGCCCAAGGAGGAGGAACGGCTGCCCGACGGCACACTCGCCTCATTCCAGGCGATCCGTGAGCTGAACGGCGACGTTGTCGGCTGGATCACGGTTCCCAACACCTTGATCGATTACCCTGTGGTTCAGGCTAAAGACAATTACTTCTATCTTAAGCATAACATCAACAAGGAATCCAATAATTCCGGCTGTCCCTTCCTTGATTACAGAAACAGCGTAAAACCGGATTCGGACACCAGGAGCTTTATTATCTACGGACATCACCGCCGCAACGGAACCATGTTTGCCCAGCTCAAGAATTACAACGACATTAATTTCTACAAGGATAACCCGGTGCTCCGCTTCGACACCATCTATGAGCGCTCGGAATGGATCATCTTTGCCAACTTCCGCGCCACGGCATCATGGGCAACCGGAACCCCCTTCAATTACATTCGCTCCGATTTTGCCGACGATAAGGATTTCCTGCAGTTTGTCAAAGACATCCAGAAACGGTCGCTCATCACTACGCCGGTAGACGTCCGTGCAGACGATAAAATTCTTCTTCTCTCTACCTGCTCCTATGAAAAAAACAACTGGCGCATGGTGATAGCTGCCAGACGCGTGAGGGCGGGCGAAAGCAAGATCGACGTCAGCTCCACGGTCAAGGCAAAAAATCCTCTGATGCCCTGAGCGAGGCGATCCACCATGTCAGCCGGCATCATCTGGTATAAAACACAGCCCGACAGCGGAAGATCCTCCGCCGTGACGGATCTCCTGTCGGACTATTGTGGAGCCGTCAGGAGCCACGATGTAACGGTTCATCCGAACCGGATCGCGCCGCTGATTCAGACTATCCTCTCCCGAAGTGACAACGTCATTATTATAGGCGGAGCGGAATGTCAGCGGAAGGAGGAAAACATCGTGTTTATCCTCTCGCATGCCCTGGGAATCCCCCTTGAGACAAAGTACAGGAGCCGTTCCCGCTACTGCTTCGACAGACTGAGGGGAACCCGCCTGCCGTCGCTGGCAGGGTCGGTTCTCTTCCCCACGCGCCAGGGCTGCGTCGAAGGAATTCTCCTTACATCAGGCGTTCAGAGCATCATAGTGCTTCCCGCGCATGACCGTCTGACCGTGGCGGCTGCCGTGGGAATGCGGGAGTACTTTATCCCTGAGGTTACGCGCCGGCGCCGTGCCTCCGCTGAAAGAAATGCGCCGGAAATCAAACAGAAGGACTACCAAAAATTCAAAAGAAGCTCCAAGAATGCCCCGGTCACACGGGAATACAGCGAATACCAGCTGATAGAAACCATGGAAAGGGCATCAAGGAGGGCTGCCGAGAATTCGTCGGATGACACGGCGTTTGACTATATGTATGACGACGAGAATCGCGGATGGACATAAACGGCGGTTGGCAGGCTTAAATGACGCATATAATCCAAGGTTTATTCATCAGAAATAGTCTGGATTTATGATTCTGAAAAATAGAGGTGATGGAAGATGTACAACAAGCAGAAGACATGGGTCAGAGTGATGGCAATCATCCTTGCATGCATGATGGTCGTCGGCATTCTTGCGGGCGCACTTTACAGCATATTCTGATTCATTCCCAAAGAACAACAGAGAGTTTTTACACAATTGTAAAAATACAATGAACAATTAGTGAATTTATTTGTCAGCACTGGAAATTTGATGATTTTTTAAGTATAATGTACAGTAGTACGTGAATGTACTGATTGAAGGTTATTTTGCATATCTTATTCTAATCATTGGTGGTGCTTATTATGTTATTAAATCAAAGATTGAAGCATTTCCGGACAACCTCCGGGCTGACTCAGCAGCAGGTGGCCGACGTATTAGGTCTCGATCGTTCAACCTATGCGTATTATGAGTCTGGCAAGACAACTCCCGACATCAAGTCCGTTAACAAGCTGCTGAAAATCTTCAACATCAGCTATTACGAGCTTATGGAAGAGCCGGATCCCACGACTGTCAACGTCAACGATTCCGACAGCCAGGAGGATACGGAGGACAAGCTCCATATCTACGACCTCTCCAAGCCGGAAAAGAGACTTGTCATTTATTTCAGAGTGCTTTCTCCCAACCAGCAGAAGGATCTGCTTAAGTCAATCAGCCCCGAGGCTTTTGAAGGACGCAAAAAGCGCCGCAAGGCTTCCGAGGACGACGAGGACTGAGTTCGGTTCGATTCATTTCTGAATACGTATCAATCCTGTCAGGTTCATCGGTTCGGGAACCTCAATAGCGCAAAAAAGCGGATGGAGCATGCTCTCCACCCGCTTTTATTTGTTGTGCCTTCACACGCGTCTCGCCGTGAGATAGCTTTTCAGACTCCTGGAGGCGAGATTGACAATGATTCCGTTCAAAAAGCCGGTCACCGTTCCGACTGCCGTCAGGAGAGGCAGCAGCAGGATCACCTCCGGCGTGCCTGTGATCAGGGACGCCACTCCCACCTGCGCCGCCATATGCGCCGCTCCGCCCGCACAGCTGATTCCGGCACAGGAAAGCGACCTGCATCTGCGCGCCAGCATCATGATCAGCAGACTCACCGTTCCTCCCGCCAAAGAATAGGCAAATCCGCCTATCCCGGAAAAAAGCACCGACGTCATGATGACCTTGGTGATCATAATACCTGCCGCCATGCCGTCAGACCTCAGCATGACCATGGCGACAAGCACCGCGATGTTGCCGAGTCCCAGCTTAATCCCCGCTATCGGCGGTACAACGGGAATCAGGTATTCCACATATCCCAGCAGGATGGACAGCGCCGCCAGCAGACCGGCGGCAGTCATCGTTCTTGTTTTGTTCTCAATAAGTCATCCCTCCCTACCCCACTATTGTAAATGATTTTACCACAAAAAGCAACTCCGAGGCGATCTGAATGAGATTTTTCGATTATATCCATAAAAAGCGCTTGCTTCTATGCGCTGTTTTGACGCTTCTCACGATAGGAGCCGTCTCCTTTCTCCTTGCCCGCCCAGAGGAAGAACCGCTCGCCGAATCCCGCTTTATGCTCGACACCATCTGTACCGTAACGCTGTACGAATGGGAGGGCGACGGGAGCGCGATTCTCAACGGAGCGTTTGACCTTTGTGCCGAATATGAAAAACGGCTGAGCGCGACTGTCAAGGGCAGCGACATTGACAAAATCAATCACAGCGACGGAAAGCCGGTAAGCGTCACAGGCGAAACCGCGGCGCTGCTGCAAAACGCCCTCCGTTACTGTGCGCTCAGCGGAGGTCAGTTCGACATCACGATCTACCCCGTAAAATCGCTCTGGGATTTCAACGGGGAACCCCCCTCTCTCCCCGATGCTGCTACGCTGCGTGAAGCAGCCGCAAGGGTCGATTACACCTTGATGACCATCGACGGAACGTCCGTTTCTCTACCCAAGGGAATGGGCGTCGATCTCGGCGCCATTGCAAAGGGGTATATCGCCGACCGGGTCAAGGAATACCTGACGGCAGAGGGCGTTATCTCGGCGATCATCGATCTCGGCGGCAATATCTACGCGCTGGGCAGAAGGCCGGACGGCGAATTATGGAGAGTGGGCATCCGAAAGCCTTTTTCGGATGAAGAAGCCGACGTCGTGGAGACTGCGGACGCCTCGGTGGTGACGTCAGGCGTGTACCAGCGGTATTTCAAGACAGGCGGAAGACTGTACCATCACATCCTTCGTGCTTCCGACGGCATGCCGTGCGACAGCGGCCTTTTTTCTGTGACGGTCATCGCCGAAAGCTCGGAGATGTGCGACGCGCTGTCAACCGTGTGTATGCTTGTGGGATATGAACAATCGGTGAAGCTGCTCACGCAATTCCCCGGAACAAGGGCGGTCTTCATTACGGACGACTATCAACTTAAATATTTCGATCCGTGAGCCATCGCATACAGGCTTGCCATCGATTCGCCCACACGAGAATGATAGACTGAACCGACTGATTCAGCGTTTCCCAAGGATACAAGAAAAAACCGCGTACATCACAGCATGCACGCGGTTGAAGAATATGATTTCACAGGCAAATAAAACAATGTCCCATCTTACGAAAGCCGCTTATCAGCAGGCGTCCTGTACGTCCTCCTCAATCACGATCGGCTCTAAAGAGTAAAGCTCATCGATCGGAATCCCGAGGACGTCGGCGAAAATCTGAACCTCATAGTCATAGACTGAGCGAAGCTGGTTTTCTATCTTGCTGATCGTGGCGACCGAACGCTTGACCCCCTTCTCCTTGCAGAGCTTGCTGAACTCGGTCTGCGAAATGTTCTTATCGTTTCTCAGGCTCTTGAGCTTCGGCCCCACAACATTCAGTACACCGCACCCATCTTTAAAATACATTGTAACCCGCCCTTTCGGAAAAAGTAGAAAAGTAGAAGATGAAAAGGAAAAACACAAGTTGTTCAAACAGCATATTTATGTTTCAGAAAATTTTACACTTCAGAAAATATTTTTAAAAGGAAACTATCATTTGTTTTAATTCTAACATTTTTATCAGAATAAGTCAATAGCTTAATGAAAAAAAATTACGCTTTTGCTGCTAAATTAATAAAAAAATTAAACATTTATTTTCAATTTAATAACGCCATAAAATATCCATCACAAAAGAATTGTTCCTCTCTCTTTGGCACGGATCATGCCGCGAGCATGTGAGCGATTGTTTGAATAATTGATGAATTCGACAGATTTCTATGAAAAACATCATGAAAAACACTTGATTTTTTACATGAAACATGATAGAATACTATTTAAGCAATTTAATATCTGTCTATAGGCAGTGAAGGCAATTCAGTAGCCGTCGGAAGCAGATCCCCTCAGAGAGAGAATGTCATGGCTGTAAGCATTCCCGGGGTGCGGACGGTGAATTTCGGTGCCGGAGCCGGTTGTTCGACACCTTTTTCACAGGCAAGGGCAATCCGCTTTCTCCCCGTTACGGAGAACTGATAAGGGTGTTTTCACCGAAAACACCGAATTTGGGTGGTACCGCGAGATTTCGTCCCATGGGGCGAGGTCTTATTTTTTTGTTTTTCGCGCTTCAGCCGTCTGACGGGTATTGCAAAAAAGCAAGGAGGAATATGCTATGGAGAAAAAAATCGCAGAAATTATCAAGAATTTCACCGAAGCTGCCAGGGACGCTTCCGACTCCGCTTCCGTTGAGAAGCTGCGCGTCGCGTTCCTCGGCAAAAAGGGCGAAATAGCCGAGCTGATGAAGGATCTCAAATCCGTCCCCGCCGATCAGAAGAAGGAATTCGGTCAGAAGATCAATCAGCTCAAAAAGGACGTGGAGGGCAGGCTCACCGACCTGACCGCCGCCATCGAGCAGAAGGAGCTGGAAGCGCTCATCAACAGCGCGGAAAGCTATGACGTCACCATGCCCTCCGGCGTGGAAACCGGCTCTTATCATCCGATCACCCTCGTGCAGCGGGAGCTGGAGGAAATATTTGCCTCGATGGGCTTCACGGTCGAGGATTACGACGAGATCGTGGACGACTATCACTGCTTTGAGGCGCTGAACATCCCCAAGCACCATCCGGCGAGGGACATGCAGGACACCTATTATCTCGACAACGGACAGCTTCTCAAAACCCACACCTCCGCCGCCCAGAACGCCATCATGCGCAAATACGGCGCTCCGCTGCGCGCCATCTTTCCCGGCCGCTGCTTCCGCAACGAGGCAATCGACGCCTGCCACGAGAATACCTTCTTCCAGATGGAAGGCATCATGATCGATAAGAATATTTCCATCTCCAACCTGATTTACTTCATGAAAACCATGCTCTCGGAGGTCTTTGAGCGCGATGTGCAGGTGCGCCTGCGCCCCGGCTTCTTCCCCTTCGTCGAGCCGGGCTTCGAGCTGGATATAAGCTGTCAGGTGTGCGGCGGCAAGGGCTGCCCCTCCTGCAAGAATTCCGGCTGGCTGGAGCTTTGTCCCTGCGGCATGATCCATCCCAACGTGCTGATCGCCGGCGGTATCGACCCCGAGGAATACACCGGCTTTGCCTTCGGTCTGGGTCTGACACGCCTTGCCATGATGAAGTACGGCGTCAAGGACATCCGCACCTTCAACAGCGGCAATCTCAAGGCGCTCTCGCAGTTTGAGAGCCTTTAATCCCAAAGGAGGTAATGTATCGTGCTGGTATCAATGAACTGGATTCGCGATTTTGTCGATCTGGACGGTCTCGACATTGACGCGTTGATTCACAGATTTACACTTTCCACCGCCGAGGTCGAGGAAGTGTTCCATTACGGCAGAGAGACAAGCAATGTCGTCATTGCGCAGATTCTCTCCATCGAAAATCATCCCAATTCCAAAAAGCTCCATCTGCTGAAGGTGGACGCGGGCGATCAGGTGTACGACTGCGTCTGCGGCGCGCCCAATGTCCGCGAGGGCATGAAGGTCGCCTTTGCCAAGGAGGGCGGCTGCGTCAACGGCTTCGCCATCAGCAAAGCGACTGTCGCGGGCTACGACTCCTACGGCATGTGCTGCTCGGAAGCGGAACTCGGCATTTCCGCCGACAATTCCGGCATTATGGAGATCACCGACGACTATCCCCTTGGCACCGACCTCAAATCGGTCTATGCTATCGAGGACACCATCTTTGAGGTGGACAACAAGTCCCTCACCAACCGCCCCGACCTCTGGGGTCACTACGGCATTGCAAGGGAATTTGCCGCCCTCACCGGACGTTCTCTGAAGCCGGTCGACCGCGTGGACACCTCGGTCTACAGCTCGGTCTACAGCGAACTGCCCCCCGTTGCCATCGATATTCAGGATACGGAGAACTGCTATCGCTATTCCGGCATGAAGGTGGACAATGTTACCGTACACCAGAGTCCGGTCAATATGCGCATCCGCCTTTTCTACTGCGGAAGCCGCGCCATCAATCTGCTTGCCGACCTCACCAACTACCTCATGATGGAGCTGGGGCAGCCTATGCACGCCTTCGACCGACGCAAGGTGGACAGCATCGAAGTCCGACGCTTCGACGCGCCCTTCTCCTTCAAGACCCTCGATGGCAATGAGAGGAATATCGACGAGAACACCCTCATGATCTGCTGCAAGGGCGAACCGGTCGCCATCGCTGGCATCATGGGCGGTCTGGACTCCGAAATCGAGGACGACACCACCTCCCTGCTGTTGGAATCCGCCAACTTCAACGGCGTTTCCATCCGCAAATCCTCCCAGCGTCTCGGCATGAGAACCGACGCGAGCATGCGGTATGAAAAAATGCTCGACCCCGAAATTACCAACGTCGCCATCGAGCGCTTCCTGAAGCTGCTCTTTGACATTGACCCGGATGTGCAGGTGGTCTCCTCCCTGTCCGACAGCTATGTGCATCACTACGACAAGATCGAGCTGACCTTTGACAGAGCCTATGTCGACCGCTACACCGGCATCGACATCAGCGACGAGCAGATCGTCGGCACCCTCACCGCCCTCGGCTTCGACGTGAAGCAGGACGGCACGACCTTCGAAGTGTGCGTGCCCTCGTGGAGAGCCACCAAGGACGTCACCATCAAGGCGGACATCATCGAGGAAATTACCCGTATCTACGGCTACGACAATTTCAAAATCACCACCACCCTCAGTCCTCTCCGCCCCGTCCGCAGGAGCGTCATCAAGAGCGACGAGTATTACGCCAAGGATCTGCTCGTGGAGAAATTCAAGCTGCACGAGGTTCATTCCTACATCTGGGCGGATTATAAGAAATTTGGCGAGCTGAATATGGACGTGGAGGACAACGTCAAGCTCCTCAACTCCATCAACCCCGATCATGTGGTGCTGCGCAACTGCATGGTTCCCACGCTGCTGACGGTCGTCAATGAGAATAAGTCCTTCGGCGCGGAATTCGGCATCTTTGAGGACGGCAGAGTTATCGACGGCACCCGCGAGGACGGCACCTGCAACGAGCGCCGGAAGCTTGGCATCGTGCTTTACAGCCGGAAATGCAGCGAAAAGACCCTGTTCTTCCGTCTGCGCGACATCATCTCCCTCTTTGTCGCCAATCTCAGGCACAAGACGGTGAAATTCGAGCATACCGACGCGAGCCACAACTGGCAGCATCCGGTGAACACCGCCGAAATCTCCGTGGACGGCGTGAGCTTAGGCTTTATCGCCACCCTTCACCCCCTGACCGCCATGAAGATCGACAAGAAGGCCGCCATTGTCACCGCCGAGATTGACATGGATTCCTTCTCGGAAATCGGCAAGGACGATCTCAGCTTCGTGGAGCCTTCCAAGTTCCCCGGCATCGATATTGACCTGACCATCCTCCGGAACCCCGACGTGACCTACCGCACAGTGGAACAGATCATCCGCGACAACGGCGGAGACTTCCTCAACACCGTTGCCGTCACCGACATCTACGACGGCATCATCAGCAGCATCACCCTGCGCCTTGGCTTCTCTTCACCGGAGAGAACCCTCTCGATGAACGAAATTCAGGAAGTGGTGTTCGGCAACATCGTTCCCGAACTGGAAAGATCCGGCATTCTGCTGAAGAAGTAATCACACGCGATATTTGTAAAACAGCCCACAGCGAAGTACATCCTTTCACTGTGGGCTTGTTTTTTGAATCAGACAAAGCAAAAGTCTCCGTGCAGTGCGACGGAGACTTTTGCTTTGCTATTTATTTTTGAGGAGGAGAGATATAATCAAATTCATTGGCCGCCGGTCGCTAAACTCATCCCCGGCTGCATTTATATAATATACCTTATTCACCCGAAATATGTTAAAAAATTTTTACAAAATTGATAACAATAACAAAAATCAATAAAAATCCCCCCGAATTCTATGCAAGATACGGGAGGATTTGGTATTATCAAAGGGATGGCGTGTCAATGACGTCGCCTTTCATGATCTTCTCGAATTTGGCGCCGCTCATCTTCTCATTTTCGATGAGGTACTTTGCAACCTCGTGGAGCTTATCTACATGCTGCGACAGGATCGAACCCGCCTTCTTGTAGGCTTCGGCGATCAACGCGCGTACCTCGCTGTCGATCTCCTTGGCGATCTCATTGGAATAATTGACGGTGTGACCGAAATCGCGTCCGAGGAAGATCTCGTCGCTGTCGGAGGAACCGTACTGAATCGGACCGAGCTTGTCGCTCATGCCGTACTTCGTGACCATCTGCTTGGCGATCTTGGTGGCGCGCTCGATGTCGTTGGACGCGCCTGTGGAAATATCCTCCAATATCAGCGCTTCGGACGCCCTGCCGCCGAGCAGCACGACAATATCCTCCTTCATCTGCCCCTTGAGCTTGTAGGAGCGATCCTCCTGCGGCAGGCTCATGGTGTAGCCCCCCGCCATGCCTCGCGGAATGATGGAGATTTCATGCACAGGATCCTGCGTGGGGCAGTAATACGTGACAACTGCGTGACCCGCTTCGTGATAGGCGGTCAGGCGCTTCTCCTTGTCGGAAATCTTTTTGGACTTTTTCTCGGTGCCGGCGACAACCTTGATGGTCGCTTCCTCAATTTCCTTCATGGTGATGGCTTTGAGGTTCCTTCTGGCGGCAAGCAGCGCCGCTTCATTAAGCAGGTTTTCCAGATCGGCGCCCGTAAAGCCCGCCGTGGATTTGGCAATGGTGGAAAGATCGACGTCGGGTCCGAGAGGCTTCTTCTTGGAGTGAACCTTGAGAATTTCCTCTCTGCCCTTGATGTCGCGGTTGGTGGCGGCGATAATGATAACGCCCTCATTCGCGCCGAAGCCGTCCATTTCCACGAGCATCTGGTTGAGGGTCTGCTCGCGCTCGTCGTGTCCGCCGCCGAGACCCGCGCCTCTGTGACGGCCGACCGCGTCTATTTCATCGATGAAGATAATGCAGGGATTGTTCTTCTTCGCCTGATCGAAGAGGTCGCGCACGCGGGACGCGCCCACGCCGACGAACATCTCGACAAAATCGGAGCCGGAAATGGAAAAGAAGGCGACGCCCGCTTCTCCCGCGACGGCTCTGGCAAGCAGCGTCTTACCGGTACCGGGAGGGCCGACAAGCAGCACGCCCTTGGGAACATGCGCGCCCAGCTCGTCGTATTTCTTGGGATTCTTCAGGAAGTCGACGATCTCCTGCAGCTCTTCCTTTTCCTCGTCCGCGCCCGCGACGTCCGCAAAGGTGGTCTTGCGCTTTTCGTCGTTAACGTTCTTGATTTTGGCCTTGCCGAAGTTGAGCTGGCGGTTGCTCTCCCCCATCACGCCGTTGACGCGCTTGAACATGAAGTAATAAAGCAGCACCAGACCGCCAATCATGATGATGGTCGGCAGCAGGCTTGCCAAAAGGCTGTTGTCCTGCTTCGGCTCGTAATCCTCGCCTATGATGATGTTCTTTTCCCTCAGCTCCTGCAGTCCCCGCTTGACGTCGTTGACAAACAGCTCGATGCTCGGAACCTTGTAGGTGATGGGATCGGGTTGCTTGCCGCTGGAATCCTTTTTGAGGTTGATGGTGAGAACGCCGGTATTGAGAGAAAGATTGAAATCCTCAACCTGTGAAGACTTCCATTCACTCTGGTTGGCGGAAGTTCCCACGGTAAAGTACTCCATTATCTCCGAATACTTATGCTCCTCCGGCTTTTTATTGCCGGAAATATAGTAGAGCGCGGCGATAATCAGTACCGGGATTCCCAGCCAGATCAGATACCCGCCGATTCTTCTCTTTTTGTTTTCCAAATAAGCCACTCCTAACTTGTTTTTAGACCGTAATATTATACTGTATAAATATTACATTTGTGTGAATAATTGGCAAATTTCAAGAATTCTTCATAACGCCGATATAGGGAAGGTTTCTGAATTTTTCGTCATAATCCAGACCATAGCCCACGATGAACTCGTTTCCCACGGTACCGCCGATGTAATCGGCTTCGATTGCCGCCTTTCTGCCGGAGGGCTTATCCAGCAGCGTGCATATCTTCAGGCTCGCGGGATTGCGGCTTGCAAGCTGATGTTTCAGCTTGCTGAGGGTAAGTCCGGTGTCCACGATGTCTTCCACAATAATCACATGGCGATCCGCTATTTCGGTTCTTATATCGCTTATTATGTTGATGACCCCGGTGGACTGCGTGCCGGAATAGCTGGAGACCTTCATAAAATCGATCTCGCAGTCAATGATCAGCGAACGCATGAGGTCGGATGCGAAGATGACCGAGCCTTTCAGCAGCGCCACCAGAAGCGGCTTCTTCCCCGCGTAATCCTCGTTGATTTCGTCCGCGACCTTTCTCACCATCGCCTTGATGTCGTCCTCTGAGAAAAGAACTCTGTCAATATCCTTTTCCAATTCGTTAATCATTTCGGAAAGCCTCCTTGAATTAAATAACTTTAGGTGATTATAAAAGTGAAGAAATAACGTAAATCGGAGGATTGGTGCAAAGGATAGTCGTGAATTGCACTTTTTCTGTTGCGCCCGGGATAATTGCATTTCAGGGTGCGTCGCATCGAGGGGCGATGCCCCTCTTTGTCAGCTTCGCTGACAAAGTACCCCGCAAGGGCTCTGCCCTTGACCCGCCAGGGAGCAATGCCCCCTGGACCCCGCGCTCGCGTTCGCTCGCTTAATTGGGCGCTGCGCTATGCTTTTTTCTTTCCACTTACGTTTTACCATCGCCTATTAAATAACTTCTATATACAGCACACGCGCTGTTTTTTCCGTCACTTTACATCTCTCTGAGACGCCGACGGCGCTGATCCACGCTAACATGCCACCGGATTCCAGCATTGGAAGCTGTCCGCGTATTCCGGGCGGAATTTTTTCCTCGTTGAAGAGCTTTTTCAGGCTTTTGGTACAATGCCTTCCGGACGGGGAAAACCTGTCGCCCTCCCTGCGGAAGCGAAATACGGCTTCTGATATTGTATCATAATCCAATGAATTTTTGAATATGATTTTTGCCTTTTCGCTGTTCTGCGAGAGATAATCATTATAATTATTTATATCCATAATGAGATTGTTTATTTTGAGTCCGAAAGGTGCCATTATTTGCCCTTGCCGGAACGCTTCTTTCCAGTCTTGACAGGTGACAGGTTGATCTGCCAGTTCCTGCTTTTTTGAAAAGGATATGCCATCGGAATGAACCGAAAAAATGCTGCCGCCCGGAAGATTGACGCTTCCCTCTCCCCTGCCTATGGCGTCGCACATAGCGGCTACATGCTTTTGTTCAGGGACTATATGCAATCTCTCCGCGCAGATTCTGATCAACGCCCGGCTCATGACCGGACGCTTGGATGAAAACACCTTCCCCGCCCATCCTGTTGACAAATAGGCATGCGCCGCGGCGTCCGAATACCCGCAGATGAATTCATCGTCCTCCGCCGCCGATTCGGACAGCCTTCTGATCGCGTCGTTTACCGAGGGATTCAGTTCCCGCATGAGCGGAAGAATTTGCAGACGTATCTTGTTGCGGGCGTAGTCTGTCGTCAGATTGGTGGAGTCGGTGACATATGTTATGCCGTGCCTTGCACAGTATTCCTCCACCTCCGACCTTTCACAGGTGATCAAAGGGCGGATAATATTCCCCCTGATGGGCGGAATTCCCTTCAGTCCGTTGACCGAGGAGCCTCGTATGAGATGAAACAGCACCGTTTCGACCGAATCGGAAAGCGTGTGCGCGGTGGCGATTCTGCCGCCGTTTTTTTTTGCCTCGTCCTCCAATATCCCATATCGTATCTCTCTGCCGCATTGCTCCAATCCTATTCCCCTTTGCGCAGCTATCGACGGCACGTCCCGTTGATACAGGCGGAACGGAACCCCCAGCGTTTCGCAGAAGCCAGCGGCAAATGCCGCGTCACGCGCCGCCTCCTCGCCCCTGATCATGTGATTGACATGCACGGCAAGCAACGTGAGGGAAAGCTCGTCCCGCAGCGTGCATAAAAAATGCAGCAGCGCACAGGAATCCGCGCCCCCCGAAAGCCCGACAATGACAGTGGTACAGGGTGGAAGCATATTGAATTTTCTGATGGCGAGAGCGCATTTATCCTCCAACATAGCTGTCCTCCGCCGCCGTGAATCTTGTGGTTTCGCCCGACCAGTGAAGCGGTATCTCACAGGTGGAGCCGTGGCGGTTCTTGGCAACCATACAGATCGCGCGGCTCTGATCCACATCCTCGCTCTGCTTGGAATCGGACTGCTGATAGTAGCCCTCGCGATAAAGGAAGAGAATGATGTCCGCGTCCTGCTCGATGGAACCGGAATCGCGCAGGTCGGAGAGCATGGGTTTATGTCCGGTTCTCGACTCGGTGGCACGGTTGAGCTGCGAAAGACACAGCACGGGAACCATCAGCTCCTTGGCGAGAATTTTCAGACCTCTTGTAATTTCGGAAACCTCCTGCACGCGGTTGGCAATCTTGCCGTTGCCCATGAGCTGAAGGTAATCGATGACTACCAGACCCACGTCGCCCAGCCTGCGCAGCTTTGCCTTCATCTCGGTGACCGAGATGTTTCCCGCCTCATCGATGAAGATCGGCGCGGTGTGAAGCTCCGAGGCCGCCTGCGAAAGCCTCACCCATTCCTCCTGGTTCATTCTGCCGTCGCGCAGCTTGTAGCCCGCCACACCGGACTCCGTGGAAAGCATTCGCATGGCAAGCTGCTCCCGCGTCATTTCGAGGGAAAAGAACGCCACCTTCCGCCCGTGAATAAGGGCGACGTTGCGGGTGATGTTCAGGGCAAAGCTGGTCTTGCCCATGCCGGGACGCGCCGCAAGAAGAATCAGGTCGGATTTATTCAGACCGGAAATCGTGTCGTCCAGCGTCTTGATACCCGTCGGCGTGCCCACAAATTCGTCCCTGCGATCGGAATTCATCAGCATCAGGTGATCATACGCCGCGATCAGCACCTCGCCCAGCGGCTTTAAGCCCTGACTTCCGCGGGAATTGGCAATCTCATAGATACGCTGCTCCGAACGGTCCAGCACAACGCGCGCGTCGTTTGTCTCGTCCGACGCGTCGTTGATGATCTCCTTCGCGGCAAGGATCAGCGAGCGCATTTCAAATTTTTCTCGGATGATCTCGGCGTATGCCTCCACATTCGAGACGGAAGGCACGAGATTCGCAAGTGTAAAGAGATATTGCTTGCCGGTCTCCTCCGTGAAAACGCCGATTCCCACCAGCTCGTTCAGGACGGTGATAATGTCCACAGGCGACCCTGCGCGGAACAGACGGTGCATCGCCGAGAATATTTCGCGGTGGTTTTCATTGTAGAAATATTCGGGACGAACAATGTCCAGAATCCTGTTCAGACACTCGGAATCCAGCAGCACCGCGCCTAAAACAGACTGCTCCGCTTCATTATTCGCCGGAAGCACCGTCTGCCGTTCCAGCTCACCGGTTATGTTTTCCATTTTTCTACGTTCGCCCCCCTTTCACGTCAGCAAGGCTGACAAGTATTATGTAAAGTCGATTTGCTTTTCGGTCTGTTTCCGTTATTCCTTCACCACTTCGATGTTGACATTTGCGACAATGCCCGTGTAAAGCTTGACTTCGCACTCAAAGGTACCGAAGGTCTTTATCTCGGAGCGGAGGGTGATCTTCTTTTTGTCGATGGCAAGGCCGTATTGGGTGTTGAGCACCTCGACGATTTCCTTCGGCGTGATGGAGCCGAAGAGCTTCCCGCTCTGCCCCGCCTTGCCGACAATCCGGATGGTCTTGCCGTGAATCTTCGCCTTTTTTGCCTCGGCTGCCGCTTTTTCCTCCGCCAGACGGAAGGCGGCGGCGCTTTCTCTGTTGTTCTTTTCACTCAGCGCCTGCGCGTTGGCTTCCACCGCTAACTTGCGCGGAAAGAGAAAATTCCTCGCGTAGCCGTCGGAGACGTTGACCAGGTCGCCCTTTTTGCCTGTTCCCTTTACGTCCTGATTGAGTATAACCTTCATAAATGATCTTTCCCTTCTCAAGAATGATTAATAGCAAAATGATCCTGTCAGGTAGCTGTCTTGGTGACCGCCTTTGTCTGATCCCTGACCTGCTCCGTGCGGAATTCATCGATGGCGGATTTGAGCTGCTCGATGGCGTCCTCTACGGTCGTCTCATAGAGCTGAGCCGCCGCCATGGTCATATGTCCGCCGCCGCCCAGCTTCTCCATCACAAGCTGCACATTGAATTTCCCGAGTGAGCGCGCCGAGATATTGATCTGCGTTCCCATGACGTACACCACAAAGGAGGCGGTGACACCGTTGATGTTCAGCAGTTCGTCGGCTGCCTGAGACGCGATGACCCGTATGCCCTCGACTTCCTCGGCGGCAACCGATATGGCGCAGTCGCCATAGAGTCTTGCCGACGAAACAAGCTGTGATTTTTCGATATACGTCTGGAGCGAGCCGGAGAAGAAGCGCTTGACCTCTATGGTATCCGCTCCCCTGCGCCGCAGATAGGCGGCGGCTTCAAACGTCCTCGCGCCGGTTTTCAGAACAAAGCTCTTGGTATCCAGCATAATGCCGGAGAGCAGCGCCTCGGCTTCCGGACGCGCGATCGCGGTTTCGTGCATGTAGGGCGCCAGCTCCGTCACCATTTCACAGGTGGACGACGCGTAAGGCTCATGGAAGAAAATCACGGAATTCTGGATTCTCTTGACCGAAAGGCGGTGATGATCGATCATCACCACGGTAGAGGCGGCGTTGTAGACCGCCTTGCTCTCTATCACATCGGGTGAATGCGTGTCAACAATGATCAGCAGCGAATTGTCCGTCATCGCGTCCAGCGCGGCGTCAGGCGTGATGAACCACGTGACTTCCTTTGTCTCCCGGTATGAATTGATAAGCGGAAGCGCCAGCGTGGCGGTTTCGTCCACAACGATATTGACCGTATGACCCGTGTTCTTCTGCAGTGCCTCGATGATGGCGGCAAGTCCTATGGAGGCGCCGATAGCGTCCAGATCGGAGAATCTGTGCCCCATAATAAAGCATTTGTCTGCCGCGTTGATCAGTTCCACCAACGCCTGCGCGATCATTCGCGTGCGCACCTTGCTCTGCTTTTCCACTGATTTGGAAACACCTCCGTAGAAGGCGTAGCCGTCCGCGTCCTTGACGGACGCCTGATCGCCGCCGCGCCCGAGCGCCATTTCAAGCGCCTGATTCGCCCAGAATTCGCATTCGCTGAAATTGGCGGCGCCGTGTCCCACGCCGATCGACAGCGTCACGGGATTGCCTCCCTCGATAACGATTTTCCGCGCTTCATTCAGTACGGAAAAGCGGGAGGAAACGATCTTCTGAAGGTACTGCTCCTCTAAAAGAATAAAGCTGCGGTCACGGGCGTTGATGCGGCAAATGCTGCTGTAGCCGCCCACCCACTTTGTCAGAAGGGATTCGAGGGCGGAGATGACGCGAACGCGTTCATTCTCGCGCACCTTGAGAAGCTCCTCTTCATTGTCGAATACCACAAGAATGACCGCCGGACGGCTCTGTAAAAACAGATTTTCCGTTCTCTTGAGGTCAGTAATATCGCTGAAATACAGAACATACTGCTCCGCGCCGTCGATCTCATGCCTTCCGATTGACACCGAATAGACCTTTTTTTCCTTTTTTATCTCAAACCGGTTGCCTTCCGCCAGCCAATCCTCGTCAAAGCCCTTGAAAACCCTCGGCAGCTTCACGCCCTGTGCGTCCGCGCCAAGCAGGATGATCTCGCGGAAAAGCTCGTTGTACCAGAATATCTCGCCGGAGGAGGTAACGGTCACAACGGGAATCGGAATGTTGTTCAGCGCGTCCTTATTCGATGGGTCGAGCGACTGCGCGACCTGCAGCACGTATTTATAGACGCTTTGTCTGATAGTTCCCGAAAAGAGGACGGAAAGCCCGACGGCAGTCACGCAGATCGCTATGGCAATCAGCTTCAGCCCCAGACCCGGCTCCATAAAGTAGATCAACATGAGAAGCAGGAGCAGCAAACCCAGCTGAATATAGGAATAAGGCGTCAGCAGCCAGTATTTGTTGTTTTTCATCTTTCCACCACCCTGATCAATTAACGCGGCACACAAAAATCCGCTGAGCCGCCGCGTGATAAATCAATTGCGATCCGATGCCGAGGTCTGTCAGACCTCCATAATGATCGGAAGGATCATCGGACTGCGCTTGGTGCGTTCATAGATAAATTTGGACAGATCGTCGCGCACACGGTTCTTGATGGTACTCCATTCCCGGATCCCGTCGTCAAAGCAGTCCTCCAGCGCATCGGAGGCAATGCGCCTTGCCTCGTCAAGCAGCGGCTCCGCGTCGCGGACATAGACGAAGCCCCTCGACACAATATCCGGTCCCGCGACGGTCAGTCCCGCGTCGGAGCTGATCGCCATGACCACAATGATCAGACCGTCCTGCCCCAGATGCTTGCGGTCGCGCAGCACCACGCTTCCCACGTCGCCGACACCCAGACCGTCAACCAGCACCTTTCCGCTCGGAACCGTGCCGATTTTTTTGATGTGGTCGTCGCAGACCTCGACGCAGTCGCCCAGATCGGCGATGCAGACATTGTCTGCCGGAATGCCGACTGCCCTTGCCAGTCCGGCGTGCTTGAGCAGATGTTTCTGCTCGCCGTGAACAGGGATAAAATATTTTGGCTTTACAAGACCGAGCATGAGCTTCAGCTCTTCCTGACAGGCGTGTCCCGAAACATGCACGTCGTACATCTTTTCGTAGACCACATCGCACTTGTGCTTGAGCAGCTCGTTGACGACGTTGCCGACGTTCTTTTCATTGCCCGGAATGGGATTGGCGGAAATAATGATGAAATCGTCGGGGCCGATCTCCACCTGACGGTGATCGGAAAACGCCATCCTCGTGAGGGCGCTCATCGGCTCGCCCTGACTACCGGTCGTGATGAGAACGACCTTGTTGTTAGGATAGCGGTTCAGCATGGAAATATCGATCATGACGCCGTCGGGAACATTCAGATACCCCAGCTCCTGGGAAATGCTGACCGCGTTGATCATGCTGCGCCCGCTGACGGCGACCTTCCTGCCGAATTTGTAGGCGTAGTCGATGATCTGCTGGATCCGGTAGATATTCGACGCGAAGGTGGCGATGATGATGCGCTTGTTCTTCGCGGATTCGCTCTGGAAGAGGGTGTTGAAGGATTCGCCCACCGTGCGCTCGCTGTTCGTGAAGCCGGGACGCTCCGCGTTGGTGGAATCCGCCATCATGCAGAGCACGCCCTCCTTGCCAAGCTGCGCGAACCGACCGAGGTCGATCATTCCGCCGTTGATGGGCGTGGAGTCGATCTTGAAGTCGCCGGTATGCACGATCACACCGCCGGGCGTGTGGATGGCAAAGCCCACCGCGTCGGGAATGGAGTGATTCACATTGATGAATTCCACGCCGAAGCAGCCGACATTGATGGTCTGTCCCGCCGAAACGACATGCAGCTTCGCGGAATCCAGCAGACGATGCTCCCGCAGCTTGCCCTCCACCAGACCGAGGGTCAGGCGCGTACCGTAGATGGGCAGATTCATCTTGCGGAGCAGGTACGGAAGGGAGCCGATGTGATCCTCATGTCCGTGGGTGAGAAATATTCCCCTGATTTTGTGGACATTCTGCTCCAGATAGGTAAAGTCCGGGATCACCAGATCCACGCCCAGCATGGTGTCGTCCGGAAATGCCATGCCGCAGTCCACAATGATGGCATCCTCGCCGTATTCAAACATGGTGATGTTCTTGCCGATCTCATTCAGACCGCCGATAAAGGAAATTCTGACAGAAAACGTCCGAAGCCCTTCTTCTTGTAGCCGTTGTAGTTAAACGAGCGTCTGACGGTCACATCCGTCTGCACGCCGTCCTTCTCGGCGCTCTGATGGCGCTGACCCGCCTTTCCCGAAAGCTTCTGGGAAAAGCCGCCCTTGCCGTATTTTGTCTGCTCGGCGCGCTCCGAAGCTCTCTCCGACGATGAATGGCTGTGCTTCACGGAGCCATGTGAGCTGTCACGACCTGTGTTTTTTCTGTTATTTTTGTTGTTTTGCTGCACAAATAAACCTCCATTTAATTTTTGATGTAATGATGATAACAGTTAAGAATTCACGAATAGATATTCACGAATAGATATTCACGAAATAACAATCCAACGCATGATAATGCGCGATATGCAAAAAGAGCCTGTCTCGTAAAGTGACGAAAACAAGCCAATTGTTTCATATGCATTGAGTTTTTTCCGAACACGTTATTATTATATATTACATGAATAAAGCAATTTTGTCAACTCCGAAATGTGAATATATTTTGAACGATTAAGAACCGACTTAGGGCAATATCAACAATACGGGCAACAGACCGTGATTTATCCCGTCAGACAATCAAAGGCATACGACAGCAGAAGTCCCGTGGCAAGACCGGCGGAAGAGGGCTTTTGCCACGCTGCCATCCGCTCCGGCAGCCGGCAGAGCAGGGCGCAGCTCCCGAAGAGTATCAGCAGGGGCGCGGAAGCGACCTCCCCCGATCCGCTCAACGGCCTGACGCTGCATTCCAGCACAAAGCTCCCCACCGGACACACGGCCGCCCACAGAGACGGCGCACGCCACACATCCCGCGCGCTCTCTTCCTCCGTAAGGAAAACCGCCCACGAAAGCAGCGCGATACCTGCCGCTTTTCCCGCAATAAACGCGGCTGCGTCGGGAATCAGGCGTCCATCAAAAAGCATTCCCTTTCCGGCGCAGATCAGCGTAACGCCCGTCACGGACAGCAGTCTGTGAGATACCTCCGCCTTTTTCATCCGTTTCCCTGATTCGGCAACCTCTGAAAAAAAGAACAGCCCGCACAGGGTCAGCAGCGATTCAAGAACAAGTCCGTTGGTTGTTCCCGCGACCGCGGCAAATCCCCAGCCGCACTCCACAATCATACTCTTGACAATTCTGAATACTATTATTCCCAGCGCCGCGGAAAACATGCCGTCCTTCCGCCCCGGACGGCTGCATGCGAAGGACAGAAGCAGCGCGGCAGCCACCGACACCAGACAGGCAGCGGCACAATAGGTGATTGGCATACGGTTTCCCCCGTTATGATAGCGTAATAAATGAATTTTTTGTATTATTTTCAATTAACAATTGTGTATTGCCGTGAAATGTGATAGAATGAGGTGAAAAGAGCGACAGGCTCTCAGACAAAAGCAACGGAGGTTATTCCCATGATAAATCCCAACTATAAGGCGCTGCTCAGCGGAAAGTCGGTCATCCGCGAGCTGAGCGAATACGCAACGGAACGCGGAAAGGAAATAGGCTATGACAATGTGTTCGACTACAGCCTCGGCAATCCCAGCGTTCCCTGCACGCAGTCCTTTACCGACGCGATGATGGATCTGCTGCAGCACAGCGATCCTGTGTCGGTTCACGGCTACAGCCCTTCCCTCGGCATTCAGTCGGTAAGGACGGCGGTCGCCGAAAGCCTCAACGCCCGCTTTGGTACATGCTATGAAGCAAAGCATATTTTTATGACCTGCGGCGCGGCAGGCGCGGTGGCTCACGCGGTGCGCTGCGTCACGGTTCCCGGCGACGAGGTGCTGACCTTCGCCCCCTTCTTCCCGGAATACATCCAGTATGTCAACCAGACCGGCGCCGTGCTGAAAATCATTCCGGCGGACACCGATAGCTTTCAGATCAATCTTGAAAAATTCGAGGAGATGCTCACCGAACGGGTCGCCGCCGTTCTCATCAACACGCCGAACAATCCTTCCGGCGTTGTCTACACCTCTGAAACACTGACAAGGCTCGCCGAACTTCTCCGCCGCAAGCAGGAGGAATTCGGGCACGATATTTTCCTCATCAGCGACGAGCCGTACCGCGAGATCGTCTTTGCGGGCGTGGACGCTCCGTATGTCGCCGGCTTCTACGACAACACGCTGACCTGCTATTCCTTCTCCAAGAGCCTGAGCCTTCCCGGTGAGCGAATCGGCTATATCGCGGTCAATCCGAGGGCGACCGACGCGGACATCATCGCCGTGATCTGCGGGCAGATCAGCCGGGGCATCGGACACAACTGCCCCCCCTCCATCATTCAGCTTGCCGTATCAAGAGTGCTGAATGAGACGAGCGACCTTTCGGTCTACGAGACCAACATGAACCTGCTCTACCACAAATTGGTGGAGCTGGGCTTCACGGTCGTCAAGCCGGGCGGAACCTTCTACATCTTCCCCAAGGCGCTGGAGGACGACGCGAACGCCTTCTGCATGAAGGCGAAGAAGTACGACCTTATCCTTGTTCCCGCCGACAATTTCGGCTGTCCCGGCTACTTCCGCATGGCGTACTGCATTGACACACAAAAGGTCAGACGAAGCCTTGACGTTTTGGAAAAATTCGTCAGGGAAGAATACAAATCATAAAGGAAGTGATCACCTCATGAGCGTTATTCCCAGAAAGAGAGACATTTCCCTCCGTGGAAAGATCATTTATTCCGTGTATGTCCGCAATCATACGCCGGAGGGGACGTTTGCCGCGCTGGAGGGCGACCTCGACAGAATCAAGGCGCTCGGAACCGACATTGTGTGGCTGATGCCGATTCATCCCATCGGACAGAAAAATAAAAAGGGCAGCCTCGGCTGTCCGTATTCCATCAGCGATTACCGCGCCGTCAATCCCGAATACGGCACAAGCGAGGATTTCGCGCATTTAGTGGACGAAATTCATGCAAGAGGAATGCGCTGTATCATCGACGTTGTATACAATCACACCTCCCACGACTCCGTGCTTTTCCGGGAGCATCCGGAATTCTTTTACCGCAAAGAGGACGGCAGCTTCGGCAACCGCTACGGCGACTGGACCGACGTGCTCGACCTCGATTATTCCAACAGGGAGCTGTGGGACTATCAGATCGAAACGCTCACGCAGTGGGCGCGCATAGTGGACGGCTTCCGCTGCGACGTTGCCTCCTGCGTGCCGGCAGAATTCTGGGAACGCGCCGTGGAGGAGGTTGCCGCCGTCAATCCCCAAGCCGTCTGGCTTGCCGAAACGGTCTACACCGGACACATCCAGTACGCCCGCGAATGCGGCTATCCCGTCGCCACCGACGCCGATCTCTACCGCTCCTTCGATATGGAATATCCCTACGATGTGCAGGATTATTTCGACCGATACGCCGAGGGCAAGGGGAAGCTCAGCGAATACATCGCCCTGCTGGATTATCAGGAGCATGTCTTCCCCGGCGATTACATAAAAATCAGGTTCCTTGAGAACCACGACACGCCGCGCGCCGCGCACCGCTTTCCCGATTCCGCCGTCATGCGCAACTGGCTCGCCTTCGTCTACTTCCAGAAGGGAACCACGATGTTATACGGCGGTCAGGAATGGCAGAACAGGGAATACTGCACCCTCTTTGACAAGGCGGTCTTCGACCGCAACCCCAAGAAGGATATTTCCGCCTATCTGACAAGGCTCGGCGAGATCAAAAAATGCCTCTTCCCCGTTGACGCGGATTTTTCCGCGATCGCCGATGACGAAACCGGCGTTGTCACTGCCACTCTCAAAACCCGCGAGACCTGCATAGCGGGGGTCTTCTGCATGAAGGGAATAAACGGCATGGCAAGGCTTGACGTTCCCGACGGCGACTATCTGAATGAGATTGCCGGTAAAACGGTTTCCGTTAAAAACGGCGTCCTTCGCACAGAGGGAGAGCCGCTCATTTTCAAGGTGAGATAACCCGCCCAATCAAATACCGCCGGAGCATTCAGAGAATCCTTCTGAAAGCTCCGGCGGTTCATTTGTGCGCCCAGCATGGGCAACGACTTGGCGGTGAAAGTCCGCTACAGACTTGGCAGTAGGAACTGTTAGCCGAAGGCAAGGGTGTCCGTCGTGAGGCGGAAGCCGGATATAGTGGTTTAAAAGTACCGCTATGGGCAAAACCTCGGTCTGACGAACAGAAACTGCATATAAGGCGTCGTAAAGTGGACGAGTTTGCAATTCAAAACGAAGTCCGATACTGCCCGAGCCTTGCGACGTAAATGCAGCAGATATATGAGGTGAAGGTCGTTGTTCTTACCCGGGGAGGTCTCACAGGTGCAGGTGAGTAAGCAATATCGGAAAGCCTGCATAGTAACAACGAACTGTGAGAAGTCAGCAGAAGCCATAGTACGGAAAAAAAATATATATCCGGAAGGGCTGAACAATCATAAGTCTCAAGTAAATGAAAGAAGGAGGTCGGTATGATGAAAACAGAATACGCCAAGAAAGGCGGCTGCCTGCAAAGGGATAATGTGGAACATGAAGAGTATGCAGGAGCGTACAGTGCCGACAATCGGGAATCAGAAGAAAGAGACGGTGCAGAATTGCTTGAAAAGGTACTGGAGAGGGAAAACCTGAACCGAGCCTACAAGCGAGTAAAAGCCAACAAGGGAGCGCCGGGGATAGACGGAATGACCGTGGAAGAAGCGCTGCCGTGGCTGAAAGAACATAAGGGAGAACTGCTCGGAAGTATCAGGAGCGGAAAATACAAACCGTCACCTGTACGAAGAAAGGAAATCCCGAAAGGAGACGGTGGAGTAAGGAAACTGGGAATTCCCACAGTAATAGACCGAATCATACAACAGGCAATAGCGCAAGTATTGATTCCGATATACGAGCCGACATTCTCAGATGGAAGCTATGGCTACCGACCGAAGCGGAGTGCCAAGGATGCCATTGCCAAAGTAAGGGAGTACGCAGATGAAGGATACAGATATGCAGTATGTCTGGATTTGTCAAAGTATTTCGACACACTCAATCACGAACTGCTGATGAATATGTTAAGAGAGCGAATCCATGACAAAAGGCTGATTGATTTAATCAAGAAGTACCTGAAAAGTGGAGTGATGAAAAACGGCGTAGTAACAAAGACAGAAGAAGGTTCGCCGCAAGGCGGCAATCTGTCTCCGCTGCTCGCCAACATCTATCTTGACAGATTCGACAAGGAATTTGAAAGCAGAGGAGTGAAGGTAGTTCGCTACGCGGATGACATTGTACTTCTGGCGAAAAGCGAAAGAGCAGCCGAAAGACTGCTTGAAACCAGCACCCGATACCTTGAAATGAAACTGAAACTCAGGGTAAATACGGAAAAGAGCCGAGCAGTCAGCATCTATTCTATCCGAAATTTTAAGTTTCTCGGTTTTGCGCTGGGAAGGAACAAGAAAGGTGCATACATTCGAGTTCACGCAAAATCATTAAAGAGAGCAAAGCAGAAGCTCAGAGAACTGACTTCCCGCAGTCAGGGCAGGAATGTAAGAGTAGTCATGCAAAAGGTGAAAACATTTATGCAAGGATGGCTCAATTACTATGCAATTGCGGATATGCAAAACACAATAGACGACTGGAACGGATGGCTTCGCCGCAGAATACGCATGTATATCTGGAAACAATGGAAAAGACCAAGGACAAGAGTTGCCAATCTTGAAAAGTTGGGTATGCCACATTGGAAAGCCTACAGAAACGGCAATTCTCGGAAAGGTTACTGGGCTGTTGCGGGGAGCGGAATCCTTACGCACACCATCACAAACAAAAGACTTGCACAAGTAGGATATTTTGATATATCCCAAAAGTACAAGTCTCTGCATTATTTATGATTGAACCGCCGTGTACTGAACGGTACGCACGGTGGTGTGAGAGGTCGGCTACTCAATTAATGGGTAGCCTCCTACTCGATTTGGCGGAGGCGTTTGTTGGCATACAGGGTGAACGCCATCGCCGCCAGCGAGAGCATGAAGAGCATCAGGGCGGTGAAGATAACGGCGGTCGTGGTGTTGTCGCCGGTATCGGGAACCGGAGCTTCGTCCGGCGCAACGACGGTGAAGGTTGACGAGCCTTCGACCGTCACATCGTTCAGCGTGAACTTCACCGTAACCGTGTAGTCGCCCGCGTCGAGGGAATCAAGATACTCCTTCGTGAGCGTCAGCTTGAGCGAACCGGGGGTGGCAGTAAAATCGGTGCCCTTTGTGATTGCCTTACCGTTGACAGTGACGATCTCACTGGCATTGACAAATGCCGGGTAGGTGTCGGCGTCCAAGCCGGCAATTTCAAAGACAAACAAAAGGCTGTCGTCCTTGTCCTTGGTATGCTTTCCGCCGTTCCCGAAGGTATTTTCAATTTCAAAGGATACTGCCACCGGCAGGTCTGCGGTCTTATCGTTGTAATTGGTGTTTCCGGTAACGCTCGCGGGGAAGGTTTTGTCGCCGGGTTCCGTCAACGCGGTCGAGGGGGCATCCCACGCCCAGCCGTCGGGCAGTTCAAGCTCTGAAAGTGTCTGACCGACTTTGGCTGACAACTGTACATCAGGGACTTCCGGGTCGGCTTTGGCGATGGTGACTTCAACCGGTCCGGCGACGTCGGAATCGTTGTAGCCTTCATTGCCCTTGGCTTTATACCAGACGTTGTAGGTTCCGGCATTGGTTACGGTAGGAATATCAGGCGAGAAAGGCCCGTTCTCGGAGGTCGCGTACTGCATAACGCCGTTTTCCGCTGTACCCGCGGCCACAAGCGCCTGCGCCGATTTATCGTAGGTCAGGGTCTTGGCTGTCGGCGCAGTGGTGACGGAAGCCGACGGAAGCACTACGGTTACGGTGCAGGTTGCGGTCTTATCGTCAGTGGTATCATCATCGGTGCCGTTGGTGGCAGTGGCGGTAATGATTGCCGTACCAGGGGCGACAGCGGTGACCACACCGTTCTCAACCGTTGCGACGGATGTATCGGAGGATGCCCATGTCACATTCTGTTCAGCAATCGCCGGGAGAACAGTGGCAGAAAGCGATACAGCGTCTTCTCCTAACGTAATGTTGATTTCCGTTTCGTCAAGAGATACGCTCTCCACATCTGTATTATTGCGTACATTTACGCCTATGTGAAGAGCATCCCAACCAGATGTACGTTTAATTGTCAAAACAAATTTCCCTACCGCATTGATAACAACAGGTACATCATAACCGTTTTGTCCGGGCGTACCTGTGGCTGTTCCCAGCGTGGCGTTGCTTCCTGAAGTTATTTCAACGGATTTAATATTATAAGAACTGCCTAATCCGTTACCACCTGTTTTCCTTACCAAAGTAGAAACCATTGTGTCGTATGGCAGCCCAGTGTCCGTAGACAGTGTACCGTAATTAATGTTGTCATAATCAGCATCATACGGTTTAATCGTATACGTCGCTCCACCACTCGCATACGCCGTCATCCCGCACCACGGCAGCAGCCCCACCATCATCAGCAGAACAAGCGCCGAGCTGAAAACCTTCGTAAATTTTTTCATTAAATGACCTCCTATAAAATAAAAAAATAATCATATCCATTATATATATATATATTTATTTATATATTGTCAAGAGGGAAAACGTCAGGGCAAAAGCATTTACTTTTGAAGGGCAAAGAGGATTTTCACAAAGAGATCAGGTTCAAGAGCAGCTTTAAACATAATCTTTTTCTTGCTGATGCG
>ONDC01000064.1 GCA_900316495.1 uncultured Eubacteriales bacterium
CCTCTGTATTTTGTGTGTTGTGGTGACTCCATTCTACATGAGTTTCGTATGAACTTCTTTACGCTTCTGAAGTGTTGCACTTGATAGTATAATTCACCAACACACAAAAAAAAGCTGCCGCATAGCGGCAGCTTTTTTTGTCATTTTCGCCTCTCGCGGCGTCTTGAGATCCAGGTCAGCTCGGACGCTCTGTCCGGCGGAGCCGGCCATTCGAGCTCGCAGCGGCCCATGACGTTGACGATCTCCGTCTCTCCGTACCGGACCACGCGGGGGATCTTCATGCCGTAATTCAAATGCGTGTGGCCGTGCAGGAGGTATTTCGGGCGGCAGGCGTCCATCAGCCCGAGAAACGCCTCGAAGCCCCGGTGCGCGGGGTCGTCCAGATCGCCGAAGCCCCTGGGCGGAGCGTGGGTGATCACGATGTCCGCGCCGCCCGCCTTTCTGATCGCGCGGCGCAGCTTGTCGATGCGACGCTGCATCTCCCGTTCGGTATACTGATGGGGTCCGCCGTTGTACCAGAGAGAACCGCCGAGCCCGAGGATGCGGACCCCGTCCGCCACGACGAGATGGCCGTCGATGTTCTCGCACCCCTCCGGCGGGGAGGCGTCGTAGCTCCCGTCGTGATTGCCGTGCACGTACAGCAGCTTTGCATGGCTCATCGTGACAAGAAAGGTGAGGTACGGCGCCTTCAGGTCGCCGCAGGACAGAATGAGGTCATACGGATCGAGCCGCCCCGGGACGTAATGGTCCCAAAGCGCGGCACTCTCCATGTCGGAAACAGCAAGGATCTTCATCTCAGCGCTCCGCCTCCGGCGGGATCCGGTCCCGATACACGCCGAGCGCGCGGACGAGCGCGCGGGAGAACGGAAGCAGCTCCCCATATTCGGGGATGTGCCCCTCCACGGCGTCCGACAGACGGTCCATCCTGAGCACGTTGAGCGAGGACAGCGGGTGCACGCCGTCGGAGATGACGGAGCCGTCCTGCGCGGTGATCCGCTGGGCAAAGACGTCGAGCTCTCCCCTTTTCAGCTTGTCGGTCATGGTCTCGGCGAGCTTCCGCACGCCCTCCGGCACGAGATCCGAGAGCGCAATATCGATGGCGCCCGAGTCCATGCCCCACCAGTAGTTGACGGCATGCTCCTTCTTTTCCACACTGCCGCTCAGAACGGAGCGGACGATGTGCTCATACAGTTTTCCCCACATCCAGACGGGCGATGCGATCGGCGTCAGCCCGCCGTCGCCGTCGATCGTGAACGTGCCGATATAGCTCTGGTTCAGCCCGCTGGCGTCCGCCGTCGGGATATCGCGGTTTGAGATCACCCGGACGCCTCTCTCGCGGAACTTCCGCACACAGTCGATCTCCGTGGCGCTCCACTCCAGCAGGATCTTCGCCCGGGGATTCGTCATCCTCGCGCCGAGCGCAAAGGCGTTGATCGACGCGGGCACGCCCATGATCGGGTAGGAGCCCACGTAACCCACGAGATCGTTGTCCGCGAGCGCGCCGGCGATCAGCCCCGTGATGAACTTGCCCTCGTAGATACGGCAGTAATAGCTCTTCACGCTGGAAAACGGCTGGCAGGCGGAGCAGTTGTAGAAGCCGACCTTCGGGTGCTTCACGGCGGCTTTGAGCGTGGCGTCCAGCAGCTGCGGCGTGGTCGTGAAGACCAGATCCGCGCCGTCCGACACCGCTTCGCCGATCAGCCGCTCGGCGTCCTCCGGCGTATCGGCATGGAAATACGTTTTCACGGAGACGCTGTCGCCGAGGGCTTCTGCAAGATACGCCGCACCCTCCGCGTGGCCGCGTGTCCAGGCGCTGCGCTCCGTGTCGTTCTGGCAGATGAACGCGGCGTTCAGATGCTTCGTTCCGGCGATCAGCTTGGAAATTACGCTCTTTTTCTTCTCGTCGTCCGGCGTTGTTTTCACGGTGATCGCGCCGGAATCCGAGGTGGTGACGATGTCGGGCCAGAGGGCGCTCAGCGCCTTTTTGAGCTCCTGCCGGGTCATCCCGGTCAGTTGCCCGAAGGGATAGACCTTCAGAAACAGCAGCAGCGCGTCCTCCGCCAGGAGCGCGTGATCCTTCGATTTGAAGGGCGCAAACGCCTCCTTGAAGCCGGTGAAGGCCGAAACGAGCCGCTTCTTCTCCTGCTCCGTCCACGGGTCGCCCGGTTTTTTGCCGAGCGCGGTGAGCAGCTTTGCGTATTTGCCGGGCTTCGTGAACTGGATGTCGTAAATGCCGGTCGCCTTGAAGAAGTCCAGAAACTCCTCGTACGCCTCGGCGCGGGGACTGTCCTTTTCCAGCGGCATCACGCGCCGGACCTTTGCCGGGATGCGGACCGCGCCGAACCAGCGCAGAACGCTGACGCGCTTGTTCCCCTCGCGGACGTAGAAATTGCCGAGATACTCGATGCACTCGATCGGATCGCGGATGCCCGTGTCGGACAGATGCGCCTCGCAAAGCGCGATCCATTTCGCGCTGAACTCGCTGCCGACCTCCGGCAGCGGCAGGAACGACGCGGAAAACGTGCTCTTTCTGCCGGACGTCACCGTGCCCACGATGCGGTCGGCGGGGATCTCGACCAGCGGGAGCGAAACGCCGGAGACCTTGGAGACCCCGGGAAAGGCCTCCTCCAGCACGGTGGGATACGGGGAAAGGCCCTGCGCCTCCAGCTCTCTCTTTTCCCGGAGGCCGGCGCTCTGCGCCCGCAGGTATTCCTCCTTTGCGCTGCCGCGCATCATATCATTTGACATCATTGACACCTCCCGGTGCGTTCTGCATGATTGCTGAAACTATACCACGGCAAATCAAAATTAGCAAGACGGCGGGAAAAACCCGCGCTTTTGCTTTTCCGCACGGCGCGTGGTATCATGATCGCAGACAGCTCCGAAGAAAAAAACCGATCCGGGAGCGTCGCCATGGAATACCGCGAAAAGATTTGCGTCTATAGATGTGACGCGGGGCATCATATATCCCCGCCGATCAGATTCTTTGAAAATAAATAAAGGAATAATACACCATGAAAAGAACACTTGCCCTCATTCTCTGTCTCGTGATGCTCGTGTCGCTCGCCGCGGGCTGCGGCAGCAAGGCGGTCCCCGCGGGCCCCCAGACCGAGCTCTCCGGCGGCGGCAGCGCCGTCCCGGAAGCGGAACCCGAAAAAGAAGCCGAAAACGAACCGTGGTTTACCTTCCGCCCGAAGGTCTCCTCCGTGTTTCTGGACGAGATCTTCCCTGCGGAGATGGTGCAGAGCTGGTACAACCTCGTGGACGCCGTCATGGCCGGCGAGGACACCTTCGCGTGCCCGGATCAGGACACCTATGACTGGATGATCCATCAGTTCCACGATCGCTGCTTCCCGCTGCTGACGGAGTACATTGAGCCGAGCTCTGAGCCCGTTGAAAACGGGATCGCCCATCTTACCTACACCGTCCCGATCGAGGAGTTTCAGCAGAAGCTCGCGGAATTCGAGAAGCTGGTCGAGGACATCATCAACGAGACGATGCGGCCGGAGTATACGGATCTGGAGAAGGCCATGTCGCTCTATCTCTATTTCGTCCGGACATACGAATACGACTATGACACCTTTATGAAGATGTCTGACGAATGCCCGGAGTACCTTTCATCGAGCAATATTTGAATTCTCTTGATTATCTTTGAATGAAAAACAGTTCTCATGTACTTTCATATTATTCAATACCCTTATACCCATTTTTCTCTGCGTGACCAAGCAAATACAGGAATGCAAACGCCGGTATTCTGATCATGTCCTTGCCGCTCTTTGTGTTATGAATGCCAAAGTCATTGGCGTTTTTCGTCACAATGATCGCGGCTGCCGCTTCATCGCATAGCTCACAAATCGCATCATCATCCGCGATCGGGGCACCCTCCCGATACTTCACCTCAACCAGAATGTTTTTGGTGTTGGGATAGTCTACAACGACGTCGATTTCCTTCCCGCGCTTTCCACCGCGGAAATACCCCACGGAAGTTGCCTGCTGATAGTAGAACGCAGCAACATGCTTGTAAACCGCAGTTTCAACAATTTTCCCCATTTGAACCGGATCTGTCAGCATAGAGGCATCCATCAGAACTGCATTGCGTATTGCCGCATCCGCAATATATATCTTGGGACTGGCTTTCAACACCTTTTTCCCGGCCATGTTGATTGGCCAGCTCTGGTAAATGAGATTGGCGCTTTCCAGATACTGAATATAGTTTTCTACCGTGGGGCGGGATACTCCGTTGAGTTCTTTGGCAATCGCCTCGATCGAAACGATTTCGGATGAAACATTGCAAAGATAAAGGAAGATGCGCTCCAATTCTGTGGCATTGCGGATATTGTAAAGAGAGGGGAGATCCCGCTTCAGCACCTTATCAACAACGTCCTCGCGCATAATTTGCTGCGCCATTAGATCATTATCCGCCAACGCAAGCTCCGGGAATCCACCGACCTGCAGATAGCGCGTGAAATGGTTTTGCACCTTCGACAGCTGCAGCATGATTTGCGTTCTTTCCTGCTTGCTCATATGCAACAGCGGCGTGATTTTCAGATTCTTCGGCAGCACAGGGCGATCCAGATCCAAAAGCTCACAATACTCATAGAAGGACATTGTTGGAACCTGAATAACAGACCAGCGACCCGCACCGCTTTCCTGATTGCCCTTGATTAATGCAGGACTGGCAGAGCCGGTTGCAATGACCTGAGTGTCAGGCTGCATATCATAGATTGTTTTCAGCCACTTATCCCAATCCTGGGCATATTGCACTTCATCAAAAAAGTAATATACATCCTGCTCTGCATACACATTTTCATGGTAGCACTCCAGAATCTCATTGAAACCACTCAGCTTCAGCATGGGGTGATCCATAGAAATAAAAACGATTTTCTGCGGCGGAACCCCTTTCGCAAGCAAGGCCTCGATCATCTGATATTGAATCGTGGTTTTTCCGACGCGACGTGTTCCGGTCAAAACAACCGTGCGGCGGAGATTCGTTTGGTCAATCCGCTTCATAGCCTCATAGAAGGCAAAGCGCTTATAGGTTCTGGACAGCTTCGGATTCACGACTCCGGTTTTCCACCATGGATTATAAGCAGAAAGCACCTTCAGAATGCCTTCCTTGGTTGTGATTGCCATGTATATCGCCTCCAGCGAAATCATAACATATAGTTGCATTATAGTCAACAATTATTTAAACTATACTTACAAACATTTTTAATAATTATAAAAGTTTTGAATAGCAACTGTAAATAATGAACGCCTTTTTAACTCCGCTATCCCGAAAAAGTGACTCACAAATATAGCGTCTCATTTCAATTCCTTCAACATAGTCGCTATATCATTACCAGCTGAAGAGAAAAAATGGAGGCATTTTCCCCTTCTTCAGCCTGTACAGCCGGTAGGAGGGGGAGAGTGTGAGAGGGGGGGAACCGTCCCTCTATATACTTTATGCCGAGATTTTCAAAAAACAGCAAGAATCGCGAAGCAGCAAAAACCTTCCCGTGAGGCAAAATCAGAGCGGAAACCAGAGCTGATCCTTTTTCGGAAACACTTCCCTCTGAATCCAATGACGGATGCGCCGGATCGCCTGCTTTGCAAACGGCTGTGACTTCGTGAGATCCAGTTCCGCCAGCTTTGCGATCCGGAAGTTTCCGGTTTTGCAGTCATATTCAATTTCGCCCCATTCGCCGTCGTTGTCCGCCTGATAGGCGTAGACAACGGCGGTTTTTGTCTTTTTCATTCGGTTCAGCCGTACCGTATGCAGAAATCCGCGCTCTGTCAGCTCCTCTCTCATTTGATTGAGAGAGCCGTAATAGATGTTTTCCGCCGCCTGCGCGGAGCGGCGACCATTACGAAGTGCAAGCGCCTCAAACGTCTGCTTTTCCGTCGGTCGAAAGCAGTTTTCGCAGAAGCCCAGATGCAGCGAAACAATATCCCGGTTCACATTTGGCAGCGCAGCAAACGCCGGAACGATCAGCCCGGACTGCTCCGACTGAAGGAGGCTGTTCTCCGGCTCCCATTCGGGATTTCCGCGAACCTTGAGGAGTAAATACTCGGATCAGACCACACCCGCCGTGGATGTTGCGCTGGAAAACGATTCCGGTCCGCAGATCCCGGACTTCGCGATTGAGCGGATGGCGAAGTTCTTCCTTCCTCGTATGCAGGCAGAGCTTGCAGAGAAAAAGAACCCATCCGATTGATTGGAAACGCGGGGCAGGCTTCGGCCTGCCCCGCACATTTGTCGTATCAGCAAAAAACTTTATAATGAACCTGATTAGGAGGTCATCAAATGAATGCAGTTATCTACGCTCGATACTCCTCTGATAATCAGAGAGAGGAGAGCATTGACGGGCAGATCCGGGAATGTACGGACTACGCTCGTCGAGAAAACATTAAAATTGTAGGCACATATATTGATCGCGCACTTTCCGCCCGAACAGCAGATCGCCCGGATTTCCAGCGCATGATTCATGACAGCGAAAAAAAGCTGTTTGATGCAGTAATCGTTTGGAAGCTGGATCGCTTTTCCAGAGATCGCTACGACAGCGCGTTTTACAAGCGGCAGCTGAGAAAAAACGGCGTGAAGCTGATTTCTGCCACCGAAGCCATTTCGGACGGCCCGGAGGGCATCATTCTGGAAGCGCTGCTGGAGGGCATGAACGAATATTACTCCGCAGAGCTGTCCGTGAAAATCAAGCGCGGGCATAAGGAAAATGCGCTGAAGTGCATGAGCAACGGCGGTCAGCTTGCGTATGGATATCGTGTGAATCCCGAAACCCGATTGTTTGAGCCGGACCCGGTCACCGCGCCCATTGTGAAGGAAATTTTCGCGCGCTATGCAAACGGTGATCAAATGAAGAACATCGTCTCTGATCTGAACGCTCGAGGGTTGAAACCGTATTACAGCGATCAGTTCTACGTCAGCACCTTGGGCGTGATGCTGAAAAACAGGAAATATATCGGAGAATACCGCTACGGTGAGGTCGTCATTCCCGACGGCGTTCCCGCCATCATCGACGAAGAGATATTCGAGAAGGTTCAAAGGAGACTGGCTATGAATAAGAAAGCTCCGGCAAAAGGAAAAGCAATCGAGGAATATCTGCTCTCGACCAAGCTGTACTGCGGCGTGTGCGGCGGGCTGATGGTCGGAGAGAGCGGCAGGTCGCGCAACGGGAGCGTGCATTTCTATTACAAATGCGGCAATGCAAAACGCCGCAAGGGCTGCAAGCGGCGCAAGGCGATCCGAAAGCACTGGATCGAGAAGCTGGTCGTGATCTTCACGGTCAACAATGTACTGCAGGACGATGTGATAGACCGGATCGCAGACGCCATGACAGCGATGCAGTATCAGGAGGACACGACCGTTCCTGCGCTGAAAGCACAGCTCAAGGAATGTGAAAAGGGCATCGCCAATCTGGTAAATGCGATTCAGGCCGGCATTTTAACCGCCTCTACCAAGGAGCGATTGGAGCAGCTGGAAAAAGAGCGAGAGGCGCTGACAATCAACATCGCTCAGGCGCAGTTGGCGCGGCCAAAATACACCAAAGAACAGATCGTGGACTGGATCAGCCAGTTCAAGTATGGAAACATCAATGACCCGGCGTATCAGAAGCAGATCATCGAGACGTTCGTGAATTCCGTCTATCTGTATGAGGATCACCTAATTCTCAACTACAACTACAAAAACGGAACCGAGACATTCAGCCTGGATGAGGTCAATGAGGCCTTCGGTTCGGATTTGAAAAATTTCGCTCCACCAAAAACGACTTCACCGAAAAGTGGGGTCGTTTTTTGTTATTTTAGGATGTTTGAGACATTCTTAGGATTTCTAATCAATGTTTTTCTGCCTATTTCTTGTCCGGCATTTCTGTGTTATAATAGAGAAAAGATTCGTATTAGATAATAGCAAATAAACAGGGATAAAGGATAAAGTATTATGAATTATCTTGATGCACACAAAATTTGCTCAACTTATGTTGATATTCTTGCGAATAATACCGGTTTATTTCTTCCAGAATCCTTGCTTCATGAACAGGGTATTCCCAGTCATGATATAATAGCTGATGCATTTGTTTTGCTGTTTGCACACCATGTCCTATGGACCGACTTTACTCAAAGCGAAATAAATAATTACCACCGTCTCCTTTCTCGGCTCTCTAGTTTTGTCGATGATTCTTTTGCTGCTCAGCATTCAAAGTGTTTCTCGACTATGCAGAAAGCTAGGCATTCTCCAACATTCCGACTTTTTAACAAGAAGGAAGTACAAGCAGCGGAGATATTCTTGCGTAACAACTCTAAAATTCAATTGTATGATGACTCTCTGGTCATTTCTCATACAAAACACATGGTTCAATATAAGCACGAAATGTATATTCCCAAGATGAAAGAATTAATGGAAGATGAGAACAGAATAAGTGATTCTGAATATTGGAGAAGATTGTTTAATCTCATCGGCGATTATTCGGACGAAGTTTACCGAATTTCTGGTATTGATTCTACAAAAAATGACTTTTATTACTTCATGTCATTTGAACAAATGAATGCATGGGTTGATGATCCGAATCTAACGAAATACTACTCCCCATATAGAGAATACATTAGATCCCAAAAGGATAGTTGGGCAATGCGGAAATAAGGCCCGCTTACTACATTTGCAAAGGTTGGAAAAACTGTTTCGGTCAGAAAGGTTATTCGATTGTGAACGACAATCTTTTTTCACTTTCCAAAACGTTTCGGTCCGGTATTGAATTAGCATTACATACGGGATGTTTTGAAAATGATCGTTCCTTTAGTCACTTTCCTTTAGGATGTTGCGGAGATACGGCTGATCTGTTGGGACAGTATTTGCTTGAACGTGATATTCAAACAAAACGCATCTGCGGAATGTATGGTTACGGCGATGAAAGAAATCCTCAGACCCACGCTTGGCTTCAGTATGAAAGCGTAATAATAGACATTACTGGAGATCAGTTTTATAATCGTTCGGAATTCTATTTTTATAATCTCCCTGTGTATGTTGGCTCTATGGATCAGATGCATTCCGTATTCACTGTTTACAAACATGATGTTCGTGACATAGTAGATATCTCAGCACTTGGTACACATGTTGCACCAAGGCTTCTAAGGTTATACGATATCATAGTCTCTCATATTCAAGTAGAAGAATAGCGATTCCTATCAGCCGAGATTCAAATAAAATCCACCGCTGGATATTCTTCAGTTGGACTATAGAGTATCCATTTGGATTGGGTTTGCAACTATTATTGCTACAGTAAAGGTCTGCCCCACAAATGTGCGGGCAGACCTGCCAATAGTATTATCAAGAGGCCAAGGTGCCAAACTTGGTACGATGCAATTCATTGCATTGCGGCTCTTTGTAAACATTGAGAGATGCCCCCAAGTACAGTTGCATCTGCGCAATCTTAATAATTGCTTCAATAATCGTAAGCACAATTAATGCTTTATCGAAGCTTTGATTGCTGCTCAACGTATCACCCCCTTATATTCTATTGGCGTTTATATTATCGCACAGATAAATACTAAGTGTCAATTCAGTCTTCCTCCCCTATGGGGTTCATAAACCCTGACTCCTATCTTCAACAGCGACCTCATTTCACGGTGAGGTCGCTGTTGTGTGCACTATTCTGTGATGAACAGCACGTCTCCGGTTCTGAATGCGACGCAGCTCTCGGAGGTATTGGGGATTTCCCGTGCCGGGGCGTATAACCTCATGCACCGGGAAGACTTCCCCACGCTCCAGATCGGCAAGCGCATGCTGGTCCCGCGGGACAGCCTGTTGATCTGGATCAAGCAAAATACGGGAGGTGGTGCCGCATGATCGCCGCAAAAGAAATGACCGCCCCGATCTCCTCTGTTGCAGCAGAGGCGGGACAGTCATCCGAAATGAATTCCGCAGCCAGTATAGCGCAAACGCCGCCGGCTGGCAAGGAAAACTTTTCCGGGAGGCGGATGCCGTGATGCAGTACATGACGGCTTCGAGCAAGCCGTCGCCGTATCTGATGTACCCCAGATTCCTGATGAATCTGGAGCTGTCCGACACGGCAAAGCTGCTGTACATCCACCTTTTGGACCGCGCCCGGGTGTCCCAACGGACACCCGGCTGGTCGGACGAGTGGGGGCGGGTCTTCCTCCACTATCCGATCCGGGAGCTGGCGCGCACCATTCACCATGGGGAAACGGTGGTGAAAGCCGCCCTCGCCGATCTGGAGAAGGCAGAGCTGATCCGGCGCGAGCGGGAAGGGATCGGGAAGCCGAACCGGATCTACGTCCGGATTCCCGACGACAGAAATCCGACCGTGAGACAGGTGGGAAACCGTCCGTCTGATGGGTGGAAAACCGGCGGTCAGACGGGCGGAATTCCGTCCACTAATAAGAATAATAGAATAAGAACTATGGATTTAAAACAAAGGAGATAACCGATGTAGCTGATACCGAGCAGCTTCTGCGCATCATCCAGTCGATTCCCTCGCCCAAGGCGGAGCCGTTTAAGCTGTGGTTGGCACGCGTCGGGGCTGAGCGCATCGAAGAGACGATTGATCCGGAACCGTCGTCACCGGTCTCATTGAAGGTGTGGGGGAAGAAATTGTTGATTCTCCGGAGAAAAGCATTGAAGAAGAGCGCATTGCCAAGCGCATGGAGGAGATCCGGGTTGAGACGGAGAGATTGCGGCAGGAAGCGGAAGAACGCGTCGCTCAGATGCGGCTAGAGGTTGCAGAGAACCTGGAGCCCACAAGAAGCGTTAAAAACGAGATCATCGAAAAACAGGACGCACTGATCGGCCTCCTCTATCGGGAAGAAGACGCAAGCCCGGAAATCCGGGAATTGAAGCGAGAAGTCGAATCAAAAAAGGCTGTTCTGCAAAAGCGGCGTGCGCTGTTTCCCAAGCTGTAACAAGGGCTAATTCGTGAATCCAATTATCCGGTGAGAAATCGCAGCGAATTATATATAAGAAAGTTCACAAATTCTTCACAGAAGAATTGGCACTCTCTCTTGACGAGTGCTAAAAATGGTGGTATAACATACTCGCAAGAGGGAAAGAGATCCGGAGCTTTGATCCTGGGTTTCCTCAACTCCCCTTGCGGCATATACCACAGCAACAGCCCTGAACAGCATCCAGGACCGAAAATAAAAGGAGGTTTGACTTATGTTGTACATGCCTAGTATTTTTGGTGAGGATCTGAAAAAGCCGCTTTACGGTCACAATGCCAAGAACCTGATGAAGACGGATGTGCGGGAGCACGATGACAGCTATGAAGTGGATATCGAACTTCCTGGCTTCCACAAGGATGAGGTTCAGCTCAGCCTGGAGAACGGGTACCTGAACATCACGGCGGCAAAGGGCCTTGACAAGGATGAGAAGGATAAGAAGACCGGTAAGCTCATCCGTCAGGAGCGCTACGCAGGCAGCATGAGCCGCAGTTTCTATGTCGGCGAAGATGTCACAGAAGAGGATATCAAAGCCAAACTGGAGCACGGCGTCCTGTCGCTGCAGATCCCGAAGAAGGAAGCAAAACCGCAACTGCCCGAGAAGAAATACATCGCCATCGAAGGCTAATCGATTTCTTGACAGCTCCCCACCCATCACGGTGGGGAGTTTGCTTTCAGGAAGGGAGATGTGAATCATGATGACAAGAAAAGTTATATCTGTAATCCTTGGTGCTCTGATGATCCTCGCAGGCGTGTACTGCTTCTTCACGCCCGTGGAGACATCCGCAGTGATCCCCTTTGTGCTGGGAATCGTCATGATCGGTGACGGTATCGGGCGTATTGTTACCTGGTTCGATATCCGGGATATCGTGCGGCAGAGTGCATGGGTGCTCGTGAGCGCGGTTGTATCTCTGATCTTTGGCCTTATGCTTGCCTTCTCGCCGGTATTGCAGATGTCCGTCGGCGTGTTTGTGGTCCTGCTGACGGGCTGGTGGATTCTGGCCCTTGGTATCATCCGAATCGTCCACGCTTTTCATTTGCTCAAGATCAAG
>ONDC01000156.1 GCA_900316495.1 uncultured Eubacteriales bacterium
CGAGGGACATATGTGGAATGTCCCGAGAGATTACGACGCCTATCTCAGGAATATGTATGGCGACTATAGGAAGCTGCCTGCTCCCGAAGAAAGAGAAGAACACGTGATTCTTGAGCTTCAGTTCCCGGAAAACCAGGCAAACAGCGGGGACAAAAAAACACAGGAAGAGTGATACGTTGAAGAAAATCGTTATTTTTGACACAGCCCTCGCCTCCAGCAACGTCGGCGACGAGATCATCTTAGACTCGATCAATGAAAGTATGTCGGATATTTTCGACGAGAATTTTTGTTTGCGGCTTGCGACGCACGTCAATAATTTTTCCGCCAAGCAGGTAGCCCACAGTTATGTGAAGCAGTTCCTTCACAAGGGCACCAAGATAAAATATTACCAGAAGGCCGACTGGAAATTCATCTGCGGCACCAACCTGATCGCGCAGGAGCGCTTTGCCAAGATCAATACGCAGTGGAAGATTTACCCGTCGAACCTTTCTATTTACAAAAACTGCGTCCTCTTAGGCGTGGGAACCGTCGGTTCCTCGGAGAAATTTGACCTTTGGGGACGGTATATCTACAACAAGGTGCTCTCAAAGCTGTACGCTCACAGCGTGCGCGATGATCTGACCAAGCGGCTGATTGAATCGCTCGGCAGACGCGCGATCAACACCGGCTGTCCCAGTCTCTGGCCGCTCACGCCCGAACGCTGCCGACAGATACCGACCCGCAAGGCGGAGAACTGCATTCTCAGCGTCAGCGGCTACAAGCCCCAGACCGATCCCGCAAATGACGCGAAGATGATCGAAATCATCCGAAGAAATTACAGGGACGTGCGGGTGTGGATTCAGACCACGGAGGACGAGAGCTACCTCGACCGTCTGCCCGGAGGAAGCGAGCTGAAGCGTATCTATTCGCTCAAGAGATACCGGGAGGCATTGCGGGAGGGAAATGTGGATTATGTCGGCACGCGGCTGCACGGCGGCGTTTTTGCCATGCAGAACGGCTGCCGCAGTCTGATCGTTTCCATCGACCACCGCGCCGAGGGCTTTCACAGAACCAATCATCTTCCCATCCTTCGCAGGGAAGAGATTCCCGAACGTCTGGAATCGGTTATCCGTTCTGAATTCCCCACCGAAATCGTGCTGGACGCCGACGCCATTGCGGAATTCAAATCGCAGTTTTCAGGGAGCGATATATAAGAATCATGAAGTTGAACGAATTAGTCAGAAAGACGAAAAACAGGTTTTTTTCCTACTGGTACAGGGCGGTGCGGCAGAGTATTGCCATTGAAAGAAATAAAGTGTTGTTTTTTACATTTCAGGGGAAATACACCTGTAATCCCAAATATATCTGCCGTCATTTGCATGAGCTGAATCCGGATGTGAAATGCGTCTGGGTCGTCTTCCATGAGGAGGACAGAACGGGATTCCCGGATTACGCCGAAACGGTGCTGTTTCATTCCCCCGACTATTACCGGGCGCTTTACAGCGCCAAGGTACTGGTTGACAACGGGCTGAATTTTGTCAAAAAGCCCATCGCCAAGAAAAAGGGACAGTATTTTATCGAGACCATGCATGGTTCGCTGGGAATCAAGCGCATTGACGCGGCGTCCAATCCCAATAAGAAGCGCAATCAGAGGGGCGCGCGCTGCGGGGAGATCGCCGATTACATCATCTCCAACAGCGATTTTGAAAACGAGGTCTACAGAAGCTCCTTCTGGGAGAAAACGCCCGTGCTTCTGTACGGACACGCCCGCAACGACATCCTGATCAACGGCAGGGACGACGCCCCCGACGGCGATCTTTACGACAAGGTCAGGAGCTTTTACGGCTTGCCGCACGAGGCAAAGCTGGCGCTTTACGCGCCGACCTTTGCGCGGGAGGCTTCGAGGGAATTCGATGAATTTGACGCGGAGCTGCTGCGCGAGTGCCTCGCGGAACGCTTCGGCGGCGACTGGTACATCCTCAAGCGCCTGCATCCGAGGGATGCCAGGAACCGCAGGGTCAGCGGGGACTGCGACTTCATTCTTGACGGCAATCTTTACACCGACATTCAGGAAATGATGGTGGCGATCGATTTTGCCGTGACGGATTATTCCAGCTGGATCTTTGATTACGTTGTCACCAAAAAGCCGGGCATGATTTATGCCCCCGATCTGGAGGAATACCAGAACAGCACCGGCTTCTATTATCCCATCACCGCCACCCCCTTTCCGCTGGCGACCGACAATGCCTCGGTAAAGGATATTATCGCCGGCTTTGATATGAAAAAATATGAAGAGGAAGTCGATCGCTTCCTTGAGGACAAGGGCTGTGTGGACGACGGCAGGGCGTCCGAAAGAGCGGCGACGATGATATTGAATCTGCTGAACGACAGGCTGCCGGAGCAGAATTGATGGCTCCTTGATGAAATGAGAGGTGTTTTTTTGAAGAAAATACTAAGTGTTTCCATAGCAAGCTACAACGTAGAAAAAATTCTCAGTCAGACGCTTGATTCCTGCCTTGTGCCGGAGATCATGGACAAGCTGGAGGTCATCGTCGTCAACGACGGGTCAAAGGACGGCACCGCGGCTGTCGCGGAGGAATATGTGAAAAAGGCGCCGGAAACCTTTGTGCTGATCAATAAAGAGAACGGCGGCTACGGCTCCACCGTCAACGCTGGCATCCAAGCCGCGACCGGCAAGTACTTCCGCCTTCTTGACGGTGACGACTGGTTTGACAAGGACGGTCTGAGGGAATTTATCGGCATTCTGGAAAATGCGGATGAGGATATGGTGATCACCCGCTTCCGCCGGGTGTTTGAGAGCGACGGCCACACCGAGGAGAGCGATCAGGGCGCTAAGATTCCCTTTGTGACCGGCACCTTCGACGAGCTGCCGGATGACGCGTGGTTCACCATGCATTCCATCACCTACCGGACGGATCTTTTAAAAGATAACCACATTACCCTGACCGAACACTGCTTCTATACCGACCAGGAATACGACCTTCTGCCCCTGCGCTGGGTCAATACAATCCGGATTGCGCCGGTCACTGTCTATTGCTACCGCATAGGGCGCGGCGAACAGAGCGTGAGCCTTGCCGGTCTGGAAAAGCATTACAACGAGCAGACGATCGTGCTGAAAAGACTCTACCACGTCTATGCCGATGTGTTCAGGAGAGTAACAAAAAAGGACAACTACATCTACAAGTACTTTGGCAAGCGCACGCGCTTTCAGGTAAGGACATACCTTGTCATATCCAAGTCGAAGCAGCACAAGAAGGAGCTGATAGAATTTGTGGAATATCTCAAGGCGGAGCAGCCTGCCATCTATCAGCGGCTGCTTCTGAGAAAATCCTTCAAGCTGCTTGTCTGGTCAAAGTATGCCGCCTATGGCATTCTTCATCACCTCATGCTGAAAAAATACAGATATTGACCCTGATCATAAGCCTCCTTCAAAATGAATCTTTTAAGGAGGCTTAGTGAGCGTTCAGCTGTGTTTCGTTAGGGAGGTGCTTTTGTGAAGAAGATAGCGGCACTGCTTTTTTCCGTTCTGCTGATTGCCACGGCAGGCTCCGCCTGTTCGGGCAGCGCCGGGCACAGGGGAACGGTCAAAACCACTGTTTCCGCCGAGAGCTTCGGCGCGGACGGCACGGATACTTCGGATGACACGAAGGCGCTGCAGGACGCGCTGTTTTATGCCCGTGACAACGCGACCTCCGATGTTCCCGTCACGGTGACGCTGGGAGACGGCACCTATTATCTGAGGCAGGCTGTTACGATCTATTCCCATACGAGGCTGACACTCAGCGACAACGCGGTGCTG
>ONDC01000127.1 GCA_900316495.1 uncultured Eubacteriales bacterium
CGTGCGGAGGTGAATATTCCTATTGACGCTTCGCAGTATGAGGAAATGGCGGGGATCCTCACAAAGCCGCCGATTCACAAGGACTATCACGTCTATGAGCTGCCAGGCGGTCTGCGACTCGAATGCAGCGCCGTCGACCCGGAAACCGATCATGGTTTTCTGTATGCCGAGGTGGAATTTGACTCGGTGGAAGCGGCGAACGCCTTTGTTCCGCCGGACTTTCTCGGCAGAGAGATGACCGAGGTGCGCGAATTCAGCATGAGCCAGTACTGGATCAGGGGAAAGCTCTAAGCGTCCGCATTTGTTCGCTGATGTACGATTATATAATGAAACATAAGGGAGCGCCAGAAGCGCCCCAATTCATGGAGACCGGGAGGTCGGTGGGATGAATTCGTATTCTGTGAATCCGCCTGTCAGACAGAAAAGCAAACCCATAAAGGCACTGGGAATTGTATTATGCGTGCTTTCAGGACTGTTTATCGTCAGTCTGGCGGTCGTCTTTCCGAAACAGAGGGAATATATCGTGGAGTTACCTTTATCGTGCAGTATGCCGACGTGGACGTCAGCGGGGTGAACACCGATAGGGTCGGCGAATACAGCGCGGCGGCGCGGCTGCTTTTTTATCGCTATCATCTCAATGTAACCGTCAGGGACACGGTCCCGCCTGAGATTGTTCCCTTTGAGGACGAATTGTTTATCGCAACCGGCAGGGAATACGCTCCGGAGGATTTTGCCGGTGAAATCAACGACGCGTCGGGAGAGGTCGACTGCCGGATCCGGTATGGGGGCGGCGAAACAGAACGCATCTCCTTTCCCCAGGCGGGGGCATTCGTTCTGACTCTTGAAGCGGAGGATGCTTCGGGAAACGTCGGCACGCGGGAGATCGCCTTCACGGTGGACGATCCGCCTGTCATTATCGGCGCGTTCGACAGGCATCTTCCGGTTGGCACGGATTTTGACGTCACAAAAGCGGCGGCGGTTGACACCGGCGACGGCAATCTCACCGACAGGATGTCAGTTGACCGCGGCGGCTTTGATCCGCGCACGGAGGGGGATTACACCGTCACCTACACCGTTGCGGACAGCCATGGGCTTGTCACCGAAAAGTCCGTGACGCTGTCGGTGCGCGGAAAAAACCAACTGTCGCTGTACCGGGACGATATTTCCCTTAAGCCGGAGGAGCTGAAGCTGCTCTGTGACGCGGGATATTTTACATACCAACCTCTTGACGCGCCCGATTACGATAAAGCGGTGCAGCTTTTAGAGCCGGCGCTGGTCGACTTCAAGCAGGTGAGAAGCAATGGCTACGCGGCGGGCAGCGGATGCATTTACCGCATCACGCCCGAATATGTATATTTTCTTTCGGTCAGGCATGTCATGGAGGCGGTTCATTACAACTGTCGCATTATGTTTTTTGACGGAATGGTAGTGAAACAAAGCATTGATTACGCGACGTCTCAGAAAAACAACGAGCTGTCCATGTTCAGAATACCGGTTTCTGACATTCCGACGGATACGCTGATGACACTCCGGCAGGTGTATGTTGACAGGGAGATTTACACCAAGCTATCGGAGGGGGATGAAGTGGTGGCGTTTGCCAAGCACTGGACAGGCACCGACAAGGACTTGATCAAACGTCTGAAGGTGAGAAGCCTTACCTCCTCTATCGGCGAATTCGGGTTTTACAACTCCCTTCTGGAGACAACCTCGGGGGTACAAAGCGGTATGAGCGGCACGGCGGTGATCGATCTGAGGGGCAATCTCGTCGGGCTTGCCAGTGCGTTCGGTACGGCGACCGGCAATAAAAACGAGATCAGCTCCTTCCACAGCAAAATAGACGTCCTTGACGAGGTGGAAAACGCTCTCGGGGAACGGTCACTTGACAACGCGGCATAATACAGGCGTCCGCCGGAATTTCGATCCGGCGGACGTTTTTTTGCACCCTTTTGCGGTGTGGGAATAGTATGGTAATAGTCATCACCCGAAAGGAGTCCGGTCATTATGAATCATTTACCCGACAGCAACCGTCAGGGCGGCGTATCGCCCTTTGTACCCGAATATCAGGATTACATCAGCAGCTATCCCGGCAGAGGAACGCTCAAGGTGCAGATCAGCGCGGCTTATGAGGCATTTCCGGTCAACGGTGTGGAGGTGGACGTCGCTGTCATTCACAACGGCGTGCGCTATCTGCTCTATAGCGACAGAACCAATTCCTCCGGCATCGTGGACAACATGGTGCTTCCCACCCGTCCCGTCGATACCGTGCTGGCGCCCAAGACCTCCGATTCGGACGAGGCGCAGTATCTTGTATCGCTCTTTCACCCGTCCTTCCAATCAGTCATAGACAAAGTAGTCACGGTCTACGACCGCATAGAAACAATACTGCCGCTTTCGCTTACGCCGGTCAATCAGATGACGGAGGGAAAATAAATGCCGACACTTCCTATTATTCCGCAGACCGTCACGGTACATTTAGGCGCTCCCAACGAGCAGGCGGAGAATGTCACGGTCAGCTTCACAGAGTACATCAAGAACGTCGCCTCCAATGAAATCTACCCGAACTGGCCGGAGGCGGCGCTGCGAGCCAATATCCTCGCCCAGATCACCTTCGCTCTCAACCGCATCTACACCGAATACTATCCCAGCCGCGGGTATGACTTCGACATCACCAACAACACTCTCTACGATCAGGCGTTCCGCCCTGACGGGGAGATTTTCGGCAATATCAGTGAAATCGTGGATGAGATCTTCAACAATTACATCGTGCGGAACGGGAGCATCGTGCCGCTGTACGCTCAGTTCTGCGACGGCGTGTACGTGCAGTGCAGCGGACTTTCACAGTGGGGAAGCGTCCGTCTTGCCGAGCAGGGATTGAACGCCTTTCAGATATTGCAATACTATTACGGCGACAACATCCGCCTTGTGCTGGACGCGGCGGTGGGGGACAATACCCCGTCCTATCCGGGCGTACCGCTGCGGCGCGGCTCCTTCGGCGACGATGTGCTGATCATCAAGCGGGAGCTGAACCGCATTGCCCTCAACTATCCCGCCCTGCCGAAAATCAGCAATCTGACGGGCGTTTACGACTTCGAGACGGAACGGGCGGTGACCGCCTTCCAGCAGATCTTCAATCTCGAGCCGGACGGTGTTGTCGGCAAGGCGACGTGGTACAAGATCAAGCAGATTTACGCCGCCGTCAAGCGACTGTCCGACATCACAGGCGAGGGTCTGGAAATCTCCGAGGTCGAGAGAAAATACACCCGCGCCCTGAAATTCGGCGACAGCGGTGTGGATGTGGAGGCGCTGCAATATTACCTCGCTTTTCTGGGCTATTTCTTTCCGGAGCTGCCGCCTATTCCCATCACCGGCTACTTCGGTGAACAGACCCGCGACGCGGTATTCACCTTCCAGAAACTCTACGGTCTGAAGGTGGACGGCATTGCGGGCAGACAGACCTTCGGCGAGGTGGAGAGAGCCTACCGTGCCGCCGTCAGCGAGCTTCCCGCGAATTACCAGAGCGCCATCGGGGAACCCTATCCCGGCCGGTTCCTTGTGTTCGGGGACAGCGGCGACAGCGTGCGGATCATTCAGCGCTATCTTGAGATCATCTCCCGTACCGACCCGCAGATTCCGCAGGTCAACGTCACCGGTACATTTGACGAGGCGACCCGCAACGCGGTGTTTGCTCTTCAGAGACAGTTAGGCATCGAACAAAACGGCGCGATCGGCCCCGTGGAATGGAGCCGTATTATTACGCGCGGCAACGAGCTGTAATTATAATATACAAGGAAAAAGCGGCGCTTCCCTTTTTCGGGAGGTGCCGCGTTAATTGTCGATTCATTCGGGAAAAGATCATGCCGGATCGACATGCACCATGCAGTGCTTCACGCCGGGGAAGGTATGTTCCACGCTGTCGTGTACCGATTCGGCGATGGCGTCCGCCTGCGATAGTGGAAGGCTGCCGTCGACCGTGATAATGGCATCCACATAGATTTTTGCCCCGAACATGCGGGTTTTCAGATCGGCGAGCGATTCCACGCCGTCCTGTGAGAGAATGGTCTCGCGGATAGAGTTTTCCGTCTCCTCGTCGCACGCCTTGTCGGTCATTTTGCCGATGGCGTCGCTGAATATTTCCACAGAGGCCTTGATAATGAATACGCAGATCACAAGGCTGGCAACCGGCTCACAGATGGCAACGCCCATGCGCGCGCCGATTATGCCGATCATTGCGCCGATGGAGGAAAGCGCGTCGCTTCTGTGGTGCCATGCGTCGGCTTTGAGGGCAGGAGAATCGATTTTCCTCGCGTAGATGATGGTCAGCCAGTACAGTCCCTCCTTGGCGGCGATGGAGACAATGGCAGCCATCAGCGCAGCCATGCCCGGCATTTCGGCGGTTTTGTACTCCCCTGAGACGACCAGATCAAAGGAGGATTTGGCGATGCCCAGTCCGGTAATGAAGAGGATCATCGCCAGAATAATGCCCGCCACACATTCCAGACGCTCGTGACCGTAGGGATGCTCCTTATCGGCGTCCTTGGCGGAGAGACGGAAGCCGATGATGACGATGACCGTGCTGAATACGTCCGAGGCGGAATGCACCGCGTCGGACACCATCGCGCCGGAATGCGCGAAAATACCTGCCGCCAGCTTGCCGACCGACAGAATGAGGTTCACCGCTATACTGATGGCCGAGACGCGTTCTACGATCTGTTTCCTGTCCATACAAAACCCTCCGGGAATAAAAAACGCCTGCGGAACATTTTTGTCTGTCCCGCAGGCTGCTTTTTACAAAAAAAACAATCTGCTGCCCGCTTGTGCAGGCCCGGCGTTCCGCTTTCGCGACCGCCTGTTCAGTCATAATTATATTCTGTTATTGCCACAGATATGCCGAAAAAAGCAAGTTAGTTATAATTAACAAATTTTAGCTTATCCGTTGACAATATTGTAGCATAATTATTCCTGCTTGTCAATCGTTTGTTTGAGTTTTGTCAGATTAATCCTCATATTCTTCAAACTGAAAATTCGTCATGCCGCAGTCGTACCAGAGCAGTTTCTGAAAAAGCCGTTCGGCGTACCAGCTGACGTCGGTCATGGAATCATGATCATCGTCCAGTGTCTTGCGGTTGATGTTGGGAATAATGAGTATTTCGCTAATATCAGCCGCAAGCAACGTGACGCCGTGTTCCGTGTCGCGGTAATACAGTACCAGCCCGACGGTCTCTCCGGCTTGCAGCTTTTGATCAAAGAGAGCATAAAGTCCGCTTTCCGTCATCTCGCCTATTTCCCAATCGAAGCTGTCCCTGTCGCCTAAAGGAAGATATTCGGCGTGATTATCGCTGTCGTAGTATGACCATCCGAGACTGTTCAAAATTTTGATGAAATCGGTCACGCTGCCGGAAAAATCCGAACAATTCAGTTCAAAGCTCGCTTCCCTGCCCAT
>ONDC01000062.1 GCA_900316495.1 uncultured Eubacteriales bacterium
GATCTGTATCTCAGACACTTCTGCAACAAGCCGCTGATGAAAAATAAACCCTGCGCCTTCGTCATTACACAGGCAGACTTGTACAATACGGAGCCTTTCCGTCATTTTTCCGCAAGTATTTGACGGACCAAGCAGAATATTCTATCAAGGGTTGACCAATTACGCCAGCAATGGGATTATCCCCAAGGCAACCCCCAATTCCATCCCCCCTATTTTTCTGACGCTTACCTGGCAGGAAGGCAGCCCTTCCGGGAGAAAGGGAAAGAAGGCCTCCCCCCCGGTCGTCTATAAGCACAACATCTGCGTCATTGATACCATGGGCGAAATGTGGGGAACTAACAACGACGACGGAAGCACCAAAAACATCAAGTTTGTCAATATTGCCGACGCGACGATCTATATTGTTCAGCCGTTTCAGGGTCTGGGCTACGTGGAAAACGATCAGAACAAATCGTTGTATGTCGATATGAATCTGTTTGACAACAACGATGATGTCGTTATTGCTCCTTCCTCCGACAACAACGACAACAGCGCCTATGACAGCAGAAAAAAGGTCAGGAAATACTATGATCTGTATCTCAGACACTTCTGCAACAAGCCGCTGATGAAAAATAAACCCTGCGCCTTCGTCATTACACAGGCAGACTTGTACAATACGGAGCCTTTCCCTTTTTTCCGACTGTGACAGATCTGGCAGAACAAACAAAATCAGCGAACGCACGGTTCTGCTGGATGAGGGTAAGCTCGCCCTCCACAACATTGCCGCCTATCATATCGTCCGCAAAAACTTCCCTCAGCTCAAGGGAGCCGCACACTCGATGGAAATAAGCAATTTCTTTGCTATTTCCGCCTTCAGCGGAGACAGGAAAGAAAAGGGCATGTATGAAGAAAGCACCGGCAAGCTGTACTCTAAAAGTGAACTTTCCCAGAAGGAATGGGACGACTATGCGCTCAATAAGAGATTCGAAGAGGTTGATTATATTCCGCTTTCCTTCCGCAATCAGGCGTTAAACATTCATGAGCCTATGCTCTGGACACTTCTTTGCCTTGTCAGGGATAAGCTGATTCCCGCTCCGGCTCAGGTCGCAGGAAAGCGTCAGACAAATGTCAGCGTCTCTCACTTCATGAACGCCAGGCAGCTTGAATCCCCGCAGTCAGCCTTCAGCTCTGAGCAACCCCTCCCCTATGAGGACTATCAGCCGGTGGGGGTAGATGAGTCTTTTGATCCCGATCCGGTTTTACAATTCGATTCCGGCTCAACACTGCCGGTCGATCTCCACGCTACCTCCCATTCCGCCCCACTATCCGAACCCACGACACTCAGTTTCACCAATAAGACGGACGACACCTTCGACTTCAATAACCCCACGGTAGACCTGGAAAAGGATGAGAAGTACGCTGACGTGATTTTCAGTCCTAAAACGCAATTCGGGAAAGATTCGGACGATTCCGTTCCTGAAAATGTCAGAACAATCCTTCAGAATTCCGCCCAGTCTACAGTCCGCAAAAAGGTCGCCACAGCAGGTACCGCTGAAAAGGCGTCTATCTCCCTCGACGATCTCATTAACGACGACGAAAGCGAAACCACAAGAACTATTTACAACTCGTTTATCGATGACGACAAGGATTAATTCACTATCAGGCAATTGTAAAAAAATTGCCAGTGAGACGGGATAATTTCAACGCAGGGAAAGATCTTCCTCCGTCACTGTCTGCTCCCCGGACATACGTTGTTTTCCCTGCGTCTCAGATAAGTGAAAGAGAAATAAAAAAATGGCTCCTTCTTTGAGGATGACAGGAGCTTCAGAACCTGTTATTCCCGCTTTCGACTTTTTTCCCGTTTCACAGTCGCCGAATGCCTTTGCTAAGGAGAATAGTATATGCCGACAAAAAAATACGACCAGTATTATCTGATACTGTCAGACAGCGATCTGGAATTACTATCCTCCTCCGTTGATCAGTCTGACAGCGGTTTCTACAACGATATTCCGTACATCGCCGACATCGCCGAAATCGGCTTGGAACAGACTTGCATTTTATACTACAGCCGTGCGATTGACCGATTCGTCTGGGTACGCGCGGTCACCTCGCAGGATTCCCGCGACGGACAAAAGGAATGCCTTTTGCATGTGCTTCATGATGCCTTAGATGAGCCGCGTTCTGATAACAAGAAGGAACAGATGAGCGACTCGCTCAGAAACGCTGTATCTCTGTCGCTCCTGACCGGACTGAGTCGGCATTCCCATGACGCCGCAACCGGAAAGCTCGCCTTCGACGCTGAACTTCCTGGAATGCGGATAACGGCAGACTACGATACATTTTCCGCCATCGTCGATGTGATTCTTTCTGGATTTTACAAAGGCAAAGGAATAACCGTTGTCTGCCCCGCAGCGGAATATGACGACTGCTTTGCGCAGGTGGCCCTTTTCCTGCTGCAATTTCTTCCCGATGATCTGAAAAAACAGGTCTCGGTGAGAATGAGTCCATTCGGAGAGTCGTCACATTCTCTCATCAACATTATCCGCGACGACGACTCCCGTTCCGGATCAGATTCCCTGAAGCTGGAATACTGCGGGGGGATGCTCCGCTATGTCGAGCCGCCTGCCCTCTCCCCCGTCAGCCGGGCTGTTTATGATTATCTGACGGGACTGATTGCACCGGATCTGTCTGCCTATTATAAGAAGCTTCTTTACATACTCAGACTCCACAGAAAGGCTAAGAGGGATTCTGTCCCTCCGGATGTGCTGTATTATATTCTGTGCATTTCCTTTCCTGAAAAAATACGGCTGTCTATGCCGGTCACCGACGCGATCAGCCGTTTTCTATCCCTGTCGCAGTCGGGGAAATGGGAGCATATCAAGATAGACGTTTTCTTCCTTACGCTCACCAGAATGTGCGTAATGCTGCTTGACGGCATGCAGAACTGCTCCGACTCCGAGCCATCCTCGGCAGGGGATGACTTCGGGGGGCTTGTCGGTATTCTCCATGAGGGACCATTCCCCGACTGTTTTCCGTTTGAAAGATACGCGTCTTTTTTGATCCGTTTCCTGCTCGAAAAAAAACGCAACCGACAGGCAGCAGGCGTCTTTCTGGCGCTGCAGCGGCTTTTTCCTGACAACGCCTCCGACGTCACGGATTATTTCCGGAAAAAAGGCTCGGATGTCAGACTGATTCTGGGGCTTGTGCCTACGCTCAGGGGCATTGCCGAGCCTGAATCTTCCGTTTCGTTCATGAAGGATGAATACGAGGATGAAGTCCTGAATCTGCTCTGTAACGCTGTCGTCAGTCCCCAGAATACCGGCGGTATTGAGAAAACCGAGTCTCTGCTGCGTCGTGCCGTGAACAATATCGGCAACAGCAAGCCCGAATGGTTGTCTGTCGCCTCGGATTCTCTGAAAAGTCAGATACATACGATTTTTCAAACTATTCCCCATCCAGGCGTTTTCGATGAAATTCTCGCATATCGGTGCAGGGTACTCCATCAGTTTTTCGGAATAGACGCTGGCGAAATAGTCAAGGTCGTTCTTGATCTGTATGACAAAACGAAAGACAGACAGCGGATGAACGCCGCCGTTACAGGCGCCTTCTCTGCAATCGGTATCGATCCGCTTGTGTTTGAGCCTTCCCTTGATATTCCAGAGGATGAGCTTGTGGCGTATGTGACGGAGAAAATCAAAGCTTTTTCCTCTCTCTCTCAGATGCTCGCCAGAGCGCACGAGTTGATTTCAATACGAAGATATTTAAATCACAATACTAATGTGCTTTCGGTTTACTTCAGATGCATTCTGGTGGCTTTTGACCTGGAGGAAGAGGACTCCGGCAGCCTTTTGTCCGCGTATTTTGTCCGGCGGAATTTCCGGGAGCTTGATTCTCTGATCGAAGGCACCTTCCGGTATTATCCTCTCTACAAGGACTCTGTTCCCTTCCACCAATCATCAATGGCGCTTCTCGCGCTTTATGGGTGCCTGATTTGTCACCTGGAACAGATACACCGGACTTCCGGCATTGACAGGTTTTTTTTGGAGGAGAATGCCCTCACAACCGTTCTGGTGATCAAAACCGATTTTGCGGCGGCTGATCAACAGCGGAATAATTTTAATCCCGCTGATTTCCGCACCAATCCCGATTATTCCTTTTTCAGAATCATGACGGATAAAAGAATAAAGATCACCCCCAGCCTCTGCGCGGAGATTCTGACCGAGAACATAATCCGGCCTGTCAGCGAAATCATTCAGTATGTTCCTTTCCATGAAGGAAACGTGCAGGACTATAAAAAATTCCGCATAATGCTTCTCATGGCAATGCGTATTCTTTTCGGCGAATCCACAGGTAACATCAAACTGATAATGAAAGACGCAGGATATTCATTCTCTATGTATACCCTGACTCTCGCGGCACTGATGGCCGATCAGAGTCCGGTGCCGGTAATTCGTCAAGAGCTTGCCGGAAATGTCAACAACGCATTCGGACTCTATCACGAGGTATTTGCATCCGTCTCAGACGAAACGCTCGTTAAGAGGCTGATCTCAAAAATTATCAGCGAGCTTGACAGCAAGGATTATCTCCCCTGTCCCGCCGGCGCCGTCATTCATACTGACTTCGACTGCCGGCTGAAGGCTCCTATCAACGACGAGCTTCTCGCCCTGTGGAACAGAAAAAGCGCATACGCCGAAAGGTCGCTGCAGATCGCCCGGCTCCGTTATGCTCTCGAACAGTACCGGTTAATGCTCGCAACCCAACTGTCTCAGGGATACCCTTATTGATTTCTCCGTTAAGGCGGATTCCCATATAATACTCTTTCCTCCCGGCGGAGCGGCAGGCTCCGTACTATCCCATCATAGAGAGAAGAATGATACAAATGCCAAACGTTCTTTATGAACAGTATTATTGCACATGGTCGGCAAGACACAACGGAGCGGCTGTGGTGTCGTCATCCTTGCCGGAAAACAACAGCGAAATGCTGAGTATTCACTCCAGTATGTCCGAAATCGGAATGAGTGCGACCCAGAGTTGCCGGATTCAGTACAGCTCGCAGTTGGGAAGGTATCTCTGGGTGCGTTCCGTCAGATCAAAGGACAGTTCCAATAACCGCAGCACCTATATTACCCACATACTTCACACCTCCGAGCCGAATGAATCATTCGAGGCTGTTACACGGCTTTCCCTGCTGCCAAAGCTGAGCAATATCCCCCCTGACAAAGAAAACCCGGAGGTTCTTATGCTCTACGAAGTGCTGCAGCCAATTAAAGCAAATTTCTTTCCGCGCGGAAGAGGCATATGCATTGTCTGCTCTAAGAATCTGTACGACTCTGACTTTGCAAAGCTGGCTCAATATATACTGACATTTATGCCGGAGAATCTGGCTCATTCCGTTTCGGTGACTATGAATCCGACCAGGATGTCGCGTTCCTCGCTGATCAATATTGTGGCTGAGGGGGCAGAGATTGACAACAGCCTCATTCTGAGATATGACGGCGTCAGCATTACCGCGGAAAACCCCTCTGCGGGCAACGCAATAAGAAACGCGATCTGCGAGTACCTAATTAAACTTTTCAGCTCGAGTCGGAATGAATACTACGAGGAATTTAAATATCTGCACTCATGGCTGAAACAAATAGAACCCGATAAGCTGCCGCCGGATAATTTTCTATACACTCGTTGGGCTGAAATGCCTAACAAGATCCTGCTTGACCAGTCCGTCACCGACGCTATGACAGTGTTTCTGTGCACATCCGTGAACGGTGAATGGAATACCCTAAAACCGAGATTTTTTGTCAGGACCCTGCGCTATCTCTGTACCCGGTATCTCGAAGGGTACGCCAATACCAAAGACGCCGAGCCTTCCTTGCCTACGGCGAATTATTCGAGTCTGATCAAGCTGCTTCTAAACTGCAGCTTTCCATCTTGCACTCCGCAGACAATATTCCTGTCGACGTTAATATTACATTATCGTCAAAATGTTTCAAATCAATCCGCTATGGGAATATTCTTTGCCCTTCATGAACATTCACCCGAAAAAGGCAACGACGTCAGCAACGCACTGCTCAAGGAAGGAACAGATATTCTTAGGGAATTCGTGGAATGTCTGTCTCTTGAAATCATCAGCAACGCCGATACAAAATCATTTATCTGGAATGACAGGTTCAGGGAAAAAACGACCGAAGTACTCTTGCAGGGGCTTAAGCATCCCTATCTGACCGGCAGCCTCGATCAGACTGAAGGGCTGCTCCACAGCGCTTTTAAAAACATCCTTTTAGTGCATTCCGATTGGCATGATGACATTTTGAAATTCCTTCAGCGGCCAAAAGAGATTTTCATGGTAATTAGTGAAGCACCAGTGAAGGATTCAGACATTGACATCTTTGCAACCAAAGTCCCGAAAAATCCTTATTCAGCGGGACAGTTTCCGGAATTTGCAAAGAGCTTGGAATCAATCCGTATTTTTACGAAAGATATCTGGAAGTTACTAAGGATCAGCTTACGGAGTATGTCAACGATCATATTATGGACTGCTTCAATCTCTCCGACAAAATATGCCGGATACATGAGCTAATAAGCGTCAGACAGAATTTTAAGGGCAGCCGTAACGATCTGTCGGAAGTTTACTTCAGGTGTATCGACAAGGCTTTGAATGTGCCTGACTGCATGGTGTGTAGGAATTACGGTTCTCTCTCTGATCTGATCAACGGTCTTTACGGATACCATCCAATTTACACTGATTATCGGAATCCTCCATTCCACAAAGCGGACATTGCTCTTACGGAGTTATTCCACGCTCTGTCAAAGCATCTGAAGGACATCGACAATTTATGCAACTCCGATAAGGATTATTTCACCGAAAACGCTCTGTCTACCACACTTATGATAGAAATCGAAAAGAGTATTTCTATAGTGAAGAGCAATTCTCCGCAACAGTGGTTTTGGGCCAATATCGATGACAATTATTATGCGTCCTGCTTCTTTCATCTGATGTGGGACAAACGATTCAGCAAACCGGAATATTCCAAGCTGATGGTTTCCAAGGAAATTCTCACAGCTATGAATGAGGTCATTAACAACGTTCGCATTATTTCCAAAGTAGCTGATCAGCCCACAGACTTTACTATGAAGAAAAACGCCGCGTTGCACATTCTTTTCGGCGAGAGTCAGAATCACATCAATACTTTTCTCTTCTCGCAGGGAGCGGAGACCTCCCTTTATTCAATCGTGCTTTCCGCTCTGCTTTCGGATTGCAGCGACTACGACGGCAGGTGGCAGCGAGTCAGCGAAGCCTACTCGCAGTTCAGGCGTATTTTCCGGAAACAGAACTTCCATTTCTTACTTGGCGAATTCGTTCCCAGAGTAGTCATAGAGCTTTACAATATCGGATTTTTGACCGCTCCATTGAAAAAAATCTCCTCCGGCGAGCTTTCATCCGATCTGAAAAAATCAATCAACGGCGGAATCGAGCGTGTTGAAAAAGTGCTGAATCAGGGCAATTTCAGCCCTGATGTCGCTGCAAGTGAACCGCTCTCCAATAAAGACCAGGAGAGTTTGAAAAGAATCCGCTCAAAGATTCAGGAACGAGAAAAAAAGATTCGTGACCTTAAGAATGAAATTGATAAGCTGAAAAAAGAAATGGAAGACATTTCGGGAGGAAACCATTCCGCCGTCCCTTTTCCCTTAACAGACCAGGAAACAACGTCCGTCCTGGCTCTGTTAAAAGGACTGCTTCCGGTTCTGGCGATTTCCGTAATTTTGGCAATGACACTGTTTTTGTCGGAGAAGAGGATAATCCTCCTGGCTCTCAGCGGGATACTCGCAGTAGCCTTTCCGGTCGCTTTGATTCTCGGACAAAAAGCAAGTAAAGAAGCTATCAGGACGATTTGTAAGTATATAGTGAATACGGCGTTTATTTTATCGCTGATTCTGATTTTTACATACCTTCTTTTGTACAGCGGAATGGTGATTTGATTATCTTACACTTTTTATGGGAGATGAAAAAATGTACGTAAGCAGAAGTATCCACTCAGGCCAATCAGACGCGTTTTCATGCCGAAAACGCAGAATGAAAACTGACAGAAGATTACTCTCGGGCACGGCTGTTATGCTCGTTCTTTCCATGCTGCTGACGCTTTCCTCCTGCAGTAAATCCGGCGGCACTGACGACTCCTTTGCCGTGTGGAAATGGATTCTAAAACCTACTGTAGTTTGCGACGATATTCAGCCTGTGATATTATTCGGCTATAAGTATGAGAACGGCATCCCCCAATACAACAAGAATAATTCACAGGCATACGATAAAGTTTCCCTTATTCTGAACAGAAGCGATAATGACCCCTTATATTCAAACATAGATGAACAATATTACGGTCTGATTGCTTACAACGGTCTGGAAATCTTTCCATGCAGAAGTGATTTCATCTACGCAACTCAGAACAGTGATGAAAAACTGATTTACATTACGGACAGAGAGTACAACGAGTATATAGATGAACACTATATGATCAATAGCTTTACGGACTATGATGAGCCTATGGAGACCGATTCCATTCTTTATTGGATCAAGCAGTTTGACTGCCTGATGGATTGTGAGCTTGGCGGGGTTTATTCAAAAGACTCAGCCATTCAATACAATGAACCCATAGCCGTTTTTTATTCGGATGAATACGAGAAAGAAGGCAAAAACACGTATGTCGCAATATCGGATGGCAAAATGGTTCTGCTTAACAACGGGAAAATCATCTCAGACCGCTTTTATGACGACGCTGGGAATTATGTCGATGGAATTATTCCTCTGAAATACAACGGGAAATGGGGTTACGTCGACAAGAACGGTCATACCGTGATTCCCTTTGAATTTGATTCCATCAACGAGGAATCCGAAATACCGGCTTATGACGCGTCATGCGGTTTTGTAGTGGTAAAAAAGAACGGGAAATACGCTGTCTACAATACCAAAGGGAAGCTCGTGCTTGATTACGGTATTCTGGACGAAATCCGCCCTGTTTATAACAACATGGCTTGGGTCAAAAAAGACGGTAAATGGGGCGTTATCGGCTTAACCGCCGACGCTGGCCTTGAAAAAGCCGAAAAGCCAACCAAGAGGATCAAGGAGCTTCAAGGCCGTAGTGTCGTCGACGGATACGCCTGTCCTCTGCTGGTCGCTCCGGGCAAAAACCATGATTCTCTGGGAGGCGTGGATTCTTCTAACGATCTTGTTATCTGCGGTTACACAAACGACTGGGTTTATGTGAGAAATGAAAATGTTTACGGATGGGCTGAATCACAGTTCATTGAGGTTTTCCCGGACGAAATTACGGACTACGACTCCGATAAAATCAAAAAAGCCTTGAATTACGGCAAATTCCTGCACGGTCATTTATCCGGGTACGAAGATCCTTTTAACATCCGTCAAAAAGACAGCATCGGTCTCGCAATTGCTTACTACCTCACTTATTTTGAAAAACCGGAGCATTGCAAAAAGCTTAAAAGCGGGAAATCTGTTTTCGGCAATAATCAACCTATGTACGAATACAATGACGTGGACAAATTGGAAAAAACGCTCTACGATATGTATCACATCAAGCTTTCCCGTGACAAGAATTTCATTAAGTATAACGAATATGCCGCGTATAAGAACGGAGCCTATTATTTCAGGAGAATTAACAACGGCAAGAAATTATCCGCTGAATACACCTGCAACAAGGTTTATCAGATAAAAGATGATCTTTTGTGTGTGATCGCTAACGTTAAAGGAACAAATGCCGACGATGCCAGTAAATTTGCAGATACTATAATAGCCGTTGTCTATACCGGCGGCTCACAGTATGCTCTACTGCAATACTATACGATGTGGATTCATCTGACCTGCGCCGAGTATCTGTATTATTCCACCCAATTCAAATAACGTGGTTAACGTTCTCAAGATGCGCAAAAAACCGCCTGTTTCCGTATATCAAACGCGGAAACAGGCGGTTTTATTGTAAGCGTCAAATAATATGTGTATTCCAAATCCGAGTGCCCAGAAGTAAAATAGTGTCTGCTCAATAAAAGCATAAGCAGCGTGGTCGCAGAATAATTTTACACGAGGGAATACTGAAAAAAGCAGGATTGATGAGCAGGATTGATGAGTAGAATAAAGAAGCGCAAAAACATCGCCGCGAGAAGGGCTGATGTTCATAGCGATGGGGAACTTAATATGTTCTGGACGAACCTCGGCAACAGTGATGAGGATATGATTGCCCTTTATCACGCTCATGGTGAATGTGAGCAGTTCCACAGTGAAATTAAAACCGATATAGGGGTAGAACGTCTTCCTTCCGGCAAGTTCGATACCAATGAATTGGGTCTCGAACTGACTGTGCTTGCTTACAATATCCTTCGTATGATTGGCATGAAGCGGTTCGTCAAGGCAATGCTCCCGCAAAACGAATTGTCTCAAGATAACGGGTTCGCACCGTCATTCAAAATCTTATTCATTTTGCCGGTCATGTTACGCAGCACGCAAGGCAATTGCTTCTTTCCATCAGTCGCAGCAACGCCTGGGCTGACTGTTTTCTTGCTCTTGCAAAGCAGTTTTGTTGCGCTTGACTTTCACAGATTCAGGAAATCTGCTGAAATATTTATCCCAGATCATGCGCGACAGGTTATTTGAGGATCAGAACGAACTTCATGATATGGTGGACAGCAAGCTCATGGCGGAGATCAACGAAAAGAAACGCGCACAGGGATTGAAATTGTAAATTCATTTTATCGTTTGCAATTTGTTCTTGATTATGTTATACTGAAATCAACAAAAGAAACAGAAGTTGCTGCTTGATGTTGATGAACGACAACGAGTATATCACTATCAGAACGATAGAGCAGGCAATCACGCAAATACTCAGCCCGAATTTTGAACCGATATTCAGTGAACACAGCTATGGATTCCGCCCCGGAAGGAGAGCGGAACAGGCAATCGTGCAAATACTGGAATATCTCAATGCCGAACGGCGTGTTCGGTGGTGTGAGAAGGCTGGTTTTTCCCGCCCTACTCGATTATTACGATGACATTCATCCGTGGCGGACATTTTCTTTCAATAGTTAATGTGAAAAATAAGTGAAGTTTTGATTTACCCCTTGACATCCGGAAAAGGCGGTGTTATAATCCATACAAATCCAATATCACTTTAAACCGTTGAAGCGGAGATAACGGCGGCCATGCCTTTACAGAGAGTCTGCGATGCTGAGAGTCAGACAGGAAACAAACCGTCAAATGGACCGCGGAGGGCGCAGTCAAATGAATCCTTCCTGTACCGATTCAGAGTATGCTGCGACGTGTGGGCATACGTCAGTTGCCGGGAATATGATGGTATTCCGTCAAGCGCGCAGTCCTTCACAAGGCTGCGAATCAAGGTGGCACCGCGGATATTTTTCTTTACAGTATTCGTCCTTGACAGAAGCTTTTTATGCTTTTGTCAGGGACTTTTTTGCGCCCTGACGGGAAAAAGGAGAGATTGTATGACGATCAGACCCGGATTATCAGAGGTGCGTGCGCTTGCGGAGAGCGGAGAGTACAGCGTCGTGCCGATCAGCTGCGAGCTGCTATCCGATTTCATCACCCCCATCGAGGCCATGCGGATTCTCAAGAACGTTTCGACGCACTGCTATATGCTGGAATCCGCCCAACAGGGGGAAAAATGGGGACGTTACACCTTCCTCGGCTATGACCCGAAGATGGAAATTACCTGCGTAAACGGCATGCTCACAGCCAATCACATTTCCATCGAAACTACGCGTCCGTCCGACGTGCTGCGACAGATTCTGGCCGACTGGAAAAGCCCCCGCATGGAAGACCTGCCCTCCTTCACGGGCGGTCTGGTGGGGTATTTCTCCTACGACTACGTCTTCTACAGCGAACCCACCGCCCGCCGCGAAACGGAGGATTCCGAGGGCTTCAAGGACCTCGACCTCATGCTCTTTGACAAGGTGATCGCCTTCGACCACATGAAGCAGAAGATCATCCTCATCGTCAACACGCGGCTTTCCGAAGGCGAAACAGGCTACAACAGGGCGGCGCTGGAGCTAAGGCAAATGGCGCTGCTCCTTCGCACGGGGAGTAAGAAGCAGGAGCCGCCGGGAAGGCTTCTGGGGCAGGTCACGCCCCTCTTAGACAAAGCGCGTTTCTGTTCCATGGTGGAACAGGCAAAGCATTACATCCGGGAAGGAGACATCTTCCAGATCGTGCTGTCCAACCGTCTGTCCGCGCCGTTTGAAGGCAGTCTGTTCCAGACCTACCGACTTCTCCGCACCATCAACCCATCGCCCTATATGTTCTACTTCTCCGGCACGGACGTGGAAGTGGCGGGCGCATCCCCGGAGACTCTGGTCAAGCTGGAAAACGGCGTACTGCACACCTTTCCCCTCGCTGGCACCCGTCCCAGAGGAAAAACGCCCGAAGAGGACAAGGCGCTCGAAGCCGGACTGCTCGCCGATGAGAAGGAGCTTGCGGAACACAATATGCTGGTGGATTTAGGGCGCAATGACCTCGGCAGAATCAGCCGGTTCGGTACGGTGGAGGTGGAGAAGCTCCACGAAGCCGTGCGGTATTCTCACGTCATGCACATCGGCTCCACCGTGCGGGGCGTCATCCGCGAAGACAGGGACGCGCTCGACGCCATCGAAGCGGTGCTGCCCGCCGGAACGCTCTCCGGCGCACCGAAAATCCGCGCCTGTCAGCTCATCGGCGAGCTGGAAAACAACAAGCGCGGTATCTACGGCGGCGCGATCGGTTATATCGACTTCACCGGCAACATGGACACCTGCATCGCCATCCGCATCGCTTACAAAAAGAACGGCAGGGTCTTCGTCCGCAGCGGCGCGGGCATCGTGGCGGATTCCGTGCCGGAGAAGGAATTTGAGGAATGCATGAACAAGGCGCGTTCCTGCCTGAAGGCACTGGAACAGGCACAGGAGGTGGAGGAATGATTCTGCTCATCGACAATTACGACAGCTTTTCCTACAATCTCTTCCAGCTTGTGGGGAGCATTGACCCGGATATCCGCGTCATTCGCAACGACGAAATGACGGTGGAAGAGATCAGGGCGCTGCGCCCCCGGCGCGTCATTCTCTCCCCTGGTCCGGGAAGACCGGAGAACGCCGGCATTCTGGTGGAAGCGGCCAAAGAGCTTGGGCGGGAGATTCCGACGCTCGGCGTGTGTCTGGGGCATCAGGCGATTTGCATGGCGTTCGGGGGAAGGATCACCTACGCCTCCCGTCTCATGCACGGCAAGCAGTCGGTCGTCACCTTCGACACAACCTGTCCGCTCTTCCGGGGATGTCCCTCCGCCGCGCCCGTCGCCCGATACCATTCGCTGGCGGCGGATCCCGCCACCCTTCCCGACTGCCTTCAGATCACAGCGAAAACCACGGAGGGGGAAATCATGGCGGTCCGGCACAGGGATTTTCCCCTCTACGGCGTACAGTTCCACCCGGAATCCATCATGACCCCCGACGGCAATACCATGCTGCAAAACTTCCTTTCGGAGGAAGTATGACCATCACGCCTTGCGGAGCGAAGACCCGCATCAGAAGATAATATAAAGGAGTTCATAAAAATGATCAAAGAAGCCATTATCAAAATTGTCAGTAAGGGCGACCTCAGCTATGACGAAGCGTATGCCGTGATGAACGAAATCATGAGCGGCGAAACCACCGCCACCCAGAACGCCGCGTTCCTTTCCGCACTTTCCACCAAGAGCGCCAGAGCCGAAACCACCGATGAAATTGCAGGCTGCGCTGCCGCCATGCGCGACCACGCCACCAAAGTGGACACCGGAATGGACGTCTTCGAGATCGTCGGCACCGGCGGCGACAACGCCCACAGCTTCAATATTTCCACGACCTCCGCACTTGTCGCGGCGGCGGGCGGCATGAAGGTTGCCAAGCACGGCAACCGCGCGGCTTCGTCACTCAGCGGTACGGCGGATTGTCTGGAGGCGCTCGGCGTGAATATCAACCAGAGTCCCGCCCGCTGCGTGGAATTGCTCAGGGAAGTCGGAATGTGCTTCTTCTTCGCCCAGAAGTACCACACCTCCATGAAATACGTCGGCGCCATCCGGCGTGAACTCGGCTTCCGCACGGTCTTCAATATTCTCGGTCCGCTCACCAATCCCGCTTCGCCGGCCATGCAGCTGCTCGGCGTGTACGACGAATACCTCGTGGAGCCGCTCGCGCAGGTACTTGTCAGCCTCGGCGTGAAGCGCGGCATGGTGGTCTACGGCATGGATAAGCTGGACGAAATTTCCCTCAGCGCGCCCACCAGAATCTGCGAGATCAAGGACGGCTGGTTCCGTTCCACCACCGTCAGGCCGGAGGACTTCGGCTTTGAACGGTGCGCCAAGGCGGATCTCAAGGGCGGCACACCTGCCGAGAACGCCGCCACGACCCGCGCCATTCTGAGCGGTCAGCAGGGACACAAGCGCAACGCAGTCCTGCTGAATGCCGGCGCGGCGCTCTACATCGGCGGCAAGGCGGATTCGATGGAAAAGGGCGTTGTGCTGGCTTCTGAAATCATCGATTCCGGCGCGGCTCTGCATACGCTGGAAGCCTTCGTCGAGGTGAGCAACCGTCCGGAGGTCGAAGCATGACCATTCTGGACGAACTGGCGGCTTACGCTAAGGAGCGCGTACAGGCTGCGGAGAAGGCGCTTCCCACCGCAGTCCTGCGGGAACAGGCCTTCGCGCTGCCGAAGGGACATTTTGCCTTTGAAAACGCGCTGAAAACGCCGGACATTTCCTTCATCTGCGAATGTAAGAAGGCGTCGCCCTCCAAGGGGCTGATTGCCCCGGACTTTCCCTACCTGCGGATTGCGAGGGAATACGAAGCCGCCGGAGCCGACGCGATTTCCGTGCTGACCGAGCCGAAATGGTTCCTCGGCAGCGACGAAGTGCTGCGGCAGATCGCGGAAAATGTCTCCATTCCCTGCCTGCGGAAGGATTTCACGGTGGACGAATATATGATTTATCAGGCAAAGCTGCTCGGCGCGTCGGCGGTGCTGCTGATCTGCTCGATTCTCAGTCCCTCGCAGCTCAGGGAATACCTGTCCCTCTGCGACGAACTCGGGCTGTCTGCACTGGTCGAAGCGCACGATGAAGCGGAAATACAAATGGCATTGACCGCAGGCGCAAGAATTATCGGAGTGAACAACCGCAATCTCAGGGATTTCACGGTTGACACGCAGAACAGCGCAAGACTGCGGAAATTGCTTCCACCGGACGTTTTATTCGTATCGGAGAGCGGCGTGAGAAGTGCGGAGGACGTGGCTTCTCTCCGCAAAATCGGCGCGGACGCGGTGCTGATCGGGGAAACGCTCATGCGCGCGGAGGACAAGGCGGCCAAGCTGCGCGAGCTGAAAGGATTTTAATCTATGACCAAAATCAAACTCTGCGGTCTGACACGACCCGTTGACATACAGGCAGCCAACGACCTGCGCCCGGACTACGTCGGCTTCGTCTTTTTCTCCCGGAGCAGACGCCGTCTCTCCCCGAAGCAGGCGGCGAGTCTGAAAGAGCTGCTTTCACCGGAAATCAGGGCGGTCGGCGTGTTCGTCGATGAAGCGCCGGAAAAGATCGCCCTGCTGCTGGAGGAAGGCGTGATCGACGTCGCGCAGCTTCACGGACGTGAAGATATGACCTATTTCAGGCGGCTGAGAGAGCTGACCGACAAGCCGGTGATCAAGGCGTTCCGCATCGAAAAAGAGCAGGACTGCCTGCAGGCGGAGAATGATCCGTCAGACTTCGTGCTGCTGGATTCGGGCATGGGCAGCGGCGTAGCCTTCGATTGGTCGGCGGTCGCCGGAGTGCGCCGACCCTACTTTCTCGCGGGAGGACTTCACGCGGGCAACGTGAGGGCGGCAATACAGGCACTTCACCCCTACGGAGTGGACGTCAGCTCCGGCATCGAAACCGATTCGGTCAAGGATCAATTTAAAATGGCGGCGTTCGTGGCCGCTGTCAGAGAGGAAGACGCATTATGACCAATCCAAACGGACGCTTCGGCATCCACGGGGGACAGTATATCCCCGAAACGCTGATGAACGCCGTCATTGAGCTGGAAGCAGCGTACCATCATTATAAGAACGATCCGCAGTTCAACGCGGAGCTGACGGAGCTTTTCAACGATTACGCGGGAAGACCCTCGCGGCTGTATTACGCAAGCAGAATGACCGCCGATCTGGGGGGCGCACGGATTTATCTCAAGCGCGAGGATCTCAACCACACCGGCGCGCACAAGATCAACAACGTCCTCGGACAGGCATTGCTTGCCAAAAAGATGGGCAAGACCCGGCTGATTGCCGAGACCGGTGCGGGACAGCACGGCGTAGCGACCGCCACCGCCGCCGCCCTGATGGATATGGAATGCGTCGTCTTCATGGGCGAGGAAGACACCAAGCGGCAGGCGCTCAACGTCTACCGAATGAAGCTGCTCGGCGCGGAGGTCATTCCGGTGAAAACCGGCACCGCCACACTTAAGGACGCGGTTTCCGAGGCCATGCGGGAATGGACGTCCCGTATCGACGACACCCACTACTGTCTCGGCTCCGTGATGGGGCCTCACCCCTTCCCCACCATCGTCCGCGATTTTCAGGCGGTCATTTCCAAAGAGATCAAGGCTCAGATGCTCGAAAAGGAAGGGCGGCTGCCCGACGCGGTGATCGCCTGCGTGGGAGGCGGTTCCAACGCCATCGGCAGCTTCTACCACTTCATTGAGGACAGAAACGTGCGGCTCATCGGCTGTGAAGCGGCGGGGCGCGGCATTGACACCCTTGAAACCGCCGCCACCATTTCCACCGGCAGAGTCGGCATCTTCCACGGCATGAAGTCGTATTTCTGTCAGGATCAATTTGGTCAGATCGCCCCGGTCTATTCGATCTCCGCCGGACTGGATTATCCCGGCGTAGGGCCGGAACACGCCTATCTGCACGACGTCGGCCGCGCGGAATATGTCGCTATCACGGACGATGAAGCGGTGCAGGCGTTTGAATATCTGGCGCGGACGGAAGGCATTATTCCCGCCATAGAATCGGCACACGCCGTCGCCCACGCCATGAAGCTCGCGCCGACAATGGAGAAGGACAGGATCATCGTCATTACCGTCTCCGGGCGCGGCGACAAGGACTGTGCCGCCATCGCCCGTTACAGAGGGGAGGATATTCATGAGTAACATTGCCAAGGCATTCGCCGGAGGAAAGGCCTTCATACCCTTCATCACCTGCGGCGACCCGGATCTTGAAACCACCGCAGCCGTCGTGCGCGCGGCTGCCGCCAACGGCGCGGATTTAATCGAGCTTGGCATCCCCTTCTCCGACCCGACCGCCGAAGGCCCCGTGATTCAGGGGGCGAATCTCCGCGCATTGCAGGGTGGCGTGACGACCGACAGGGTGTTTGACCTGGTGCGGGAGCTGCGGCGGGACGTGACGGTTCCTATGGTCTTCATGACCTACGCGAACGTGGTCTTTTCCTACGGCGCGGAGAAATTCATCTCCCTATGCGCGGAAACCGGCATTGACGGACTCATTCTGCCCGACCTGCCCTTTGAGGAAAAGGAGGAATTCGGGCCGCTCTGCCGGCAATGGGGCGTTGACCTCATTTCGCTCATTGCCCCCACATCGGAAAACCGCATTGCCATGATCGCCCGCGAAGCGGAGGGATTTATCTACCTCGTGTCGAGCCTCGGCGTGACCGGCGTGAGAAGCGAGATCAGGACAGACCTTGCGTCCATCGTGAAGGTCATCCGGGAGAACACCGACATTCCCTGCGCCATCGGCTTCGGCATTTCCACACCCGAACAGGCGCGGCGCATGGCGTT
>ONDC01000061.1 GCA_900316495.1 uncultured Eubacteriales bacterium
AGGCAATGACGCTCAGAGAAAGCATGATACCCGCTAATATAAGAAACAGTTGTCCCAGTCCCAACCAGTCCTCCGAGCTTTGGTAGCTGCCCTCAAAAAGACCCAATAAAACATCAAATGCCAGCACTATTCCGACAGAAATGCCCAACACCTTCCAGACCGTAAAAAGAATGGTGGGATTTTTCAACATATTAAACTCGTATGACCAGCGATATACGCCATCCGGACAGTACCAGATGTTCTCCGTTACTTTTTCTCCCTTAAATTGATGGTATTCTTGATTCATTTTGTTTTACCCTCCACTTTAACGCATCATGTTATAAAAACAACCAAAAAGATAATAAGAAACCACCGCAGGACTTCTTTCAAAAGACTGTCCTGCGGCATAATGAAGTATTTTTACCAGCGAACGATAACCACGCCGTTCGGATGAAGCCAGCCGTTGTCATAAAGATTGGCAAAGAAAATCTCCTTGCCCTCCATGTAGGGCGTCTGCGATTGGCAAAGAAAATCTCCTTGCCCTCCATGTAGGGCGTCTGCACCGTTTCATCGGAGCAGTTGAGGATAATTTTCAACTGATGGTTCTCGCAGTCGAGCTTCAGATATTCGATCACGCGGTCGTTTGGAATCTCGTTCGGGAAATGGAAGTTGCGGCTGCGGAAGAGCGGCTCGTTTTTGCGCAGCCAGATCAGCCGCTTGACCATGTTGATACGGTCGGTAAACCAGCCGTTGTCGATTTTCTCCCACGGCATACAGCGGCGGCAGTCGGGGTCTCCCCCGCCGTCCATGCCGATCTCGGTGCCGTAGTAAATGCAGGGGCTTCCCGGCATGGTGAAAATCACGGCAAGCTGCTGATAGACCAAGTCCATGTTGCAATGATTGCGGCGGAACACACGATCGGTATCGTGCGAATCCAGCAGATTGAAAAGCACGTCGTTGGTATGCTGCATATACATGGTGTAGCAGCGGTTGACCATGTATTCAAAGTCTCTCTTTTTGCGGGAGCGGTCGATCCAGAAGTCCGTAATGCTGTGGGACAGCGGGTAATTCATGACCGAATCGAATTCGTCGCCGCGCAGCCACGGCATCGCGTTGTGCCATATCTCGCCGAGAATGTAGAAATCCGGGTCGATCTTTTTGAGCGTGTAACGGAGCGTCTTGCAGAACTGATGGGAAATTTCGTTCGCCACGTCAAGGCGTATGCCGTCGATGTGGTATTCCTTCGCCCAGTATTCGATAACGCCCACAAGGTATTCCACCAGCTCGGGATTGTTGGTGTTGAGCTTGGGCATATTGGAAAAGAATCCGAAGGAAAAGAATTTGCCGTCACGGGTGTCCCAGCGATCTCTGTCGATAGGCCACTGATTGATCATGAACCAGTTGTAGTACTTGGACTCGGGACCATGCTCGAGCACGTCCTGCCACGGGCCGAAGAATTCGCCGCAGTGATTGAAAACGCCGTCCAGCATGATTTTAATGCCGCGTTCGTGCGCCTTCTCCACCAGCTCGCGGAAGGTCTCCTCATCGCCGAAATGGTGGTCGATCTTCATGTAGTCGGTGGTGTTGTATTTGTGCGTCGAAGGAGCCTCAAAAATGGGAGTGACGTAAATGCCGGTGATACCGAGGTCGGAAAGGTAATCGAGGCGGTTGATGATGCCCTGCAGGTCGCCGCCGTAGAACTGCTCGTTATTTACGGGCGTGGTATCGTCAGCCCACGGAAGCGTGCCCTCGGGATTGATCGCCGGGTTGCCGTTGCAGAAGCGCTCCGGGAAGATCTGGTACCACACTGCGCCGTTGACCCACTTCGGAGTATAATTGATGTCGGAGGGATTCATCCACGGGAAGGTGAAGCACTGCATCATCTTGCCCTCCAGATGAACCTGCTCGTCGCTCAGCACGCCGTCCTCAAAGTAATACCACGTCTCGCGCTCTCCGCCGTATTCCTCGCGGCTGACCAGCTCAAAGAAATAGCGGCAGCGCTTGTACTGCGGAACGATGGTGGTCGTCCACCAAAGCTGATGTGCCAGACGCTTCTTGAAGTACACCGGCAGGCGAACGCCCTCCCAGTTATTCTGCGCGCCCAAAATGCCGGTTGCGAAGGGATCCCCGTAGTGGATATAGACCTCTTCCACGTCGTAGCCGGTCTTTAGGTTGACGATAAGCTCGTTATTATTGTTCATGTAGCAATAATTGTCGCTCGCGATATGGTAGACCGCTTCAAATTTCATGTCAGGCACTTTCCTTTCTGTATGAATCGTGGTTTCTTACCTTATTATACAGGACAGCGGGCAAAAAATCAACCCATATACCTCCCCGCAACGGAAATATATGGGTAAATTTATGTGATGATTTTTATGGCACAATGCCTTATTTGATGGTGACTTCGACCTCTTTTTCTTCGGCGGTCTGCTGTGTGGAAGGACACTCCGGTTCGCCCGATTCCAGCTCGGCAATGCGCTTTTTCAGTTCCTCGATCTCATGCTTTTGCAGGGAAACGACCGATCCAAGCTCCACAACCTTTGACATGATCGCCGAAATCTGACACATCTGCTTGAATGCAAGGTAATACAGCAGCGCGATGAACGGCACCGTGACCACCAGCGCGTAGCCAAACGCAAGATGCGTCAGGTTAGCGACATAGTAGGTCAGCTCAGGCCACATGCCGTAGACAAACAGCAGAAACGCCGGAAGCGTCCACAGCAAAAAAGCAGATTCCTTGATCTGGCTTTTGAGCATACGCTTGAAAAGGAACCATATCACAAGAATACTGATGGTCACCATGGCAATCCTGACGGCGGAATTCATGCCGATCTCGGTGTGGCTGAGATTGCGCAGCACAGCCGTAAGCCACCGGCTGATGGAGTCAAGTATTCTTATGATAAAATTATCGGAACTGCTCATGATTATCACCGCATTTGTTTTCTAATTGCTTTTCCGTAATTATAGCACATTTTTTCCGGATTGACAATATAATTAGAAAAAAAGACGGAGCTTTTTCCGGAATTATCGTGTTCCATTTTTTACAGAAAAGAAAACATGCAATGATTTATAAAAAATTTACATATTAAAGCCTGTATTTATGTTAAAATACACTTGAATTGCTGTTGAAAAGTATGTATAATTAGGTTGGGATTATATTGTAATTGTGTTAAGGTGTTTTTATTGAAGCGAAAAATCCTACCTTGTCAACCATTCACCAATTAATCAAGCAAAGAATTTCCGACAGGAGGTGATCCGATGAATCAGTCAGGCTTTGTCACAACCAATGAAAACTGCGGCTTTTTCGACATTCATTCGGCGGAGAGCTTTGAAATTGTGAACCCCGGCAGGCAGGTCGGTCGTATTCTGGGGCTGAACGCGGGGGAAAGCGCCGAGGGAAAAAGCTATATCGACGCCGTATGCCCCGAGGACAGAGAACAGGTCGCTGAAGCGCTGCGCGAGGTATTTGAAGAAGGCACGAAGACAAAACGCCCCGGCAGGTGCATCCGTCACCGTCTGCTGCTGCCCGACGAAAACGTCGTCACCGTTTCCCTGACCTTCGGCTATGACCCGAAGGGCTATCTGGTATGCTCGGTCATGCGGCTCTATGACGACATCGGCGGCGAGAACGAAAACAAATACCGCTCCAACAACGTGCTGGAATCCTTCGCCATCAGCATGGCGGTGGTCTATATCAATTCCGAAGGGCTGATAGCGGTCAAATACGCCAACGACGATTTTTACCGCATGATCGGCTGGAACCGGCTGGAATTCAAGGATTTTTTCAACGAATGTCTGGGCGACGACATCATTCACCCCGATGATTTCGACTTGTTCCGCTCCTCGCTGATTTCCATGAGCGAGGACTGCCGTGAAGCGGTGTTTGAAACACGCGTGCTCAACATGAGCGGATGCATGACCGTCAACGAGGTGCGCACACGCTTTCTGGAAAGAGAAAACGAACGCGCACTTGTCACGGTGATATTCGGAGACATCACGGAACGCAAGCGTCTGCGCAGGGAGCTTTTGATAAAAAACGAGCGCTTCAATATTATTCAGCAAAGCTCAGAGCAGACCATATTTGATTACGACACCGAAAAGGACGTCTGTATCTTATCCGGCAACAAAGCAAGAATCGAAAAATACACACCCATCTTCCGATACAACGAGCGCACCAATGAGGTGGCTGTGGACGATTTCTTTAACGGCCGATTCCCGCTCAACATCATGAGCAAGGATGACTACGGCCATGTGTGCGAGGCATTTGCCAATGCAATTGTGGACGGAACCGACGGAGAGCTGGACTTTGAGGCTTGCCCGATCGGACAGACCTCCGGCACATGGTTCAAGTGCGCCTACAGCACCGTCAAGGACGACATGGGCAACGTGATTCGTATCGTCGGCAGACTCAAGAACATCGACAAGCAGAAAAAAGCCGAGATGCTGATTGAAAGGCGCATGAAATCCGATCAGCTCACCGGACTGCTCAACAAGGAAACCGCCAAGGCGCAGATACGGGAATTCCTTACCACGCAGGGCAATATGCCTGCCGAGGGTGAGAAATTCCATGTGCTGATGGTCATTGACCTCGACAACTTCCACCTGATCAACGAATGCTTCGGTCACACCTTCGGCGACAACGTACTCAAGGAATTTGCTTCCGACATCAAATCCTCCTTCCGCGATACCGACATTGTCTCCCGTCTGGTAGGCGACAGGTTCATGGTGCTGATGAAGGACGTGACCCAGAAATTTGCGGTCAAAAAGGCAGGAAGACTCTGCCGCAGCCTGATCAAGAGCTATGGCGTGCAGAATACGGTCGTCATCAGCTGCAGCATCGGCGTTGCCTTCTTCGGCAAGGACGCCTTTGACTTCGACGAACTGTATCAATACGCCGACCGCGCCGCGTATGAGGCGAAAAAGAACGGCAAAAACGCCTATTGTATTTACGACGAAGAACTTCACGCGGACTACAGCCTTGCCAAGGAGCTTAGCCAGAGCGGAAGCGCGAACTCCCTCCAGGGCGCTTCAGAAATAGGTGAGCTGGACTCCAATATACTTGACGTCGCCTTCTCGCTGCTCGCCGCTTCAGACGACATCTACGGCACACTGGAAATCCTGCTGCGAACCGTCGGCAGAAAGTACAATCTCAGCATTGTATCGCTTTACATCAAGGGCTACAACAAAGGCGAGAAGCTCAAAAAGGTCAGCCGCTGGATTAGCAACCGTAATCTTCCCACCCGCGACGGACGCTCCCCACTTATCATGAACCATGTCGATCTCGACACGGAGCTAGGCAGCTCCGGCATACGGTGCATTTCGGACATCAGCACATGCAACCTGCACCCGTCACTGAGAAATCTGATAAAAAATGACGGCATGACAGCGCTGGTGATCTGCGCTCTTGAAGGGCGCGCCGGTGAAACCTTCGGCTATGTGGTGTTCACACAGCTTGAACGCAGGCGTAAATGGAGCCGCAAGGAAACAAACACCTTCAAATACCTTTCAAAAATTCTCTCTGTGGCTCTCTCGGAAAAATACGCCGACCATTCGCTCATTGGACAGGGCGCCGAGGAGCTTCCGCCAAAAAAAGACGAATAATTATATCTGTGTTCCCCTGTACATTCTCCTCCCGGAAAATGTGCGGGGGAACGGTTGTTTTTGTAAATTGTCAACCACTTGATTAAAAAACGGTTGACAAATTGCGTAAACGATGGTAGAATACGCCTTGAAAGAAATACTCTCGCCAGGAAGGAAATCAAACAATGAATCAGACCGCATCAGTCAAAAGCAAAAAGCCCTCCGTCACGACAGCCGATATTGCCTTTGTCGCGCTGTCGGCGGCAATCATCACCATCTGCGCGTGGATCTCCATTCCCACCGTCGTCCCCTTTACGCTGCAAACCTTCGCGGTCTTTGCCATTTCGGGCATTTTCGGTCTGAAGCGTTCGGTGCTTTCAATGGGGGTGTACCTCCTGTTGGCTGCCATCGGCGTACCGGTACTGTCGGGCTTCAAGGGAGGCTTCGACAAGCTGGTGGGAACCACAGGGGGCTATATTCTGGGCTTTGTGTTCATCGCGGTCATCGTGGGTTACACTTCGGACAGGTTCGGGCGGCGTGTTCTTCCCCTGGTGCTTTCCATGCTGCTGGGACTGCTGCTGTGCTATACCTTCGGAACGGCGTGGTTCATGCTGATCTACGCCCGCACAAGCGGAAGCGTCGGGCTTGGCACCGTCCTCGGTTGGTGCGTACTGCCTTTTATCCTTCCCGACTGCATCAAGCTTGCCTGCGCCGTCGTCCTTGCCAACCGCGTGGGGAAATATGTGAAGGCATGAGAAAAAAAGGTTGCGCCGACATGTACGGTGATGTATAATAGTCGTACAGGGGGCGATACCGATGATCTATGCAATGTCAGATTTGCACGGGGAATATGAAAAATATCTTGCCATGCTAAAAAAATTTAAATTCAGCGACGACGACGAGCTTTATATTTTAGGCGACGTGGTGGACAGAGGACAAAAGCCGGTTGAAATTCTCCGCGATATGAGCATGCGGCACAATGTCTTTCCCATCATGGGGAATCATGACAAAATGGCGATCGATGTACTAAGCTGGCTCCTGGACGAGGTAAACGAAGCCAATCTCTACCGGAATATCAATGAGGAATCGATGTACCGCCTGATGGTCTGGCGCATGAACGGCGCGCAGACCACCATTGACAGCTTCCAACAGATACCGCAGGAGGAACGGCTGATTCTCCTGAATTATATGAAGGAATTTGCTCCCTATGAAGTGGTAAAGACCGGAGGAAAAACCTTTCTTCTGGTACACGCCGGATTGGGAGAGCCGGATCAATTCGACAGAAAAAAGCCTCTCGACCAATACACGATAAGGGAGCTTGCGTTCGTGCGCTTCGACTACGACAGGGAATACTTCGGGGGCGATACCTACATTGTCACCGGACACACGCCGACCCTTACCATCACCGGCAAACCAGAAATCTATCACAGCCACAACAACATCTGCATCGACTGCGGAGCCGTGTTTACAAGCGGTGCGCTGGCCTGTCTCTGCCTTGACAATATGAAGGAATTTTACGTTGATTAACAAACAGAATAACTGAAAAAATACCCGCCGGAGCAAGATCTTTGCGAAAAGAACGATCTGCCCTGACGGGTATTGCGATTTATAGAGAATTATTCATCCTTGAGGAACACAGCGCCCTGGGAACCGCTGCTGACATGCTGGTAATAGCGCGCCAGATAGCCCTTGAGGTGCTTTTCGGGAGCGACCCACGCCGCGCGGCGCTTCTCGATTTCCGCGTCATCCACCTCGAGGGTGAGCGTGCGGTTGGTGATGTCGACGTTGATCATATCGCCGTCCTGAATGAGTCCGATGAGTCCGCCGGCTGCCGCTTCGGGAGAAACGTGGCCGATGGCGGCGCCTCTGGTCGCGCCGCTGAAGCGTCCGTCGGTGATGAGCGCCACGCTCTTGTCAAGACCCATGCCGACAAGCGACGCGGTGGGATTGAGCATTTCGCGCATACCGGGGCCGCCCTTCGGACCTTCATAGCGGATGACGACCACGTCGCCCTCCTTGATCTTGCCGCCAAGGATCGCCTCGCTGGCGTCCTCCTCGCTGTCGAAGCACTTTGCGGGACCGCGGTGCTGCATCATTTCAGGGGCTACGGCGCCCTGCTTGACGACCGCGCCTTCCTCGGCGATGTTGCCGCGCAGAACGGCTATGCCGCCGTCCTTGCGATAGGCATTGTCAAGGGTGTGAATCACCGTGCCGTCGGCGTCGGGAGCATAGGCAATTCTCTCGCCGACTGTACCGGCGACAGTCAGACATTCGGTGTTGATCAGACCCGCCTTGCTCAGCTCCTTCAGAACCGCCTCAATGCCGCCCATTTCATCCAGATCCTCGATGAAGATCTGACCCGCGGGATTGAGCTTGCAGATCTGGGGAGTGGTCTTGCTGATCTCGTCGATAATGTCCATGTTGATCGGACAGCCTGCTTCATAGGCGATAGCAGTGAGGTGAAGCACGGTATTGGTGGAGCAGCCCAGCGCCATTTCGGAACGGAGGGCATTTTCGAGGGATTTGGGAGTAATGATGTCGAGGGGCTTAATGTCCTTCTTGAGCAGCTCCATGACTCTTTCGCCGCTCATCTTGGCAAGTCTGCGGCGCTTGGCCGATACCGCCAGACAGGTGGCGGCGCCGGGCAGCGACATACCGATGGCTTCCGTCAGGCAGTTCATGGAGTTCGCGGTGTACATGCCGGAGCAGGAACCGCAGGTCGGGCAGGACTTGACCTCTAACTCGTGCAGCTTGCGCGCGTCGATCTTGCCGGCGGAGAAGCTGCCGACCGCCTCGAACATCTCGGAGAGACCGTATTTCGTGCCGTCGCACTTGCCGGACATCATGGGACCGCCGCTGATGAAGATGGCGGGAATATTCATGCGGCATGCCGCAAGCAGCATACCGGGGACAATCTTGTCACAGTTGGGAATGAACACAACCGCATCCATGGGATGCGCGGTGAGCATGACCTCGATGGAATCCGCGATCAGCTCGCGGGAGGGCAGGGAGTACTTCATGCCGGGGTGGTTCATGGCCAGACCGTCGCACACGCCGATGGTCTGGAATTCAAAGGGAACGCCGCCCGCGTTGCGGATGCCCGCCTTGACCGCCTCGCCGATCTCGCGCAGGTGCATGTGACCGGGTATGTATTCGCTGTAGGAATTGACCACGGCGACAAAGGGACGCTTCATTTCGGAATCTGTGATGGAAAGAGCCTTAAGCAGGGAGCGATGCGGCGCTCTGCTGGGGCCTTCCTTAAGCATATCGCTTCTCATGGGAAATAACCTCCTGAATATTTTATAAAACAAAAAGCGGAATTGCCCGATAAACCGGGCGCTTTTATCTAATTGTAAATCCAAATGGGGAATTTGTCAATCGTACTTGATGAACACACCGTAAAAAATTTGTATTATGGAGTCAACTATTCTGCCATTCTGCTATTACACACTCTTCCCTGAAAGCGCTGATCGGAGTGAAGGTTGAAGGATTGTGGGATGGCTGTGAGATTGGCGGGATAATGATTGACAACGGATCGCCTCGCTATATTCCCCCGTCTGTTGAAAAGTCTTGTGGAAAACCCGTGCAGAATTTGTCATTTATGTGAATTTGAATAATATATTTTGTAAAAAGTTTCGGTTCAGTTACTCCGGAAATGAGAATTATGACAAATAGTTAATTCCATATTGGCAAATCACAAAAAGCGGTGGAGAGCTGTTGAATATTACACTCTCCGTGGATTCAGTGGAAAACTCGGTGGAAACCGGGGAAAACCCTGTATTTTCCGCTTATTTTTGAGCTTTATATGATAATACAAAGTGTAATTCCACCCTTTTCCACACTTTTAACATGGTTTTCAACATTTTTTAAGTGGAAAAGTGTTTTCCACCATTTTTGATTTGAAATAACAAATTGTATAATATTTCCTGTGAACAGCTGATGACGCATATTTTTTGACTTTTCCGCAAATAATATCTTAGATTGGATTGACGCGTGACCGTGCTTTTTTTCAGGATTTTCAATGCTGTACGGCATTGCGTGAATGTGCGTATGAAAGGGGTTTATAAAAATGATAAAGGGAGTAGGAAGATACGCCGTTGAGGTGGAGAGCTTGGACAGTGAATTTTTTGAGCGGGTAATCTGCTTCGTGCGCCCGCAGTACGCCTGCGGCAGCGGGCTTGATCTGCACCGCGAGGCGGCAAGGGTGGCGGACGACCTCAGCGCTGAGGTGGAGGATGCCCAACACGGTTCCCGCCATGTGCTGCGAATCCATCCGGAGCATCCCCGCCGTCAGCCCGACAGCCGTCCGCGAAGATATGCGCCACCGGATAGTCCCGAACCGCAGCCAAAGCGGAACGGGGGCTGGCTGCCGATCCTGCTGTCAGCAGGCGGAGGAGCCGCCGCCGCCATGCTCATTACGGCATTATTCTGATCTTTTTGTAATTTATTTAAGATAATATACTAATTGGAATCTTTTCCTATTACTCTACTCAATCTTTTTCTTGGAAATTACCAAAAAACCTTCTCCGACGCGCAGTCGAAGAAGGTTTTTTACTGTTTTATCCGCTGTTTTCAATGATCAGCGATTGCCGCCGCCATTGTTGTTTCTTCTCGGACGATAGCCGCCGTCGCGGTGTCCGCCCTCACGTCTCCCGCCTTCGCGGGGAGGTCTACGGTCGCTCACATCGTTTTCGGGAACCAGACCCTTGACCTTGATGAGCGCCTCGCGGCGGGAAAGATTCAGTCTGCCCTTTTCGTCAATGCCTTCGACCATGACCATAATGGTGTCGCCGATATTCACGACATCCGTCACTCTCTCGGTGCGCTTGACGTCAAGCTGGCTGATATGAACCATGCCCTCCTTGCCGGGAGCAATCTCGACGAACGCGCCGAAGTCCATAATGCGGGTCACGACGCCCCTGAACACTTCGCCGGGCTGAGGATCCTTGGCAATGATCTCGATGATGTTGTACGCCTGCTGGCACTTCTCCAAATCAACGCCGCAGATGAACACCTTGCCGTCGTCGTCAATGTCAATCTTAACCTCGCAGTCCGCGGAAATCTTCTGAATGACCTTGCCGCCGCTGCCGATGACCTCTCTGATCTTGTCAACCGGCACGGTGAGAGAGAGCATTTTGGGCGCGTACTTGCTCAGCTCCTTGCGCGGTTCGGGAATCGCTTTGAGCATGATCTCGTCAAGGATGAAATCGCGTGCCTTATGGGTTTTCACAAGAGCGTCCCACACCATTTCGGGGGTCAGACCGTCAATCTTAAGATCCATCTGAATGGCGGTGATACCCTCGTGAGTGCCGCCCACCTTGAAGTCCATATCGCCGAAGAAGTCCTCTAAGCCCTGGATGTCAACCATGGTCATCCAGCGGTCGCCTTCGGTGATAAGACCGCAGGAAATGCCGGCAACAGGCGCCTTGATCGGAACGCCCGCGTCCATCAGAGCGAGCGTGGAGCCGCAGATAGAGCCTTGAGAGGTAGAGCCGTTGGAGGAAAGCACCTCGGAGACCACGCGGATGGCGTAGGGGAAGTCCATCTCGGAGGGAATGACAGGGAGCAGCGCTCTTTCCGCAAGTGCGCCGTGACCGATCTCACGTCTGCCGGGACCTCTGCTGGGCTTGGTCTCGCCGACCGAGTAGGACGGGAAGTTGTAGTGATGCATATAGCGCTTGAATTCCTCGTCGTCAATACCGTCGAGGAGCTGTCTGTCGCTGATGGGGCCGAGGGTGACGACGGAAAGCACCTGTGTCTGTCCTCTGGTAAACAGACCTGAGCCGTGAACTCTCGGCAGCACGCCGACCTCGCTGGCAAGGGGACGAATCTGGTTCATGCCTCTGCCGTCCACGCGCTTCTGCTCGTCAAGCAGCCAACGGCGCACGACAAACTTCTGTGTCTTATAAAGGCACTCGTCGATCTTCGCCGCCTGATCGGGATAGATCTCGTCGAATTTCTCATGTACCATATCGTAGACAGGCTTGAGTCTTTCGTCGCGGATGCGTTTGTCGTCGGTGTCGAGCGCAACCTTGATGTCCTCGATGGCAAAGTCCTTGATTGCCTCGAACATTTCATGATCCGGCTCGTTGGACGGATAGGAGAATTTCTCCTTGCCTATTTCAGCCTGAATTTCCTTTATAAACTTAATGACCGCCTGATTGGCTTCATGACCAGCCATAATGCCGTTGTACATTTCCTCGTCGGTAACGATGTCCGCGCCGGCTTCGATCATGGGAATCTTCTTCTCGGTCGAAGCGACGGTAACGGCCATTCTGGACTTCTCACGCTGCTCGGCCGTGGGGTTGATGACGTATTCCCCGTCCACCATGCCGACGGAAACGGCGCTGATGGGGCCGTTCCACGGAATATCGGAGATAGAGAGGGCGATAGAAGTGCCGATCATGGCGGTGATTTCCGGCGAGCAGTCGGGATCAACGCTCATGACGGTGGCGACGATGGAAACATCGTTGCGCATATCCTTCGGGAAAAGAGGACGGATGGGTCTGTCGATAACGCGGGAGGCTAAAGGAGCCGGGAATCTTGCCGACCGAATAGAGCTTCTCCTCAAAATCGACGGAAAGCGGGAAAAAATCGATGCCGTCGCGGGGCTTTGCCGAAGCGGTCGCCGCAACGTGAACGGTGGTCTCGCCGTACTGCACCATGCAGGCGCCGTTGGCGAGCTGGGTGGTCTTGCCGGTGCTGACGACCAGCGGTCTGCCGGCAAGCTCTGTCTCGAATACCTTGTAGGAATCAAAGACCATGTGCTCGCCCGCAAATTCAAGAATCTGTGACATGTGTTTATACCTCCATGTTTGGGAAATAATAATGAAAATATATGGCATGTCCGCTTCCTGCCAAAAACGCCTGATCCCTTCATGACGGCAGACTTAGCACTAAAACCGACTCTCAGTTTTTTATTATTGCCTACCCTTTATTCCTGACATAAGCTGTTAAGCGAATCGGAATGATCTGAGAATAAGCTGACTGAGCTTCCGTTTTACTGCTATGTCTGATAACCTTCACTTCGGGAAATGCTGCAAAAGCGAACAATGACCTCTCAAAATAAAGATAAATTCAGCAAACAGGCGCAGAGGACTTCGTTGAAAAAAAGAAGATTCTCTGCGCCTGAGCTTGCCTACTGTACTGCGTTTGCCGATCCATCAGCAAACGGGCAAATGTCTGTGGGAAAACCTCCGGCTGCCATTACCTGAAGCAGGAATAATTACTTGCGGATGCCGAGGCGGGCGATGATAGCGCGGTAGCGCTCGATGTCCGTCTTGATGAGGTAATTGAGCAGACCCTTTCTCTGACCGACCATCTTCAAAAGGCCGCGTCTGGAGTGATGGTCGTTCTTGTTCTCCTTTAGATGCTCGGTAAGGTCGTTGATTCTCTTGGTGAGAATGGCGATCTGCACCTCGGGCGAACCTGTGTCGCCCTCGTGGAGAGCGTACTCCTTGATAATGGCTTCTTTTTCTGCTTTCAGCATGTGAAAACACCCCTTAAA
>ONDC01000019.1 GCA_900316495.1 uncultured Eubacteriales bacterium
TTTGATATGCGTCATTCATTCTGAAAAAAATCACTTCACGTCGCGCTTGGTGATGAGGAACGCGCCGGCGGCGTTGTAAATCACCATGAACACCAGCGACAGCACGACCGCGTGGAGCATCATCCCGCCGTTGCCGGAGGTATCGGGGGCATCCAGCTCAAAGGAGCTTTGATAGAGCGAGGGCAGCAGCTTCCACAGCTCGATTTCCCGATGGAACAGATCGCTGAGCCTGCTCTCCAGCAGCGAAAGCAACCCCGAAATGAGATTGGTTGACGCAAGCAGAATATAGACAACCGACGTCACCTTGCTCCGCGTCAGCTCGGTGAGGAACGCCGACAGCAGCCCGATGGCATTCAACAGCAGAAATTCGCCCAGCAGGAATTCCCAGAACACCCCCATATACCCGAAGGTGAAGCCGTCCACCGTCAGTGCGGAGGTGACCAGCGCCGTAACGGAGCTGACCACAAGCAGAAACGCGGTATAGACCGCCACGCAATGACGTTCTTGTCGTAGCCGTCCTTGTAAAAGCCGTGAATGAAAATGGCGATAAAAATCGCCACCATGATTTTGCAGAACCCGCTGATAAACGAGCCGCAGAACGACACGGGATTGAGCGAGGGATCAGCGGCTGCTTCCCCGCCACCTGCGGAAACAGCGATCCCCGCCGCGGCGTCGCCCGCGGAAACCGTCATATCCGACGGGGAAACCATCTCTGTCAATGCCGACATCAGCGCGGCGGTCAGCAGAATCAACAGCGCGATCACACCCGCGCAGACACCGGCGGTGATATACAGGCTCTTGGAACGGAACAGCCTGTAAAGCTCCATTTTAATGACATTCAGCATATTACACTTCCATCCTTTCTCACGTTTACGCGCGGCTGATGAGGGAGATAAAGTATTCCTCAAGGCTCTGGTTGCGCCTGTGAAGCGATTCGACCTCTACGCCGCCCGTGACCAACGCCCGGTTGATGGCGGCACCCTCTTCAAGATGGTCGTTGACAAAAATCACGCGCTCAGTGACAACGTCGAATTGGCACCCTAATTTCCTGAGAATGGGCTGCGCCTTCTCCGCGCTGTCCACGACAATTTCAAGTCGTGAGACGCATTTGCCCAGCAGCTCGTCGTGGCTGAGCTGTTCGATCAGCCTTCCGTTGTGAATAATGCCGTAATGCGTTGCCAGCTTGGAAAGCTCCTCCAGGATATGACTGGAAATGATCACGGTGATGCCCTGCTCCTGATTGATGCGGTGAATAATATCCCGTACCTCGATAATGCCCTGCGGGTCAAGGCCGTTGATCGGCTCATCCAAAATCAGCAGCTCCGGCTCGCCAATGGTCGCCATTGCGATGCCAAGGCGCTGCTTCATGCCGAGTGAGAAATTTCCGACGGTCTTTTTGCCGACATTTGCCAAACCCGCGAGCGTTAGCTTTCCGTTGACATACTCCTCGGAATACACGCCCCGGCAAATCGCCTTCAGGCGGCAGTTCTCAAAGGCGGTCATGTTCGGGTAAATGCCCGGCTGCTCGATTAATGAGCCGATTTTTTCAAACGCCCCGTTCAGCGTGCCGTCCGCCGAGCGGAAGCCGAATATCTCCATCTCGCCGGAGGTGGGAGCCGCCAGTCCCCCGATCATGCGGAGGAAGGTGGTCTTGCCCGCGCCGTTGCGACCGATCAGACCGTAAATCGCGCCCTTCTCGATGCTGACCGATACCCCGTCCACCGCCTTTTGCTGTTTGAACTGCTTGGTGAGCTGATTGGTTCTGAGAATGATTTCCTTGTCCTTCAAATCAGAATTCCCCCCTGATTTTTTTATTTGCTACTATTATAGCAGATATTTTTTTATTATGCAATACAAGTTTTGTGACAATAGAGGGGCAAGTGTATAATAAAGCATAAAAAATCATCTCCCGACAGGGCGGGACGTTGTCCTGTCGGGAGATGGCAAATATATATGATGAAGTACGTTATTGCACAGCCTTAAAGCCTCTTGCAAGGTCGGCTAAGATGTCGTCGATATGCTCGGTGCCGATGGAAAGGCGGATGGTGCCTGGACGAATGCCCTGATCAAGCAGTTCCTCCGGCGAGAGCTGCGAATGGGTGGTGGTCGCAGGGTGAATGACCAGCGATTTCACATCCGCGACGTTTGCCAGCAGCGAGAAGATGCGCAGCGCGTCGATGAAGCGGAATGCCTCCTCCTGTCCGCCCTTGATATCAAAGGTGAAGATGGAGCCGCCGCCGTTCGGGAAGTATTTTTTGTAAAGAGCGTTCTGCGGATGATCGGGGAGCGATGGATGGTTGACACGCTCCACCAACGGATGATTGACGAGATATTCCACAACTTTGGCGGTGTTCTCCGCGTGGCGTTCCAGACGCAGCGAAAGGGTTTCCACGCCCTGCAGCAACAGGAAGGCGTTGAAGGGCGAGATGCACGCGCCGGTGTCCCGCAGCAGAATCGCACGGATATAAGTGACGAAGGCCGCCGGACCGACCGCGTCCACAAAGGACACGCCATGATAGCTCGGATTGGGAGCGGCAATGGGGGCATACTTCCCAGACGCCTTCCAGTCGAAACGACCGGAATCCACAATGATACCGCCGAGGGTGGTGCCGTGTCCGCCAAGGAATTTGGTCGCCGAATGAACCACTATGTCCGCGCCGTGTTCGATAGGACGGATGAGATAGGGCGTGCCGAAGGTGTTGTCGATCACAACGGGAATCCCGTGCTTGTGAGCAATGGCGGCAATCGCGTCAATGTCGGGGATGTCGCTGTTCGGGTTGCCAAGGGTTTCCAGATAGACCGCCTTGGTTTTCTTGTCGATAGCCGATTCGACTTCCTTCAGGTTATGAATATCGACAAAGTGTGTCGTCACACCGTACTGAGGAAGGGTGTGCGCCAGAAGGTTATAACTGCCGCCGTAAATAGTCTTTTGCGCGACGATATTCTCGCCCGCCTGCGCCAGCGCTTCCACCGTATAGGTAATAGCCGCGGCGCCCGAGGCGACTGCCAGCGCAGCTACGCCGCCTTCCAGAGCGGCAATGCGCTTTTCCAGTACGTCCTGCGTGGAGTTGGTAAGTCTGCCGTAGATGTTGCCCGCGTCCGCAAGTCCGAAGCGCGCCGCCGCGTGCGCCGAATTCCGGAACACATAGGAAGTCGTCTGATAGATAGGAACCGCCCTGGCATCGGTCGCGGGATCGGGCTGTTCCTGTCCGACATGCAGCTGCAGCGTTTCAAAGCGGTAGCTTGTTTCTTCCTCCGCTGCCGGCGCTGCCGGTGCTTCCGTCTGCTCTTTGACGGCTTCCGCCGCCGCTTCTGTGGTCGTGATGTTGTCTGTCTGATTTTTTTTCTTACCGAATAAGCTCATGATGAATGTCTCCTTTTTTGTGATGATGGATCGGGTAATGGTTCGTTCGTGAAGTGACGGCTCTCTTCTCACATGCCCCTTCACATTAACATATTAATATCATCATGTCACATTCGTCCGAACCGGTAATTGAGACGGACGAGGTTTTTCAGAAGCTGCGTCATAAGCGGAAATACCCCCGTTCGTGCAGCCTTTTCCCTGCAAGGGAAACAAACTGCATGCTTGTTAAAACTTATTTGTTTAATAGGCTTTGTAGGTATTGTAGCACGTTCCTCCGCGTTTGTCAAGCAAAATCTTTCAACAATTTAAAGTATAGCGGATTGGTATACTTTCAACAGTCCAAGAAGCGCCTCCTTTGTCATTTCGCATAAGAAAAATCGCTGCCCGCGCAGAACAGAATGTCTGACGGACAGCGATCGGGAAAAATGCTATGTGAAAAGCCTGCGCCGCTTTACGCGGTAACTGCGGGCTGCGCGGGAGGCGCTGCGGGAGGAACTGACGAAGTATTCTTCTTCTTCAGCATGAAGAACAGTACGGCGGCCACGCCGGCAACCGCAAGCAGACCGATGCAAAGCAGCGGACGGTAGCGGAACCACGCAATGATGATGACCAGCAGCGACTGCACAAGCGACAGAAGGAATATCATCAGACCAAACATAAAGTTGACCACGCTGCCTAAAAGCGGAATATAGCCGACCAGCTTGGTGAGCGGGCTGAAGAAGGACATGTAGCCGATGAAGATCAGCAGGAAGCCCGCCAAACGGAGCAGCCATTTGATGATCTTATCCTGTGTACGCATATCCTGAATCATTTCGGCAGCGGTCTTGACACCGCTGGAGACCCAGTTGACCTTCTTGCCTACGGAGGAGGTCCATGTCACGAAGGAATTGCCCGAAACCTCAGCGATTGTGCTGACCTCTTTCCAGTCATTGTATCTCCAGCTGATTCTGACGTCGCCGATCTTGGGATTGGCAAGATCAGCGGCATTGGTGAGATAATTGCCATCCGCCTTGTATTTTTCGGGAACCTTCTTTACCGAAGAAGCGCTGATGACCTTATCCGCATCCATCTGCTCGATCTGCGCGCTGCCGAGACGGAACTTGCCCAAAATGACGTTTTCAGCATATTCCGCTCCGCTTTCATACGGGGCAGAGGTGGGATTGTCATGCCCCGAATGTTCAAATCTGCTTGAATCGATCAGACGTTCGCTCCAAACCTTTTTGTAGGTATAAGTGGTGCCGTCATCGTCCGAATGGGATTCCTCTTCCCACTGGTAGATCTCCACCGTGCGGGTAAGCGCAGCCGTGTGCTGCGATACGCCGAACTGGGTATCGGAGAGGGAGACGTCCTCGACAATGAACTTACCGCCGACTGCGACAAGCTGACCCGCAAATTCAGCGGGGTTGTCTTCCGGCGTGATCTCTACGACAGTCTTTTCGATCTCGTCAGTGGTTTTGATGTTGCGGACGTTATTGCCCTCATTCCACCAAAGCAGCACTGTGCCGCCGATGACCATGAGCAGTCCGGCAAGAATGCCGCCGAACAGACCGCCCTTTTTGTTGCCGTTCATAAAAAACCTTCTTTCCCGCGGAATGCGCTCCGCACATTCCGACAAAATATTTCAATTTTTATTATACTAATCTTTTCAAATTTTGCAAGTGTTTATTAAGAAAATATATTCATTTTTATGCTGTTCACAAAAAATACACAAAAAACAAAGCCCGCTTCGACTTCCAACAGGTCAAAGCGGACTGCATGGCAACTTTTTTTAGAGCCTGTTCACTATCTCCGCGTGTACGTACCGTGCCGTCAGATTCTATCGCCAAGACAGCCAAAACCGCAGGCAATACTTTGTGAATTAACGAGGATTTTGGCAAAATTTGGCAGAAAAGATGCAAGCGGACGTGCGCGGAGAGATGCGGAACAGGCTCTCAGGAGGATTGTTCAGGAAAATCAGTCTGCGAACATGGGAGTGGAGAGATACCGCTCGCCTGTGTCGGGCAGAAGGGCAACGATGAGCTTGCCCTTGTTCTCCGGACGTCTGGCAAGAACTGTCGCCGCGTGGAGCGCAGCGCCAGAGGAAATGCCGACTAAGATGCCCTCTCTGCGGGCAAGCGCCTTGCCTGCCGCGAACGCTTCCTCATTCTCCACCGTGATGATTTCATCGTAAATGTCGGTATTGAGCGTATCGGGAACAAAGCCCGCGCCGATGCCTTGAATTTTGTGGGGACCGGGGGTTCCCTTCGACAGGACGGGAGAGCCTGCCGGCTCGACGGCGACAACCTTGACATTCGGATTCTGGCTCTTGAGATAGCCGCCTACGCCGGAAAGCGTGCCGCCTGTACCGACGCCGGCGACAAAAATATCGACCTTGCCCTCGGTGTCATTCCAGATTTCAGGGCCGGTGGTGGCAATATGCGCCGCAGGATTCGCGGGATTGACGAATTGACCGGGAATGAAGCTGCCCTCCGTTTGGGCAGCAAGCTCCTCCGCCTTGGCAATCGCGCCCTTCATCCCCTTTGCGCCCTCGGTCAGCACCAGCTGCGCGCCGTATGCCTTGAGCAGGTTGCGGCGTTCGATGCTCATGGTCTCCGGCATGGTGAGAATGATCTTGTAGCCCCTCGACGAGGCGACGGCCGCGAGACCGATGCCGGTGTTGCCGCTGGTAGGCTCGATAATGACCGCTCCGGGCTTCAGAAGCCCCTTTTCCTCCGCGTCGTCGATCATCGCGCGGGCAATTCTGTCCTTGACGCTACCGGCGGGATTGAAGTATTCCAGCTTGCCGAGAATGTCAGCCTCGAGGGAATTGTCCCTGATATAATTGTTGAGTCTGAGCAGCGGGGTGTGTCCGATCAGCTGGGTAAATGATTCGTATACTTTCATGATGATGATCTCCTTCTCAAAATTAGTGATTAATTTGAATTGGCCTATAAACCTATAAGTTTTATAGGCATTATAACACCCGATTTTTGATTTGTCAAGTGGTTTTTAATATTTTTTTCGCCTCATATAATTATTGACATGACAGGGACATTGTCATATAATAGGGTTCAAAGAGTTCACAGATGAAATGAGGTTACAGAACATGCGTACACTTAACCTATCCGAGGTCAGCGAGCTGAAGCGCATGCTGAAGGAAAAATTCCGCATGGAGCTGCATTTTGACAATGAATATCAGGCGGAGGAATTCTCATTTGACGCGGTACCCTCGGAGGCAATGCTGCGCGCGCTTGACAAATACCTCGCCCCTAAACGGCTGCGCGCTGTATTCAGCGACGACGGCACACGCTTTACCCTCGAAGGGAGATTTTGAGAAATGAGCTTTTCAGACAGTCAGTTTGCCAGAACAGAGCTGCTGCTTGGCGAGGACGGACTGAACCGGCTTGCCGCTTCCAGAGTGGCTGTGTTCGGAATCGGCGGCGTGGGCGGCTTTGCCGTCGAAGCGCTGGCGCGTTCGGGCGTCGGCACGCTCGATCTCATCGACAGCGACACCGTGGCGCTCTCCAACCTCAACCGGCAGATCATCGCGACGCATACCACTGTCGGGATGTACAAGGTCGACGCGGCCGCCGCCCGCGTCAAAGACATCAATCCCGACGCGGTCGTCCATCCATACAGGGTTTTTTACACGCCGGAAACCGAAGGCATGTTTGACTTCACGCAATACGATTACGTCATTGACGCTATCGACACGGTGACGGGGAAGATCGCCATTGTGATGAACGCGCAGGCAGCGGGCGTTCCTGTCATCAGCTCGATGGGCGCGGGCAACAAGACAGACCCCACGGCGTTTGAGGTGGCGGATCTTTATGCCACCTCGGTCTGTCCTCTGGCGCGGATCATGCGCCGGGAGCTGAAAAAGCGCGGCGTGAAGCGGTTGAAGGTGGTCTATTCAAAGGAAGCGCCTATTACGCCGCTTGATTCACACGAAGCGCTTCCCGAGGGAAGAAGGCAGATTCCCGGCAGCGTCGCGTTTGTCCCCTCGGTCGCGGGTCTGATTCTCGCGGGCGAGGTCATCAAGGATCTGGCGCGAACATAATCCAACAAAAAAACTTCCGCAGGACGGCAAAGATCCCGACGGAAGTTTTTTGTTTTTATGCCTGTTTTTTTACAGAGAAACGGCGGTGTCGAGCGCGATTTCCATCATTTCGGTGAAGGAGGTCTGGCGTTCCTCCGCGGAGGTGGATTCTCCCGTGACGATATGATCGGAAACGGTGAAAATGCCGAGGGCATTCTTACCGCTTCTTGCCGCGTTCATATAAAGCGCCGCCGCTTCCATCTCGACGCAAAGCACGCCCATTTTGCTCCATTTTTCCGTGGCTGTCAGATCGTCGCTGTAGAAGGTGTCCGAGGAAAGACAGTTGCCGACGTGAAATCTCGCGCCGCGCTGCGTCGCCTTTTCGATTGCTTTTTTCATCAAGGAATAGCTCGCTATCGGCGCGAACGTCCCGGGGAGCGCATACTGGGAAGCATAATTTGAATTGGTGCATGCGCCCATGGCGATCACAATATCGCGTACCTTAATCGTTTCGCTGATTCCGCCCGCTGTGCCGACCCGGATAATGTTATCCACATCATAGAAATTGAAAAGCTCATAGCTGTAGATGCCGATGGACGGCATTCCCATGCCGCTGGCCATCACCGAAACTCTTTTGCCTTTGTATTCTCCCGTATATCCCTGAATACCGCGCACATTATTGACAAGTACGGCTTTGTCAAAGTATGTTTCCGCTATGAATTTTGCCCTGAGAGGATCGCCTGGCATAAGCACCGTTTTGGCAAAATCCTCTGGAGATGCGTTGATATGCGGCGTTGGTGTGTTCTTTGTATCTTTCATTCCGAATGGCTCTCCTTTTTTATTTGATTCTGCTGGCGCCAATGCGTGACGCTCCCGCTTCAATGAAGGCTTCCGCTTCCTCGGGCGTGCGGATCCCGCCTGCCGCCTTGATCCGGACATGCGGCGCGACATTCGCCTTAAAGAGTCTTATGTCCTCCAGCGTCGCGCCTCCGGTCGAAAATCCCGTCGAGGTCTTGATAAAATCCGCCCCCGATTCTGATACAATGCGGCACATCTTGATCTTTTCTTCCTCTGTCAGCAGGCAGGTCTCGATGATCACCTTGAGAATTCTGCCGCCGCAGGCACGCTTGATGGCGGTCAGCTCGGCAAGAATGTCCTCATACCGCCTGTCCTTTACCCAGCCGATATTAATGACCGTGTCGATCTCATCCGCGCCGTTGGATACAGCGTCGGAGGTCTCAAATACCTTCGTCGCCGTCGTGCTGTATCCATTCGGGAAGCCGACGACCGTACAGACCGGAAGTATGCCGCCAAGGTAATTTGCCGCTTGCCGCACATAATCCGGAGGAATACAGACCGACGCCGTTCCGTTTTCGATTGCCTCGTCGCACAATGCCCTGATCTGCTCCCATGTCGCGTCCTGCCTGAGAAGCGTGTGGTCGATTTTGCTGAATATTTCACTTCTGTCCATTTGTTCTCTCCTTCACGCCTTACATATTCTGATCGTCAAGTGTCAGCTCAAAGGGGGGGATGAATTTTTCAAGAAATTCGATTCCCTCCGGCAGGTTCATCTCCCGGATGGATCGGATTGTCGCCGCCTTCGCCGCCGTGAATTCCTTATTGCACGCCTTTTCCTCCTCAATGCACTTTATCAGCGCGCTCAGCTTGTCCGCGCATTTTACCAGACGCAGAAGCTCCGCGTCCTCTCCCTCGTGGGTGATCAGCGGGATATACTCCCCCCGCAGATCCTCCGGCAGGAGCGAGAGCAGCCTGTTTTCCGCCGCGCTCTCCACACCCGCGTATGCCCTGCGGATGTCGCTGCTGAAGTACTTGACCGGCGTCGGCATATCGCCTGTGATGACCTCCGGCACATCGTGAAACATCGCCAAAAGCGCGGCGCGTTCGGGATCGACCTGTCCGCCGAAGCGCCGGTTGCGTATCACCGCCAACGCGTGCGCGATAATCGCCGTATCGAGCGAATGCTCGCTCAGGTTTTCGCTGTGGGTGTTGCGCATGAGCGCCCACCGGTCAATGTACTTCATGCGGGAAATGATGGCAAAGAAGGAGGAGCCTCCTTTGATTTCGCCCTTTTTTTCCGTGTCGTTCACTCTCCCTTTTCGTTTTCCCTGTCCTGCATTTCGTCGTAATGCTGTCTTGCCTTTTCAAATAGATTGACCTGCGGTTTCTCCTGCTCCCGCTTCATCGATTCTTTTTTCTTCGCCTCGGCAAGCGCTCTGCTCCACGCGCCGGAAAGCCTTCCGCCCACGCCGGAGATCACCCTGATCAGCTTGACGTCCTTCAGCCGGAAGGTTCCCATATTTCCCCTGCTCGAAAGGAACGCGGCGGTGACGGAGGTGATCGGCACCGACATCAGCAGTCCGAAGCAGCCCGCCAGCGCACGGAGCAGCTCGACGGCAATCATTTCATTGTTGATGATCTCCTCGAAGGAGATATTGTACGCGCTGAACAGCATCAGCAGTTGGAACGAGCTGCCCACATACGCCAGAATCATCGTGTTGAGCGACGCGCCCATAATGTCGCAGCCGATGGACATGCCCGAACGGGCAAGCTCCCATCCGGTAATCTCCTTGCCCATCTTGTCCTTCAGCTCCTCCAGCGAGGAGGAAATGGACACGCTGACGTCGATCGTTCCGCCCAGACTGCCTATGACAATGGCGGCAAACATAATGGATGCTACGTCCAGATTACGTCCGTTATCGGTGTAAAGTAGGCTGATGGCCTCCTCATCCGCCGTGCCGGTGATCCAGATGACATTCTTCAGAATATAGGCGATCAGCGCGGAGGTGAGAACACCGCCTATCGCGCCCATCCCCGCTGCCAGCGACGAAACCGACGGACCGTGCACCATGAGAAGCGTCACGACAATCGTCGCGGTTCCGAAGATCGCCACGGCAAGCACCGGATCCATTCCGTGATAGACCAGCGGTATCATGACGAGGATCAGCATCACACAGGTGATGATCAGCGCGGAGAAGGATTTGATGCCGTTTCTTCCGAAGAAGAGCAGCAGCAACACCAGAAAGCCCAGCGCCAGCCACATCAGCGGTATATCCCTCTGAAAGCCGGTACAGGTGCCGTAGAGCGTGTATGTATCGTAATCCATCACAAAATAACCCAGCAGACGGTCGCCCTCCTTGGCGATAATCACGCTCTTTCCCGTGCCGGTGATGTCGGTGAGATCCAGCTGCATTTCCGCCTCCACGCCCTTGTACGGACCTGTGAGGATTCTGACCATAAAGGTCTGCGTGCGCTGGACGATGCTTTCGCCGCCCCAGTCTCCGCCGGATTCGGAAATATCCAGCAGCTTTGTGACCACAACGCGCTCGATCTTCATCTCATCGGCGGAAACGCCGTCGGAATCCGACACGTCGGGAAGGTAATAATCGCTCCCCGAGGCGCTTTGGGCAGTCGAGGCGCGCTTGTTCTTTCCCGAACCTCCCATTGTCAGCCAGAGCAATCCCACCAGCGCAAGCACAAGCGCCACGCCGCAATAGCTGACCACCGATTTTTGATGCTTTTTCAGATAATCCTTCAAGCAATAAACCTCCTATGATATAAAATTTACAATTACATAATACTTTACAATAAATTTATGTATATAATATGAACATATGTATAATATATCTAAAAAATTTTATCAGCAAAGGAGAAGTATCATATGTCAGCTAATTACCCCAATCAAGGCAATTATCGCAGTTCTCAACCGGGTTCCACGTCACACCCCATGCCCCAGCGTCCGCAGCCCCAGTACATCTCACAGCCCCAACCTCCCGTGCAGCGTCCTTCCAACAGCAACGGCGCCAATAAGAGCGGCAATTTCAGCCTCTTCACGGTGCTGCTCTCCGCTCTGCTCGCCCTGCTGTTGGGACTCGGCGGCGGCTTCCTCGGCGCAAAGCTTGGCGGCAACGGCACGACTGTCATTCAGACGGAGGACGGCTCCAAGGTCGTGTTCCAGGAGATAGAGCGCTCCACCGACATCGGGAGTCAGGCGTCTTACGCCGTCGAGGACGTCGCGGCGGCGGTAGCGGATTCTGTCGTGGAGATCACCACCGAGGTCGTCACCACCAATTCCTTCTTCGGTCAGTATATTTCCAACGGCGCCGGAAGCGGCGTTGTGTTCACCACCGACGGCTATATCGTTACGAATCACCACGTCATTGACGGAGCCAGCAAGATCAATGTCACACTGCGCAACGGCACCAGCTACAGCGCCAAGGTGATAGGCGACGACGCCAAAACTGACCTTGCGCTCCTTAAGATCGACGCGACCGGTCTCACGCCCGCCGTGCTTGTCGCCGACTCCGACAAGCTCAAGGTCGGTCAGACGGCAATCGCCATCGGCAATCCCCTCGGTCAGCTTGGCGGCACTGTCACCAGCGGCATTGTCAGCGCGCTGGGGCGTGAAATAGAGGTGGAAGGCGAAACCATGACCCTGCTCCAGACCAGCGCAGCCATTAACCCCGGCAACTCCGGCGGCGGACTCTTTGACGACAAGGGCAATCTCATCGGCATTGTCAACGCAAAGTCCGGCGGCGTCAATATCGAGGGTCTCGGCTTTGCCATTCCCGCCAACACCGTGCGGAAAACCATCGGCGATCTGATGGAATACGGCTATGTCAAGGGCAGAGCAAGTCTCGGTCTGACCTATATCACCATCGACAATATCGCCGCCGCGTGGCTCTACGGCTACGACGGATACGGCGTGTTCATCTCCAAGGTCGACATGCACTCCGACGCCTACGCGGCGGGTCTGCAGGCGGGCGACATGATCGTTTCCATCAACGGCGCTCAGATCGAATCGGAGGAAGACATTCAGGCGCAGACCAAAAACCTCAAGGTCGGCGACACCGTCAGCATGGTGATCAGAAGAAGCGGACGCGATTACAAGGTGGACATTAAGCTATCCGAATACAAGGGCTGATTGTTTCCATCAGGCGACTCATCAATCATGCCGCCGCATGGCAGTACTCCTGTCACGCGGCGGCATTTTTCATTGATATACCGGTTGAATCTGTCTGTTCTGCAGGGCTCCTTTGATCGTGTCTTTGGTTTTTTCAAAATGCACCACCATTGAATTCGGCTTTTTCACAGGATCGTCCTGCGACATGGGAATAAAGAAAATGTTCTTTTGATTCATCAGGGCGCCGATGTTCTTGGCGGCGTTTGCCAGCGCGTCGTTGGTGGAGACGCCAAGCACGAGCGGACGGGCATTTCGCAGATGAGCCTTAGCCGCCAGCGCGACAGAAGTATCTGTCACACCGCAGGCTAATTTGGCGAGCGTATTGCCTGTGCAGGGGGAAATCACCAGCACATCGAGCAGCTTCTTCGGACCGATCGGCTCCGCCTGTGGGATGGTGTGTATTACGCTCTTACCGCATATTTTCTCTATTTCCGCGACAAAATCCGCTGCCGTTCCGAAGCGCGTGTCGAGCGAATAGGCGTTCTGCGACATGATCGGAAATACGTCCGCGCCCTCTCCAACAAGGCGCTTCATTTCGCCGATTGATTGGCGAAAGGTGCAAAAGGAGCCGCACAGGGCGTACCCGACCCTTAACCCCTTTAAATCCTCCATGGTATTAACCCTCCTCCAAAATGGACATCACGGTTTCTTTGATAATCTCGGCGGCGGTGAGCGGCGAATACTTTCCGGGAAGTCCCGGCGCCTGCACCACCCGGATGTTTCTTACGTCACATGCTTCCCTGTCGATCCCACCGGGAGCAGAGGCAAGCTCCATCAGCAACGCATCGGGCGATAATCCCTCGATAAAATGGACGTCAAGTACCCGCGCGGGAACCGTATTGACGATGATATTAAATTCCTTCGCTCTCCGCGCCGCTCTGCCGAATGATAGCGCATGCATGCCGAGGGCGGTGATTTTCGCCCTGTCGGACGGTCTGCGCGCCGCAACCGACACCTCTCCGCCCAGCGCCCGGAGCATCGGGGCAAGATACCCCGTAATCCTGCCGCAGCCGGTTATCAGAATGCGGCTGCAGGATATTGTGCGGGGACAATGGGAGATGATCTCCGCCAACGCGCCCTCCGCGGTTGCCTGCGCGTTGCGGAGAAGAAAGGCTTCGCTCGCGCCGTAGTCGAACAGATTCAGCTGCGCGAACGCCGGAGAGATTCGCCGCAGCTTTTCCGCCATTCCGACAAAAACCGCCTTTCCCACGAGGGCTGCGCAAAAATCGTCATTCAGCTCGATGCGGTAGGTGCTGAGCGGCGCGCTGAGCGTCTGCCCGTCCCTTGTCGGCGGCATGGGGAGAATCACTATATCCGCCATCAGCACAGCCGTAAGAGGATCGGTGGAAGCGACTCCCACAAGCTGCTGCGCGGAATGCTCAAAGCCCGAACAGTACACCGTGCTTCCCTCCGCAGCAAGCATATTCGCCAGTGCGATTTGCCTTGCGTCTCCCCCCACTACCGCCAGAATTGATCTATCCAAAGCAATGACCTCCGTGACATTTTTTCAAATAAGGCTCTCCGAATTACACGGGATTGAGAATCATCCCTAATACAAATTATGCCACGCAGCCAAAAATGACACAAAAAGCCGGGCAAGGGTCATATCAACCCCTTACCCGGCTTTTGATTTCTTGCCAACGATGTATTTCACGAAGTTCTGTTGGTGTAATCCTCTAATATTGAAAATTAAGAAAAAATTATTGCAACAAAAATCTCATATAAATGACCTTGGCAAAGCCATAAATTGCAACTGAATCGAGCAGTCTGATTTAGTTGTTCTTCATCTTTTCGAAGCACTCGCTGCAATAAACAGGACGTCCTTCTGTGGGCTCAAACGGAACGGTTGCTTCGCCGCCGCATGCGTCGCAGACTGCCTTATAGGTCTTGCGCTGCTGTCTGGTGGCTGCCTTCTTTGCGTCACGGCATTCCTTGCAGCGCTGAGGCTCATTTTCAAAGCCCTTGCTTGCGTAGAACTCCTGCTCGCCTGCCGTGAAAACAAATTCTTTGCCGCAATCCTTGCATCTGAGAGTTTTGTCTTCGTACATTGTTAAAAACCTCACTTTAGAGAAAAATAATTGTTTCACCCCGGGCGGATTTTCACCGTCATCTCCGCACCTATGCAGAATGCATGGCTGCTGCATACTATGCGGCGCTGCTGAATTGAGCTACTGAGGCATTTATTGAGAAAGCATAAATCAATCCTTCCTGGACGCTTTGATTTTATGCCTTACACGCTGAATCGCATTATCTACCGATTTGACACTTACGCCCAAAGCCTTCGCGGTTTCCTCATAGCTCAGACCCTTGAAGCGCAGCTTCACGACCTCCTGTTCAAAATTGCTGAGCGACGAAAAAACAGCGGACTGAGATTCCCCCTCCAGCACCAATCCCTCAGGATCCTGATCAATCGACAGGGCGGCTCTCTCCCCCGCTTCGGGAGAATCAAGCTGTGAATGACAGTTTAAAATCGCGTTTCTCTGGCTTAAATAATTCCTGACCGAAGTGGCGAGATTATGGTCAATGCATACCAAGGCATAGGTGCGAAAGCCGACATTCTTTGACGGATCAAAGCTTCTGACCGCTTTCAGAAAGCCGATCCCCGCCTCCTGCGCCATATCCTCAATCACATCACACCCGAAGCGCTTACCCGCTTCCCTCGCCTTGGCGAAAATCATGGCACGATAACGATCGTAAAGACAGGCAAAAGCCTCCTGATCGCCATGGGACGCCATTGCCGCAAGCTCTGCGTCAGACTTGGCGGAGAAAGAATTCATAGGCAAACACCTCTCCCCCCTTTCGCCTGCAGGCGTTTAAGATGCCATAACGACAAAAACCGGGCGATTATGAACGCACATTTAAGGATTCATAAATAATGCATATACATAATACACCCGATTTTGCGATTTGTCAATAGTTTTTATGAAATATATAGATATTTTTGCGTCGTTTTTGGCATTATTATTTCTTTCACTCCGCGTCTTTTTGGTCAACCTTATCTTTCACGGCAGCCATAACCTTGGAAGCAATCGGACGTGCCACAGCATATCCGCCGCCGCCATTCTGTACCACAACGACAAACGCGTAGGGATATTTTTCGTTTCTTGTAAAGCCCACGAACCACGCGTGCGATTTTTTATCCCCGTCAAGCTCCGCAGTGCCGGTCTTTGCACAGAATTCCATGCCGGAGGGGAAATTCCTGTCGCCGTAATTGTTTTTGACCGTATACCGCATCATGTCGGACAGCTTATCCGCCGTTGCCTTGCTAAGTATGCGGGTGGTGTCGGTCTGCTTGTCAATATTCAGCGGGATGCCGGAACCGGTCGTGATCTTTTCGATAATGTAAGGCTCCGCGCAAATGCCCCCGTTTGCCACAATGCCCATATACCTCATCATGGCGAAGGGGTTGACCTCGTCGGTATTCTGCCCGATTCCGGTCCAGGCAAGCTCGTTAATCCCGCCGGCGGAGGCGATTTTCCCCTTGGCTGTCGGAATGCCGCTGAGACTGTGTCCCGTGGTCATACCTGTTTTCCGCGCATATTCGGCAGTATTCTCCCACCCAAGCTGCATCGAGATCTCCCCGAACGCCACATTGCAGGAGTTTTTCAGGGCATCCTGAAAATTCTCTTCCTTATGCGTTCCGGAGCAGACGATCTTCTGACCGTTGACCGTCATGGTCTTTTCGCAGTTGAATTGCTGGCTGTCAATATCGGGAAGGCAGTCTATCGCCGCCGCCGCCGTCACGGTCTTATAGACCGAGCCGGGCGTAAATCTTGACGAAATGGCACGGTTGATGAATACGCCGTCATAGGTATCGTCCCCGTCGGCAATGACGGGAGGGTTTTCGGGATCATAGGTGGGCGTGCTGACAAGGCAGATCACTTCGCCCGTCTTGTAATTATAGACACACACCGCGCCCTTCTTGCCCTTCATCTGTTCGTACGCCGCGGCGCATACATCCGAATCCAGCGTGGTGTGAATGATATTGCCCGCCACCTTTGTGGAAAACATGCCCGTGATGATATTGAAGCCCACAAGCCTGTCGGCATATACCTTCTGTATGGAAGTGGCGACATTGCTCTTCTTATCGCCGACAATATGCATGGTGGCACATCTGACGTTGACGTCGTCGCTGTATTTTCTCTTGCCGTCCACCGTATCGAGCAGCGCGTTGCCGTCGCGGTCATAAATCGCTCCGTCGATAATCACGCCGTTGTTGTATACATGCCTGTTGGCGGTAAAATTGACCCATTGGCTGCCCTCGGAGAAGAAGCGGAAGGTAAAAAAGCCCACGCCGCCCAAAAGACATACAATGATCACAAGGACGCTGAGGGCGCGTCTCTGAACCTTTTTCAATCATGCCACCTCCTGTCAGTGCCTGCGGCGGCTGCCGATGTAATCCTCACTGCCGCTGTCGTCCCCCGTATAGGAGCGTCTTTTGCGACGTCCGGCATTCCGGGAGGATGGCGGTTCTCCCCCTGCGGAAGGAGCAGGGGGATGATATTCCGGATTCTTCATCGGGTCGGAATAGATCACGTCCTCGGCGGAAAATTTTCTTTCATCAAGCTCTACCATACCATCGGTCAACTCCGGCTCCGCCTCAGTAAAATCAATATTGACCTGCGGCTTGATGATCCCCTTCTCTATCAGCCTGATCCGGATTCTCTCCGCGATCTGCCCCAGCCTGCTGAAATCGTATTCGCTGCGGCCGATGATGTTCTTTACCTCGGGCAACGGCTGTCCGGCGCTGTCGGTCAGTCCTTCCCCGCTCTGGATGCGCACCTTGAAGCTCTCTCGCGCCGCTGCGAAGCTCGCGTTGCGCCGGGTATCCGCCGCCTTGACAAAGGCAAGAAGCCCCCAGCTTGACAGCATGCTCGAGCCGCCGTTCGAAACAAACGGGAATGTCACGCCGGTGAGAGGAAGCACGTCCACCGAACCGAGCGTATTGAGGATGGTCTGGAACACCATCATGCTGACCGCCGCGCAAGCGGCTATCATGTAAAAGGAGGAACGTCCGTTTGCCGCGCTTTTAATGGTAAAGGCAGCCAACGCGCAGATACAGACAACCGCGATCAGCGCGATGAGAAGCCCCCATTCCTCACACACCACGCCAAAGACGAGGTCGGTATCGGCAGCGACCACTCTGCGAAGCCAGCCGCTTCCGATGCCCACGCCCGCAAGTCCGCCGCTGGCGGAGGCGGACATGGTGCGCGTCTGTTGATAGCCCAGATTGTAAGGGTCATCCCACGCGTGTCCCCATATGGCAAAACGTCTGGCAACATACGGCTTGAATTTCAGCACCAGCATAACGCCGAATACGACCGTAGCGCAGATAAGGGCAATCGTGGAAAAATCGCCGGAGCGCATAAAGGCGATCACAACGAATGCCACAAAGAAGATGGCCGCCGTTCCGAAGTCTCCCATCAGCGCCAGCGAACCGATACACACACCCGAAAACCCGATGAAATACGCGAGGTTCTTCTTGGTCAGCAGAATGTCCAGCGTGGCGGCGCCGATAAACACAAACGCGATTTTTACAAGCTCCGAGGGCTGCAGGGACACTCCGCCTATTGAGATCCAGTTCTTCGCGCCGTTCTTGGTCTGTCCGAAAATGATATTGAACATCAGCAGTCCGACCGTCGCTATCATCACCTGCAGCTTGACCGACGTAATCCGCTTAAGGTCGCGCAGGAACCAACCGAGCAGGATGAACAGCCCGAATCCCAGCAGAAAGGCAAAGAACTGCTTATAAAGCTCGCCCGGCTGCGAGGACGCCGCCACGGAAAAGCCGATGGTCGAAAGGAAAAACGCGAGCATTTCCACCTCTATGCCGGTCTTGACCAGAATGCGCATCACGATATAATACGCCCACATCAGCACAAACAGACCGCCGTAGCAGATGAAGACCGACGTGTCATCCACCTTTGCGCTCCAGAAAAGCTCCGCCACTGTCAGAAGCATGAAGATGCTCAGCATCAGGAGCGTATTCACCGGGCGCAGCTTGCGGGCAAGGCGCTTGTTGGTCTCGCGCTGGGAGCCCTTCGGACGGGTAACGAGAAACCTCGCCTCCACATCGGCAAGCTGCAGCGTACTGCCCGCAGGAAGCGCCGCCGTACCTTCGATCTTTTTTCCGTTGACCGTCAGTCCGCCGGTAGAGCCAAGGTCAGAAATGGTCCACCGCTTGTTCTCGTCGCGAATCAGCACCGCATGAGAACGTGAGACGGTGGGAAAGTCGATGACAATATCGCTGGAAGACGCCCTTCCTATCGTGTTCTCCCAATGGCTGACAGGCAATCTGCCATATCCTGCCACATCAAGATAAGCCCAGACCTCGGGCATCTCATGTCCTGAGAGCATCGACCTGACGCAGCGGAATACGATCAGGAAGGCCACAACGGGAATCACCCATCTTGCGATAGCAGTAAAATCCCCCATGGAGACAAAGAATCCGCTGATCGTCTCCCATGCGAGTTCCCACCACGATTCATCCTTCACTAATGCCGTAAGGAACACCTGTTACACACTTCCCTTCGAGAAACAGGACTTCTATTGCTTCCGTGAGCAAAGATCGATATCCGCAAAAAACGAATATCGACCTTCGCGAATCATTCCTGTAAAAAAATGATAAGATCAATCCTTGACCGCGTTGACCGCGCCGACAATCACAGGCAAAAAGCGCTTGGTATCCACCACAGCGAAAACAAACGGACGGTTCAGGCTGACAGGGATCATGTTTAACCCGCCGTCGGAATTGCCTACATTTGCGCCAGTACCCTTCTTTGTGCCGCTTTCTGTGACACTAAGACCTGTGGAAACAGAGAGATTTCCGATATAAAGGTTCTCGCTGCAGGTTCCCACTGCTTCCAGATCGGCCTCTTTGGAATCAAATAGATCTCCCACACCCGCTTTTTCCATCATATTCTTCATCTCCCCTGTATATTCGCAGGAGAATTTAGGAATACTGGCTTCGACAAATAAATAATCCATGCGCGTTTTGATAAGATTACGGTAATTGGAATCATTTGTCAATGAGTAGATGATCCCGGAAAGTGAATCGTTGCCCTCCTCTTTGGGGACAAGCGCCAGAAACGCATAATTTCCGCCGGAATAATACTTGATGAATCCGTTCATCGAAGTATTGCTGATATAGATCGTCTCAACGCTCGACATCATCTGCACATCCTGCTCTACGCCGGCATTTGTCTTGAACTTGCCGTCAAAAACATTGGACGGTGAGATCGGAGATTCCCAGTCAGCTTCAAGCAGGGTGGTATTCACCAGATAGAGAGGCGCTTCTGACGGAATTTCCTTCAGCACTCGTTCGGAATACAAATTGGTTTTGTTGGACGCCCAGTTATTGATATTCTTTACCGCGTCCTGACCGAAGCTTTCCCGGTACGCGTCAATGTGATAGAAGGTCTTGGCAGCGGTAAGGAATTCCTTTGACGGATCGATATTCTTATCCGAATTAAACCACAGCGCATTTTCAAAATACAGCTTGGATTTATCGGTATCCTTCAGATTTCGATAAATCGAATGCATAATGGGATTCATATTCTGCGAAAAATACCGTCTGCCGAAAAGATTTTCGAGCTTTTCCTTTGTTTGTCCTTTCGCACCGTTCATCAGCATGAACGAATTGTAATAAGCTGCAAGAGGTGACAGAACAATCTTTGCCGAATCATCCGAGTATTCATTTTTCAGCATTTTGAAGGCAGCCACACTGTACTTCTCACAGAACGCGTCGTCAAGATCCAGCTCGGAAGCATTGTTTTCCTCAATGTTTACCATCAGGTCTTCCGCGGTAATCTCCTTGCTACACCCTGCGGATACCACAGCGATGGAAACGGCCATCAAGAGTGCCAATAGACGTCTGACTTTTTTCATTTGTTTTTTCTCCCTTCGGATATTGGTTGGTTATATTATAACACGTATTTTACAAAAAGAAAAGGCTTTTTTGATTATTTTTGATTATTCCGGCATATATCATAAACTAACAAAAAACCTGCCATATCACTGAATACGGCAGGCAGACAATCATGATTCATTTGTTTCCGCGCAGACAATCAGCTCCCTCGCATACGGCAGCGTCAGGATCCAGTCGCAGAAGGTATGCCACTCCGCCAGCTTGTGATCCTTGCGGGCAAAGTAGATATTGATCAGCGTCTCGTAATTGAAGGAGCAGGTGCGCATCTGATTGTAGCTCGACGGCAGGAGCTGGATAATGTCGTACCAGTCCTTCTTGTCCTTGGTGGCAAGATAGCGCAAGCGGATGGCTTCCAGCTCTGCGACGACCGTCCGCATAAATGCCTCCGTGCCGGGCGTCATGTGATCGTGGCTGAAATCGTCGAGGCTGAACGGCTCGCTCGTGATCTTGTGCATGGTGCTTGTGGAATTGGCAACGGTCGCCACCTTATAGGTGTCGTATTCCTTCCACCAGTACAACGGCGCGGTGACGTCGACCGAGACAAAAATCTGTCTGAGATACTTGCGGTGATCGCTCCCCGCTCTGCGTAATCTGCGAGCCAGATCCAAGTCATTGGGGCCAAGAATATAACGACCGCTTTCATCATAGTAGCTGTCGCTTCTTGCCCAGCTGTTCATGGGATTGCGCGCGCCTCTGATCGCGTTTTCCAGATTCATGACGCTTGTGCGCTCCATTCTGATCATGAGAATTCCACTCCTGTCCGGTAAAAAAATAATAGAGAATAGCTGTATGGGACAACACGCTATTCTCTATAGAAATGATGGTGCCGGTGACCGGGGTCGAACCGGTACGGTATCGCTACCACCGGATTTTGAGTCCGGCACGTCTGCCAATTCCATCACACCGGCAAAATAAATTGCCTTGCAGACCGAAATCCGCAAGGCACCAATGGTGGAGCATAGGGGAGTCGAACCCCTGACCTTTTGAATGCCATTCAAACGCGCTCCCAACTGCGCTAATGCCCCGTGCTTTCGACAGCTTCTAAAGTATAACACAGCCTGGAATGAATGTCAAGTTTTTTTTTCATTTTTTTCAGATTTTTTTGATCGATTTTTTTGTCGCCTTGAAAGGCAGAAAAAAAGACACGCAGCCCGGAGTGTTCCGCGATCCGGAAACGCTTCGGGCTGTCGGTTTTACACATTTTAATGAAATAGCGCTGTGCCGCAGGACTTATTCCGCGTTGTCCCAGTTGTGGAACACGTTCTGCACGTCGTCGTTGTCCTCGAGCATATCAAGCAGCTTCTGCATTTTGACGGCTGCCTCCTCGTCGTCGATGGACGAATAGTTGTCGGGCACCTGCTCTACGTCCGCAGAAACAAAGCTGTAGCCCTTCTCCTCCAGCGCCGCGACCACCGAGCTGAAATCCGCCGGATCGGTGTAGATCTCATACGCGTCGCCCTCCGCCTGGAAATCCGAGCAGCCGGATTCGAGCGCGTCCTCCATCATTTGATCCTCGTCTATTTCGCCTTCCTCGTTGTCAATGACGATGACGCCCTTCTCGTTGAACATAAAGGAAACGCAGCCAGTGGTGCCGAGATTGCCGCCGAATTTATCAAAATAATGCCGAAGGTCGGCTGCGGTTCTGTTGCGGTTGTCGGTGAGCGTTTCCACGATCACGGCAATTCCGCTGGGGCCGTAGCCTTCATAGGTAAGCGATTCATAGGTCTTGCCGTCGTTCTCGCCCGACGCCTTCCTGATAATACGCTCGATGTTGTCATTGGGAACGTTGTTCGCCTTCGCCTTAGCGATGCAGTCGCGCAGCTTGGCATTTGCGCCCGGATCAGCGCTGCCGCCTTCCCGCACGGCAATCGCGATCTCGCGTCCGATCTTGGTAAATATCTTGGCTCTCGCGCCGTCGATCTTTTCTTTCTTTCTCTTGATGGTGCTCCATTTGGAATGTCCTGACATTGTGCCGCAGCCTCCTGTTAATTATTTAAACCAATCTATATTATTATAAACCCAAGGACGACTTTTGGCAAGCCCTATTTTATTTTTTTGATTTAGAACAAATTACAGAGTGGTTGATGAAAAATATAATATAATTCCTACAGTTTTTTTTTCAAAAACAGCTTTACAAACGATGTTTTTTTTGTTATAATTATCTTAAGCAATGAATTGCTTACCAATTTTATTGTGAAAGGATCTATACTATGGACAATCAGAACAACCAGAACGGTTACACCAATTTCAACGGCTATCAGGAGCAGCCGGCTCCCGTTCAGCAGCCTGTTCCGCCCACGCAGTCGCCCTACGCACAGCCTGTTCAGCAGCCTTATGGCGCCCAGCAGGTGCCCTACAATCCTTATCAGGTTCCTGTACAGCAGGAGTCGAAGCATAAGAGTCTTGTACTGGGCATTCTGTCCATCATCATTCCAATCATCAGCTGCTCTTATCTTTCTCCCATCGGACTTATTCTTGGCCTGATCGGCGTGATCCGCAATAAGAAATCCGCCGTTTCATGGGTCGGACTTGTCATCAGCATTCTTCTGACTATGTTCCTGGCTTTCGTCATTTATCTGATCGTAAATCCCGACAAATACAGAGCGTTCCTCGAGTCCTCCGGCGTCTATTCGCAGGAGCAGATTGACGAGCTGGTCGGTCAGATCGGCGGCTTTATCGTTTCCAGATTTTAATCTGAATTCGGGATTGATTTTTCTTCAGGCAATCATCTACTAAAGGAGTATCATGGAAATGGACAATGAAAATTTCGAGAAGCTTACAGACACACTCTCAGAGAGAGACACATCAGAGGCTTCTCCATCCGCATTTGACTATCAGGCTCCGACAGTGGAAACTCCCGCTCCTCCGACCGTAACCGATATACCGGTTGTGGAGGATATTCCGGGCGTTCCTGTCTCCGAGGTACCTGTCAGAGCCGAAGAGTCCACAGGTAATTCTCACACCGAAAAGACTGTGTTTGAAAATTCTGCAGAAGAAGGACAGGCTTCTCAGCAGCCTGTCCAGCAACCTGTTCAGCAGCCGTTCCAGCAGCCGATGCAGCAGCCGGTACCGTCACCGGGCGTGACTTATCAGTATTATCAATACGCCCCGGTCAATCCGGCCATGATCAATCAGCAGAACACGTCAGACGGGTTCGCTGTCGCCTCTTTGGTATGCGCCATAGCGGGATTGGTTTCCTGCTGCACTGTCATTCCGTCTTTTCTGGCTGTCATTTTCGGCGCCATCTCCAAGGCGAAAAATGATGGCACTCGTCCCACCGGACTTTCAACGGCCGGTCTGATTCTTGGCATTCTCGGCATCATTTTCAATCTGCTGATCCTGCTTGCCATGTTCTATACGGATTAGGTAGTTTATTATGTTTTTTCAGACGGCTCCGTGTCAAACAAACCCGGAGCCGTCTTTTCTTTACGCCAAAACCCCCGGTCGGCATTCACTGAAACGCCGACCGGGGGTTTGCTTACTGAATAACTTTAACTCAACGCCGGAAGAAAGCGGTTGTCATTACTTATTGCGTGTACGAACATCGAACGCAACGGCGATGATGAAGATAAGGCCCTTGACGATGTACTGATAGGAAATATCGACCATCATGAGATTCATGCCGTTGGTGAGGGCCATAATAACAAATGTACCGATAATGGCGTTTGTCACCTTACCCACGCCGCCGCTGACAGCCGTGCCGCCGATGTAGGAGGAGGCGATAGCGTCCATCTCGAAGGCGTTGCCGGCGGTAGGAGTGGCGGAAGAAAGGCGGGATGTATAGAGTATACCGGCGACAGCAGCCAGAACTGACATGGAGCAGAAGGCAAACAGGGTAACTTGCTTTACATTGACGCCAGAAAGCTCCGCGGCCTGATCATTGCCGCCGATGCCGTAGATGTAGCGGCCAAGCTTGGTCTTGCTGAGCATGAAGGTATAAATAAGCAGAATCACACCGACGATGACAGCGCTCCAGGGGATTCCCTTGTAGGTGGCGAGAACCCAGCAGACGGCGAGAATCACAGCGGAAACAAGCACCATGCCGATAACAAATATCGGAGTGGAGACAACCTCAAACTGATACTTCTGCTTGTTCTTGCGGTTCTTGATCTGAGAAAGGATTACAATAATAACGGCAAGAACGCCGACAATCATTGTCACCATATGGATGCCGGTCTTGACCGGAATATCCGGAATAAAGCCATTGCAAAGCGCAAGGAAGCCCTTCTGACTGACAACGACGGTGCCTGATTCGGCAAGTGTACGGGAAAGCAGTCCGCGGAAGATAAACATTCCGGCGAGCGTCACGACGAATGCGGGAACGCCGAGGCGGGTGACTGTAAGACCCTGATACAAGCCTATTACCAGACCCACCACCATGACGATAATGATGGCAAGCCACTCGTTGACGCCCTCACGCTGCATAAGAATAGCGGCAAGCGCTCCGGTAAAGCCGGCGACGTAACCGACCGACAGATCGATGTGCTTCAGGATAAGAATAAGCGTCATGCCG
>ONDC01000078.1 GCA_900316495.1 uncultured Eubacteriales bacterium
AAATTCATCGCTGTCCTTGGCAGCGGAACGCGGCACATAGAGGAATGTATTGTCCTTAAAAAATACCGCTGTCAGTTCGTTGTGTCTGCGAATTTTCTTCAGCTTGACGTAAGAAACGCGGTTGATGACCGGATCCTCTCTATGTACAAGAACGGTAACATGATCGTCACACCAATTCAGCGATATGTTTTCCGAGGTGTCCCCTCTCGCCCTGAGCGCCTTAATGAATCCCGCTGCTCCAGCTGCCGTCAGGATAACGTACACAATCGCTGTATATGCCGCACGGCGGTAATTTCCGTCCAGTGCAGAGAGCGTGGCAAACCACACACAAATCAATGTGAATAACGCAAGTAACGCTGCAAGGATTTTCTTGATATTCAGGCTGGAAATCTTGGTAACATCGCTCCCCTTCATCTGAAAGTCAAAGCGGAATGCCGTGGCTTCGTCTTCTGATGAGGCTTCCTTTATTTCTCCGGTTTTCTCTGAGGAATCGGGCGCGTTCATAGGCGTTTTGACACTGAATTTTTCACCTAAGACTTTCTGAACAAATAACCTTACCGCTTCCGCTGAATCCCTGTCAAAGAAACGTGCGGGAATGAAGAAATAGACATACTGATGATGAATCAGAAAAAGCCCTTCGGCATTTTCAAAAGCGGATGAAAATTCTTCCCACGGAACAACGCCGTGTTTCTGACCGTTTGTGACGGTTAATTTGTCCTCATAAAACACAGCCTCGGTCGGAACGTCATATTCACCGGCGTTTTTTCTTGCCTTTATGGAGCCTTTATTAACCAATTTCAGCAAAAACTTATTTATATACCGCCATCCAGCCACGATAGCAGCAAGAAAGACAACGATTATCACCAGAAGGTAATGCTTTGAAACGCCGTCAAGCAGTACTAAGGCAACCGTAGCAACGACTGTGACAATAAGCGCTATTGTCGTTACCAGTCTGCCTTTTTTTCCTTTGCTGTAAAGAGTATTGAACAGTTCATCAATAAAACAGTTCATCGCCCGCCTGTCATCGTTCTCTGTAATCAGATAATGAATCTTGCGTATTCCCTGAGGCTGAGCGTCAGAATGATTTTCCATATTCTTAATAAACCTCTTGTTTAAAACTAAACCTCTTGTTTAAAACATATTTTTGTTCCGGTATTTTCCGCGTTACCGGCTGTAATAATTACACCGGAAAGCCACATGTTTCCACCTGATTTTCAATATCCGGAGTGGCTTTCCCCTGAAATCCACTTTCATTCAACAGATAATTGTGGAAAACTTGGTTGAAATTGTTAAAACCTTAAGTAATGACAATTATATAAATTACTATTTGGAATAAATTTTGTTGAGAAATTTAATATTACAACGGGTTATCAACCTTTTCCACAGAGTTTTCCACATGTTTTGCGGATTTTTCCACGTGCATCCGTCAAATACTTCCGATTGGCGGGCATCTGAAAGGGTGGAGTGATTTTTAACAGCTGTTAAAAGATGGAATTTCCTTCGCCGCCCTGCGTATGCTTGGAAATAAGATTCACGGCGGGGTTCCACCTTGTCGCCCATGAGAATAGAGAAGGTCTCATCGGCGGCTCTCGCGTCATCGAGCGTTACGCGCAGCATGATACGGGTGGCGGGGTTCATGGTGGTCTCCCACAGCTGTTCGCTGTCCATCTCACCAAGACCTTTGTAGCGCTGCACGTCCTCGGATCCGCCTATCTCGGAGAGAATACGGTCGCGTTCCTCGTCGCTATAGGCATAGAGATGCGCGTCCTTTTTGGTGATCTTGTAATGTACGGAATCTTCCGCATCTCCCTCTTCCCTGACCTTCTTTACCGTTGCGGTACCGCCTAATTCACGGACGATCCTGTCCTTGTCTTCCTCAGTGTAGGCGTCCATCTCCACCTTTTTGCGCGTGATACGGTACAGCGGGGGCTGTGCAATGCAGATGTTGCCGTTCTCAATCAGCGGACGCATGAAACGGAAAAAGAAGGTCAGCAGCAGCGTGCGGATATGGGAGCCGTCCACATCGGCATCCGCCATGATAATGACCTTGCCATAGCGCAGCTTGTTGATGTCAAATTCGTCGCCTATGCCGCAGCCGAGCGCCGTGACGACAGGCATGAGCTTGTCGTTGCCGTAGACCTTATCCATGCGCGCCTTCTCGACGTTGAGCATCTTGCCCCAGAGCGGGAGAATGGCCTGAAAGCGTCTGTCTCTGCCGCCCTTGGCGGAGCCTCCGGCGGAGTCGCCCTCGACGATGTATATCTCAGTGTTCTTTGCGTCGCGGTCGGAGCAGTCGGCGAGCTTGCCGGGAAGCGAAGCATTATCAAAGGCTGTCTTGCGGCGCGCCGCGTCGCGTGCCTTGCGTGCCGCGTCACGGGCGCGGGAGGCTTCGAGCGCCTTGTTAAAGATCGCCTTGGCGACGGCAGGATTTTCCTCGAGATAATTCATCAGCTTCTCGGAAATCAGTCCGTCAACCAATCCGCGTATCTCGGTGTTGCCGAGCTTTCCCTTTGTCTGTCCCTCAAACTGCGCCTCCTTGAGCTTAACGCTGATAACGGTGGTAAGACCCTCGCGCACGTCGTCGCCGGTAAAATTGCGGTCGCTGTCCTTGAGTATGCCAAACCGTCGGGCATAGTCGTTCATGACCCTTGTGAGCGCTCTCTTGAAGCCCTCCTCGTGCGTGCCGCCGTCCACCGTGCGGATATTGTTGGCAAAGGAAAGGGTGAATTCGTTGTACTCGGTGTTGTACTGCATGGCAATTTCCGCTGTCGCGTTGCCGTCGGGGGAAACGCAGGCAAAGTGCATGACATCGGGATGCAGCAGCTCGACTGCCTTCTTTTTATGAATATATTCCACAAAGGAGCGGATACCGCCCTCGTAGCAGTAGCTTTCTGTAACCGGCTCTTCCCCTCTGAGATCGGAGAGTCGGATGTGTATGCCGGCGTTGAGGAATGCCTGCTCTCTGAGACGCGTCTGGAGCGTTTCAAACTCGTACACGGTCGTTTCCCGGAACATCTCGGGATCGGCCTTGAAGCGCACCTTGGTGCCTCTCTTGTCGGTATCGCCGATGATGTGAAGGTCGCAGGTCTTCTTGCCGCGTTCAAAGCGCTGGTAATAGATATGCTCGCCGTCGCTGACCTCCACCTCGAGCCATTCGGAAAGCGCGTTGACGACCGACGCGCCGACGCCGTGCAGACCGCCGGAAACCTTGTAGCCGCTGCCGCCGAATTTGCCTCCGGCGTGAAGGATGGTGAAAACGACCTCCACCGCGGGAAGCCCTGTTTTCTGCTGTATGCCGACCGGAATGCCGCGTCCGTTGTCGGTAACGGTGATGATGTCGTCCTTTTCGATATCGACGGTGATCAGGTCGCAGTAGCCCGCCAGCGCTTCGTCTATGGCATTATCTACGATTTCATAGACAAGGTGGTGCAGACCCTTCGGCCCTGTTGTGCCGATATACATGCCAGGGCGCTTTCTGACCGCCTCTAAGCCTTCCAATACCTGTATCTGGTTTTCGTCATATGCCTCGGCATCCACCGCCGTGCTGACCGATTCGATATCCAGCTCATCTCTCTCGTTTTTTTCCAGATTCTCCCGGTTTTCCAATGTATCGTCCTCCCTGTTTTTGTCATCACCAACCGCGATAAATCGCGGGTTTGCGGAGATTATATGTTATAAAGATATTATATCATAAAGAGAATAAAATTGCCATAATTATTTTTTAAATTTTTTTACATATAATTAGTATAATCATACTAATTATATGTAAAAAACCTCCCGCTTTATCCTTTGTTCTTCTCTCATCATGAAAAAGCGTCATATTTTGGCTCTGACGCTCAAAATATGACGCTAATCTGTTTGTATGCTGATGCCCTGTTCAGCGCGTCCTGCGAGCGCTGAGGGCGAAATCTGACATAAATAAACGCTGCCGTCCCTGCAAAGCACAAAGCTCTTGGGAAGATCGTTTGTGACAGCCGTCACTCTTCCTCCCTTTTCTGCCAGCCTGAGAAGGTGGCGCGTGTGTTTGGAAACGGTCGTATTATCCATATCGAATATGCCGATAATCTCCCTTTCGGGAATAACGCAGTTGTTTCCCAGATGCAAATACATGTAACAGGCTCCTTCCTTTGTCAGCGCGGCATGCTATGTTCAGCACGAATCCTCATCCTCTGCTTTTCACGCTGAATCTGCCGCCTTCCACCTCGATGATCCTGCCCTTGTCAAGACCCTTGACGGTATACGGATCGCAGCAGGAGATAAACACCTGCCAGCCGTCCATCTGGTTGAGCAGATAATCCTGCCGTAGCCCGTCCAGTTCACTCATGACGTCATCCAAAACGGCAATAGGTCTTTCCCCCGCCGATTCCTCCAGGAGCGATGCCTCCGCTAATTTCAGCGCCAGCACACAGGAGCGCTTCTGTCCCTGTGAGGCGTAGACACGCGCTGCCATATCATTGACGGAAATATGCAGATCGTCCCGGTGTGCGCCGTAATTGGTGCAACCCTGGGATAGATCCGAAGCTCTGTGCGTCTCAAGCTGTTTTCTTAACGCAGCCACCGTCTCGTTGATCGATTCCGGATTTAAATAGCTGCACGAATAACGCAGCTTGATGGAATCCCTGCCAGAAGAAATGCCGTCGAAGATGCCGGCGGTTTTGCCTTCCAGCCGTGAGACATATTCCGCACGTTTGACCGAAATTCTCGCTCCTGTCTGTGAGAGATTTTCGTCCCAGATTTCCAGCATGGATTCAAAGCCTGCCGTGCTGCCCGATTTTTTGAGAAATGCGTTGCGCTGCGCCAGGATCCGGTTGTATTCCACAAGCAGCCGTGGATAAGTGGGAAACTGCTGCGAGATCGCCGCGTCCAGAAACCTCCTGCGTTCGTTGGAGCCGCCCTTGACAAGGCTCATATTATCCGGAGAAAAGACAACGGCGCAGAACCGTCCGATAAAGCCGGTGGCAGCTGTTTGCTTTACGCCGTTCAGCGTCGCCTGCTTCTTGTCGGTGATCACCAGACTGGCGTTTTGTTCCCGCTTATCCGCAAAGAAGTCAAGCTCCATGCGGGCGTATTTCTCCCCCTTGGCGATCAGCTCCGCATTCTTCGCTCCTCTGAAGGAACGCACGCCTGTAAACAGACAGAGAGCTTCCAGCAGATTGGTCTTGCCCTGTCCGTTCTGTCCGCTGATGACGTTGACGCCATCGTCAAACGAAATGTCTCCCGACACAAGATTCCGGAAATTCTGGGTAAATAATCTGCGGGCAATCATGCTCCTCTTACCTCTAATTCGATGCTGTCACAGGGAATTGTCACAATATCTCCTGATCGGATTTTTTTCCCCCGCATAGTGCAGACCTCGCCGTTGACCAGTACCGCGCCGGAGGTAACCATGAATTTCGCCTCTCCCCCGACTGCGGCAATTCCGGCAAATTTGAGCAGGCTGTCAAGCTTGATAAATTCGGTGGAGATTTCTATGATACGGTGTTCCATTTCGTCAACTCCGTCTTTTTATTGATAATAATATTTGATAAAATTACAAAATCAATCGTTTTTCTGAAGTCTCACCGGCAGCAGCAGGAACAGAAAGCTCTCGCCCTCCGGCGGAATTACTTTGACAGGATTGACGGGCGATCCGATGGTCAGACGCACCTCATCGGTTGAAACTGCCCGGAAGGCGTCCATCAGATAGCGGTTGTTGAAGCCGATTTCCACAGGCTCATTGGGAGCCTCCGCGGACATTCTGTCTGTCGCCGAACCGACTGCCGTGCGGCAGCTGAAGGTAATCTCATCATGACCGAAAATGCATCGGACAGGGCTCTTGATGGCATCGCTGATCAGCAGTCCCATACGTTCGCTTGCCTCGATCATGCGTCGGGTATTGACTCTGACTTCCTTATCGTTTTGTGTGGGAATCGCGTTGTTATAGTCAAGAAAATCTCCTTCGATCAGGCGCGAAATGATTGTGCAGCCATTGATCATGCATTCGATATGACGTCGTGTGGAGCAAATCTCCACGCGTTTTTCCTCATCGTCCTCTAACAGCTTCAGAATTTCCTCCAGCGTCTTTTTCGGAACAATAAAGGATGTGTCAAATGTGCCGGTGATCGGCTCTGTGCGCATGGCCAGCCGGAACCCGTCTACCGAAACGATACGGAATCTGTCTTGCGTGATTTCAAAGAGAGAGCCTGTGCAGGTGGGGCGGGAATCGTTGTCGCTGATGGCAAAAAGAGTCTGCGCGATCATGGATTTGAGCATTCCCTGAGACAGCGAAATTCTTCTGTCACTCTCTATGACGGGCAACTCCGGAAAATCTGAGGCGGATATGCCTATGATCGAATACTCCGACTCTGATGATCGGATCGATGTGATCAGGTTTTCGTTGCTGGTTATTTCCAGCTCGTCTCCCGGCATTTTTCTGACTATTTCGCAGAAGAGCCTGGAGGACAGGACAATACTGCCTTCTTCATAGATGTTGGCGAGTATTTTGGTGGATATACCAAGCTCCAGGTTGTAGCCGCAGATATACAGCGAGCTTTCTTCTGTACGGAAATATATGCCTTCCAATGCCGCTATCGTAGAGCGCAGGGCAACGGCTCTGGATACTTTGTTGATTGCGTCGGACAGCATTTCACGGTTGCATTTGATTTTCATTGAATCTATCGTTCCTTTCGGTGATGATTTGTATTTCTACCTGTATTGTCGTATCTTTTATTATAGCTTATTTTACAGGTGAATACAAGAGTGAGTTTGAATTTTTTTATGGGTGCCGTTTTTAACCCCGGCTGTTGAAAAAGCGAGCGGTTTTTTTGGGAGCGGAGGGTGGCATATTTTTATCATGAAATGAATAATCATAATATAATAAGTTCAGTAGCAGCAGTAGGGGGCGTGGAATTGGTTGAAAATCCCGGGAGTGTCTGTTTTTACCGGTGCTTGCAGAGTTATCCACCTGTGGAATCCTGCTTGAAATGAGTGGATAAGATTTTGCACTTTTTAAGTCATCCACATTCTTCCACACATTTCCACGTTGATTGTGGATAATTCGGTAGAATACGTGGAGGAAACCACAATCCGACAGGATTAATTATGCACTGCCTTTCCACATATGATTAACATGGTTTCAACAGCTTGTCTTCGCAAACAAAAAAAACAGTCCGGGAGAGTTTCTCTCTCTTCCGGACTGTCAGTTGTCGATTGATGCAGGCAGAAGGATTCTTACTGCGCGGTTACCTTGATATTTTTAATGAGATCGGTGACTGTATTGCGGAGATCAGAGCGGTTCTTCATATTTCTTTCGACCTGCTGAACAGCGTAAATTGCAGTAGAATGGTCTCTGCCGAATTCCTTGCCTATTTCCTCATAGGATAGGTTGGTGACTTCACGCACAACGTACATGGCAACCTGTCTTGCCTGGGAAATCTGAGCGGCGCGCTTGGGCGATTTAATATCCGCGGCAGTCACCTCAAAGGTACGGGCTACCTCATCGATTATGCGCTCGATGGTTATCGGCGTGGGCTGCACGTCGTTCATTACGTCGCGGATGGCGTTCTGTGCCATGGTCAGAGAAGGCAGTTCCTTGTCAAGCTGATAGGTGGCGTTGATGCGTTTTACCACGCCCTCTAACTGGCGGATGTTGGATTTCAGACGTTCCGCTATGAATTCGGCTATTTCATCGCTTATTTCCATGTTGCATTGCTTGGCCTTGCGTTTGATGATGGCGATTCTTGTTTCAAATTCCGGAGGAGCAATGTCCGCCAGCAGTCCCATCTCAAAGCGTGAGCGCAGACGGTCTTCCAGGGTTTGTATCTCTCTCGGAGGACGGTCGCTGGTGAGAATGATTTGTTTATGTTCCTGGTGAAGCGTATTGAAGGTATGAAAGAATTCTTCCTGTGTTTGCACCTTGCCGCTGATGAACTGCACGTCGTCCACCATCAGAACGTCTGTGAAGCGGTACTTCTGGTGGAACTCATTTTGCTTTCCCTTCCCTATCGCCTCGATCAGCTCATTGGTAAATTGGTCGCCCTTGACGTACATGACCTTTTTTTCAGGGAATTTTTTGTGGACGGCGTTCTGAATGGCAAAAAGAAGATGCGTCTTGCCCATGCCGGAGTCGCCGTAAATGAAAAGCGGATTATAGGCGCCGCCGGGATTCTCTGCCACGGCAAGGCTGGCGGCATGCGCAAATTTGTTGGACGGGCCGACGATAAACGTGTCGAAGGTATACTCGTAGAAGGAATCGTCTGAAGAAGAATACATCTGCCCCGACGGAATTCCATCCAGCTTGTCGGAGACTAACTGTGAATTGCTGTAGCTGTCAATTGCGTCGTGCCAGCTGATTTCTTCCGCCGGAGAAGCCGTTTCAGCGGGAATGTCTTCTCCTTTGACGAGTATTCTGAGCTTTACGTCAAAACCGATGGTCTTGAAGATACTCTTTTCGATCTTTTCTCCGATATGCTGGTCGATGATTACGTCCTTATGAAACTGAGACGGAGCAATAATGATCATTTCGTTTCCGTTTATCAGATCATAAGGCACGAGAGGATCGATCCATACGTTAAATAAAACGTCATTGACTTGCTCCCTGAGCTTGTCGCAGACACTTTGCCAAAGCTGTGAAATTTCCATGTTCAGTGTTTTTTCCTTTCTGATTTTTACTTAATTATCAATTTTTAACTGTGTCCATTATACCATTAATTTGTCGATACCTCAATAGAAATTGCTATAAGATTTTTGAGAAATGTATTTTAAAGTTTTGTGCAAAACTAATATATCTCCACCGCATTAAGTAAGCGATATATTAAAAAAATCTAAAAAATGACGCGAGATTTTTTGTATAATCCGTCAATTGACTATGATATTTAGTGGTTATCCACCGTACTTTCCACAACAGGTTGAAAAGTTAAAGCCGTATTTGGAGAGTCTCGGGGGGATTTTTACGACTTTGAAGAAAAATTTTTATTGACATTCAGGGGAGAAATGAGTTATAATACATTAGTATGTTTTTTTGAAAAAGGAGGGAAACGCAGATGGTCAGAACATATCAGCCCAAAAAGCGTCAGAGAAAGGTCGAGCACGGCTTCCGCAAGAGAATGGCAACCAGGAACGGCCGCAAGGTTCTTGCAAGACGCAGAGCCAAAGGAAGAAAGACATTGACCTATTAATTCCGGTCGGATGCAATCAAGGCATTCGTTGTCTCTGTCAAGCTGCAGCAGCGCTCTTTATCGTGCGCTGTCTGCGGCGTGATTCCTACGGAAGGGGAGGGGACAGTTTCAGACGATTGTGAATTTGGTTTGTTGTCTTCTTCAGCTGTTTATCGAGTTTTTTTCGATTAGCAGAGCCACTTATTTTCAAGTGGCTTTTGTTTTTATAAAAAGGAATTTATGAGTTATGGCAAAATACGCTGTTATTAAACAGAATTACGAATTTCGGCGTGCTTATAACAGAGGCAAGAGCTTTGTATCGCCGTATCTGGTGACTTATTGCTTTAAAAAGAAATATGGAGGCATCAAGATCGGCGTCACCTCTGGAAAGAAGATTGGCAAGGCGGTTGTGAGAAATCGCTGCCGCCGTGTGATCCGTGAAGCTTTTCGCTCGTTATACAGCGAGACTCACGGCAACTGGGACATTATTTTTGTCGCTCGCTCCGCGACGGTTTACAAAAAAAGCAATGAAATCGCTGTCATTATGAAAAAGCAGCTCAAAGAGGCAGGGGTCTTGCATTGAAACGGTTTCTTCTTTGGCTCATTCGCATGTATCAAAAGCATATTTCGTCCAGAACGCCGCCTCAGTGCCGGTTTTATCCGACCTGCTCCCATTATACTTATACCGCGATTGAGCGTTTTGGTGTGATCAGGGGCACATTGATGGGTATGTGGCGAATCCTGAGGTGCAATCCCTTTAATCCCGGCGGTTATGACCCTGTGCCGGAAAAAAAGGAAAAAAGCAAAAAGAAAAAATCAAATGCCGAAAAAACAGCAGAATGAATGCTTAAAATTATTTGTTAAATAAATCTTATCAATTAAAAGAGTTATGGCATAATTTATTTCTGCTTTTAAATATTTTATTTCATTGAATAATTCAATGAAAATTTATAATCCGATTGGGGGAATTTTTAAAGAGATGGATGCTTTATTTAATTTCATCGGTTCGATTTTCGGATATGTGCTGGATTTCTTCAATAATATATTCGGAAATTTCGGTGTTTCCATCATTTTCTTCACCTTGTTTACCAGATTGCTCATGTTTCCGCTGACGATCAAGCAGCAGAAGAGTATGGCTGGTATGCAGCGTTTGCAGCCGAAAATGAAGGAATTGCAGGAAAAATATGGCAATGACAAGGCGCGTTATAATGAAGAGGTTTCAAAGCTCTATCAGAGAGAGGGGCAGAGTCCTGCCGGAGGATGTCTTCCTATGTTGATTCAGCTTCCGATCTTCTATGGTCTTTATCGCGCCATCTGTATGCCTTTGACATGTACGCTTCATCTTGACATGTCAGATCCGGTGATTTCATCTGCGATTACCCGTATCAAGTCGCTCAGTGACGTTTATACTTCCGCTACAAGCTCCTATTATTCTCAGATCAACGTCATTGAGGCAGTAAGAAATATTGGCGGCAATTACGCCAAATATGGATTTACCTCTGCGGAAGCGACCGCTTTGCAGCCAGTGTTTGACCTGAGCCAGAAGTTTTCCTTTTTAGGTATCGACCTTCTTTCCATTCCTCGTTTCTGGAACTTAGCGGTTATTCTGACCTTTGTCGTGTTCTTTGCGAGTGCGGGTGGTATGTTGCTTACCAATAAGCTCACTGGAAACGCCAGCCAATCCCAGATGAAGGGGTGCAGCCCGAATATGATGGGAATCGGCATGGGCTTGATGTCCGCCTGGATTTCTCTTTCTGTTCCGGCTGCCATGGCGCTTTACTGGACCTGCAGCAGCTTGTTTGCTCCTGCTCAGAGCTGGGTTGTCAATAAGTATTACAACGCGGCGATTCTGAATGCCAAAGCGGAGGCACAGCGACTTGCAAAGATTAAACTGGAAGAGGAAAGCACCTACGACAGAAGCTGCTCCTGAGACTGTTGACGCTGCATCAGATGTTTCATCCAATGATCTTGGAGGTCAGAGCGGCAAAAAGAGCGGTGCTTCTAAAAAGAAAAAGGGCGGAAGCAAAGGAAAGCAGTCTTCTGCTGATTATCAGGGAAAAAAGAAAAAATAGTATTGTATACCTAATTGAAAGGATGTTTCTGAAATGAAGGAAATAATTGTTACTGGTGCCACAGTGGAAGAGGCGCTTGAAAACGGATGTGCGCAGTTAGATGCGGATCGCGAAGCTGTAGATTATGAGGTGATTGAACAGCCGCAGCAGAAGATTCTTGGGCTGTTTGGCGGCGCTCCCGCAAAGGTCAGAGTTTTTGTCAAAGAAACGCCGTCCTCCGTTGCCATTGCTTATCTTACTGAGATCCTGACAAATATGGGCGTCAAGGATCTTGAAATTACCGAAGAAGTGACTGATGAACGCACGATACTTAATATCAATGGAGATGACGATGACCTTGGAGTCGTCATAGGGCATAGGGGAGATACACTCACCGCATTGCAGTACCTTGTCAGTCTGACCGCCAACAATGCCTGCGAGGGATATTTCAAGGTTTCTCTTAATGTTAAGAACTTCAGAGAAAAGCGTGAAAAGACGTTGGAAACTGTCGCTTCCAAGACTGCTTATAAGGCACAGAAGCTTCAGAAGAACATCGCTTTGGAGCCTATGAGTCCTTATGAGAGAAGTATCATCCATACTGCCGTACAGAAAATTGATGGTGTGACCAGCTGGTCTGTCGGAGAAAATGAGAGACGTCATGTTGTCATTGGACCGGAGGGACTGGATGAAGGCGCAGACGGCATTCCTGTAAAATATGCAAAGCTCAATACCAACCGCAGAGAACGCACCGGCAGGGGATATGGCAGAGGCGGATACAATCGGAGCGGAAGAAATGAATATGGACGCGGCAGTCGGGGCGGATATAATAAGGGCGCTTACGGTCGCGGAAATAAGGGCGGTTATCGCGAAAGAAGCAGCTATTCTAAATCCTATGACGAAGGTAATCGTGTTTCTGCTGCACCAAAGAGCGATTACGAAGGTAACTTCACGTATGGCAGGATAGATTATAGCACAGAAGAATAATCAACATAGTACATTTATTGAATTGGGCGACGGTCAGGACAATCCTTCTGACCGTCGCCTTTTGTTTCACGTGAAACATAGAAGTCATTGTTTTTTAGAAAAATATAAAAAGCAATTGCAAAATAAAATATATATGGTATAATAATAGGCATAATTCAGAGAAAAATGAGATGAGAAAATGAGTGATACAATTGCTGCCATTGCAACGCCACAGGCATCAGGAGGAATCGGCATTGTACGTATTTCAGGTGAAAAGGCGGGAAAAATTGCTGATCAGGTATTCAATGCAACAGACGGAAGTCTTTTAGTTTCATCACGCGGTTATACGGCTCACTACGGATATGTTCACGACGGTGATGAGAAAATCGATGAGGCAATCGCTCTTGTATTTAGGGCGCCGAAAAGCTACACTGGAGAAGATGTTGTGGAGCTGTCATGTCACGGGGGACTTTATATTATCAGAAGGGTACTTCGCGCGGTATTGAAAAGCGGAGCCAGAATGGCAGAAGCGGGAGAGTTTACAAGAAGGGCGTTTGAAAACGGACGAATCTCTCTTACGCAAGCGGAATCAGTGATGGATCTCATATCGGCTCAGGGAGAGCAAGCTGCCAGAGCTGCTATTTCTGCATTGGACGGCAGATTGGCAGACAAAATCATGAAAATCAAAGAGAAGCTAATTGGATATGCCGCTCATCTATCCGCATGGGCTGATTATCCAGAGGAGGATTTGATTCCTGTCGATACGTCTCAGCTTTCTCTAAATCTTGAAGCTTGTATTTCAGAACTGAAGAAGCTCATTCGTGACGGTGATGCCGGTAAGGTAATTCGCGATGGCGTTGATACCGTGATTGTCGGTAAGCCAAACGTCGGTAAATCTACATTGATGAATTGTTTGGTCGGTTCGGAGCGGAGCATTGTTACTCAAATAGCGGGAACAACAAGGGATATTGTTGAAGAAAAGGTTGTCGTCGGCGATGTGATCCTGAAGTTAGCCGATACGGCTGGCATTCACGATACGGTGGATCCGGTTGAATCGATAGGCGTCGATCGGGCAATTTCAAGACTGAAAAATGCCGGATTGATTCTTGCAGTCTTTGATAATTCGGTTCCGTTGAATGAAGATGATTTCAAGCTGCTTGAAGAATTACAGGGGCGCAATTGTGTGGCGGTGATCAATAAAACCGATTTGAGTGATTGTATTGACACTGATATTATTTCGCGTTATATTTCAAAGGTTATTTTAATATCTGCCATGAATGATAAGGGAATAGATGAATTAGGCAATGCTATTTCGGAAATTTTGGGAGTTGCACGGCTGAATCCTGCGGACGGTATTCTTTCCGGGGAACGTCAGATTAATTGTTGCCGGAATTGTCTTTCGATGGTTGAGGATGCACGAAATGCCCTTTATTGCGGATTGACATTAGACGCCGTCAACATTTCTCTTGACTGTGCGATTCAATCGCTGCTTGAACTGACGGGGGAGAGGGTAACGGAAGAGGTTACTGACGCTGTCTTTCATCGTTTTTGTGTTGGTAAGTAATATTTTTAGTCAGATGGGGGATTTTATGGAATTTTTCGCTGGAAAATATGACGTTGCGGTTATTGGCGCGGGTCATGCCGGAACAGAGGCTGCTTTGGCAAGTGCAAGACTGGGGTGCAGCACGATCATTTTTACGATCAATATGGATGCTGTTGGCAATATGCCGTGTAATCCTTCTATTGGTGGTACAGCAAAGGGGCATTTGGTGCGTGAGATTGACGCACTCGGTGGTGAAATGGGAAGGGCGGCTGACGATACCTTTTTACAAAGCAGGATGCTGAATAGGGGAAAGGGTCCGGCTGTTCACAGTCTTAGGGCACAAATTGACAGGAGGAGGTATTCCGCACGTATCAAGCACGCTCTTGAAACGCAGAGCAACTTGGATTTGAAGCAGGCGGAAATTATTGAAATCAGACAATCAGAGGATCAAGCTTGTTGGCAATTAATTACAAGATTAGGTGCAGTTTTTGAGGCAAGGTGCGTCATTCTTTCGACCGGTACCTACCTTGGTGGTAAAATATATGTCGGAGATGTCTCCTACGATGGCGGTCCTGATGGAATGTTTGCCGCGACTGAGCTTGGAAAATCTCTGCGAAGACTTCGCTTGCCCTGCAGAAGATTCAAAACCGGCACTCCAGCTCGCATTCATCGAAATTCAATTGATTTTTCCGGCCTTGAAATGCAGGAGGGCGACGCAAATATCACACCTTTTTCCTATGATACAGTTGATAATACTGATTTTGAATTGAAAAATCAGGTTGTATGCTATGTCACCTGGACAAATAATCAAACAAAGAAGATAATTCTTGATAATATCCACCGTTCCCCTTTATATAGTGGAAAAATTGATGGTATCGGCCCAAGATATTGTCCAAGTATTGAGGATAAAATCGTTAGGTTTTCCGAAAAAGAACGACATCAGTTATTTATTGAGCCTTGCGGATTGGACACAGAGGAAATGTATCTTCAGGGTGCTTCTTCTTCATTACCAGAGGATGTTCAAATTGCTTTGTATCAATCAATCCCCGGATTGGAAAATGTAAAAATTATGCGTACTGCGTATGCAATTGAATATGATTGTGTGGATCCTTTGGCACTGAAGGCGACACTCGAATTTAAGGATTATCCTAACTTGTTCGGAGCTGGTCAATTCAATGGAAGCTCCGGTTATGAAGAAGCAGCGGCACAG
>ONDC01000115.1 GCA_900316495.1 uncultured Eubacteriales bacterium
CCGCCGGACGGACCGACCAGCGCAACGGTCTGTCCCGGCTCCACCTCGAACGAAACGTGATCCAGCGCCGGAAGCGACGCGCCGTCATAGGTGAAGGACACATCCCGGAATGCGACGCGGTTGCCCTGTGGCACTTTGGGATGAGCGGTGACGGCAAGCGTGGGCGCCGACATCACCGTGTCAATCCGGTTGAGCGCGTTCTGCGCCATCATCATGCCGCTGGCGGCAAACATGATCTTGGCAAGCGCGGTGGACACAATCGCCGAAAAGACCGCGTAAAACACGACATTGGTGATGAATCCCGCCAGATTGCCGGAGGATACCGCCTCCGGCACGAGCAGCAACACCACGGGAATCAGGAATACAAACGCGCCTTCGGTAAAGGTGAGATTGACTGCCTGCGGCACCCGGCACACGTCCCCCTGATAATGCTCCGCCTTGCGGCTGTAATCCTCTATCGACTGCTTGAAGGCCTTGAAGGAATACACAGTCTGCTGGAACACCTTAACCACCGGAATGCCGCGCACATACTCGGTTCCGGCCTTGCTCATCACGTCCTGCGCCGCCTGGTATTCCGCCATGAGACGCGCGTTTTTGCCACCCATCATTGTCGCCATGGCAGCCACGGAAATTACCGCCGCCAGCAGACACGCCGCGCCCATGCGCGAGTCAAAGACGAACATCAGCGCGATCATGGCGATGAACATGGCGGCTGTTCCCACAATATCCGCGAGGTTATGGGCAAGGAGCGTTTCGGTGTCGGAGGCCGCCGCGTCGAGCCGGTTGCGAAGAAGCCCCGAGGCGTTGCCGTCGAAGAAGCCGAGCGGCGTTTTCATCAGATGCGCGACCCCCTGCTTGCGTATGTTGGACGCGGTGCGGAAGGCGGCAAGGTGGGTACACATCAGCGCAAGGAAATAGACGATAATCCCCCCGACGGCAAAGGCGAACGCCAGCCAGCCATAGAAGGCAAGATGATCCGCCCGCATCCATTCCGGCGCGACCGCGATCAGATCACGCGCCGCCAGCCAGATGCACACATAGGGCGCCATGCCGAGTATCATGGCGACGGCGGAAAGAAGCAATCCCAGGTAGGTCAGCGCCTTGTACCCTCCCGCGAATTGCAGCAGCACGGACAACGTGCCTTGCTTTTTCTGTTTTTCCTGTTGTTTCATTTTCAAACCTCCTGTTTTCTACTCTCTCTCGTCCTTCAGCGCGGCGATCATATCCGCCCTGTCCACCTTCCGGCGAAGCAGGAGAAGAGAGATAAAATAGCTGGACGCGGTGATCACCGCCGTCAGCACAATGCTCTTGGGACAGAGCGTCGCCGGAATCATAATGCTCTCCACCTCGACAAATTCCGCGCAGTACCACGCCATGATGCCGTAAGCAGCCAGCGTTCCCAGCGCAATGCCGGGTAGAAGCAGCAGATGATTGGACGACAGCACCATCCGGTTGATACGCCTGTTCTCGTACCCCAGCACCTTTAGCATGGAGATATTGTGACCGTTTTCGGAGAGAATGGTGTTGATGGTGGCGTACAGCGAAGCGATACAGACGATCATGCCGATGATCATAAAGGCGTAAATCAACCCGCCCATCGCCGTGAGCATGTTCTCCATCTGCGTCTCATAGGTTCTGTCGGAAATGATCTCGGTCACTTCATCGCTCCTGTAATCCAGCGGGGCGGCGGACAGCACGGCATTGTAGTTCGCGCCGTCCAGTCCCATGACGGCAGCCGCCTTTTCACGGGAGGTCAGCAGGTAGCTATGGTAGCCGTTTCTGATCACGCCGTCGATCTTCACGGTGTGTTCCCTGAGGGTGGTAATGCTGCGGAAGGTGAAGCTGTCCCCCTTGTGCAGGTCGAATATCGCCTCGCACAACGTGCTGATATAGAATCCGTTGTCAATGTCGGCTCTTTCGCCGTCGGTGGTGGTGAGATTCCAAAGCCTTGTGCCGCTGTCAAGCCCCATCACCGTAAAACGTCTGCCGTTCCCGTCCTCATAGGGCAGCGCCAGCACCGCCTCGCCGTTCCACGGCCTGCCGGTGCGCAGAGAATTCAGCACATACTCATATTCAAAGCTGCCGAATTCTCCGTGCGCCTGATCTCCCACCGCCCTGACGGAATCGACGAAGGAAAAGGAAAACGCCACAATGACAGCTCCAAGAAAGATGCCGAGGAACACCACAAAGCTCCTTCCCGGACTGGCCACTAACTGCCGGACGGCAAATTTGCGCCGGACGGTCGCTTTGCTCCTGACAAGGACACGGCGGCTTCTGCCGTCGCTCCCCACCTGTCCCGCAAGCAGCCTGACGGTGTCCTCCCGCAGCAGCCTTCTCACGCGCAGCATGGCGGACACATAATAAATCGCCGAGGGAATGACAACGCCCGACACCGCCACCCACAGAGGCAGCGTAAAGGCGGGCTTCATCGGCTCGTAATCCGCAAGCCCCAGAGAGCCGAACGGTTCCGCGAGCAGCAGCGCCGCCGCTGCGGTCAGCAGTCCCCCCGCTATCCCGGGAATGAGCGCGAACAGGCTGTAATGCCGCATGAGCCTTCCCTTGGAATATCCCATCGCGGAGAGCGTGCCGATGAGCTTCTGTTCGGCGCGTATGCGCCGTCCTAGCAGAATGCAGACCAGCGCGACCGTCAGCAGCGGAAAGATCACCAGAATGAACCACGCCGACAGAATGAACATATCCGCCTGTTCATGCACGAAGGTGACGCGCTTGTTGCTGTCGGCGGCAAGATAACCCGACATGAAGTAGTCCTCGTTGACCTGCCGCCGGAACGCCGCCTGATCGGTGTCCTTTCCGTAAATCACCTTGTAATTCACGCTGCCTCCGCCGAACTGCCGCTGAAATTCATCCGGCGTCATATACGCCAGCAGAAAGTCGGTGACATTCTTGTAGTCGTCGGTCAGATTTTCCACCATGTACAGGTAATCGGGTCGGAGGAACGTACCGGCAATTGTGTATGTGTGGCCGCTTATCGTCAGTTGATCGCCGGGTCTGACGTCGTTTTCCTCGGCATAGCCCGCCGAGATAAGGATTTCATTGTCAGCGGAAAAATCGTGTCCCGTCTGAATGCGGTAGAGGTCGATACGTCTTGTGGGACAAAAGACGCGCACCCTTCGCTGACCGTCATCGACGCCGGCAAAGCGCTCCTTTTCAAGCCTTACGTCGTATTTCCTCTCCAAAGAGAGAATGCCGCCGTCCGTTATTTCGGCATAGGTGGTAAAGGTCGCGTCCTCCAGCCTGCCCTCCGAAAAGAATTCGTCGCCGAAGCGGTTGATGCCTGTACCCGCGATGTAAAAGAGATAAAACATCAGCAGCGTGACCATCGTGAGCAGCGAGGCGGCGATATAAAACGGAAGATTGGCTCTGACGCTGCGCGTATATCGTTTGTTCAGTTTCATAGACGCCGCCTCACAATTCTATCTCGTCCGCGCTCAGTCGGCGGTCGTGATCTTCGACAGAAGCGATTTTGCCGTCCTTGATGTGAAGCACCGTGTCAGCCATGCCCGCGATCGCCTCGTTATGCGTGATGATCAGCGTAGTGGTGCCGTACTCCCTGTTGATCTTCTCTATGAAGCGAAGCACGGAGCGTGAGGACCTTGAATCGAGCGCGCCAGTCAGTTCGTCGCAGAGCAGCAGACGCGGATTTTTGACCATCGCCCTCGCAATCGCCACGCGCTGCTGCTGACCGCCCGACAGCTCGCGCGGGAATCTGTAGCGGTATTTTTCTATATCCAGCGCGCGGAGAATTTCATCCGTATCGAGCGGCTTTTCCGCGATCTCCGCGACAACCTGCACGTTTTCCTCCACCGTCAGGTCGGGAATCAGGTTGTAAAACTGAAACACAAATCCGATCTTCCGCTTGCGGTAGGCGGTGAGCGCCTTCTTGCCCAGACCGGTAATGGGTACGCCGTCCACGGTAATTTCTCCCGCGTCCAGGCTGTCCAGCCCACCGATCATATTGAGAAGCGTCGATTTGCCCGAACCGGACGGTCCGAGAATCACGCAGATTTTTTCCTCCGCCAGGGAAAAATCCACGCCGTCCAACGCGAACACGGCAGCTTCTCCCGAACCGTACTGCTTTTTCGCGCCTTTTATTTCAATGATGTTTTCCATATGCCTCTCCCCCCTCAGAATCCGAAAAGCCCCTTTTTGACATACGGCTCCGCACGCAGGGACAGCATTTTGTAGCCAGTTTCGGCGATGTTTTTTTTCAGCCACGCCGCGTCGATGCTGCCGTCTATCAGAAAGGTCGCTTCTCCGTTCGCGTGGGAGGCGCTGACCTTCCGCGCTTCGGGAATGGCTCTGCGGATGGAGTCGCAGATGTGCGCTTCGCACATGCCGCACATCATGCCTTCGATCTGCACGGTGATCTTCTGTGTTTGTTTCATTGTATCATGGCATCTCCTTGTGTTAGATATAACTAACCAATGGTGAGTATGGAAGAGGGTGAGCTTGCGTCTTGTTATCAAGGCTTGTTTTGCTCCGCGTTAGCTCTGTCTAATTAGGCTTGACTAACCTCTTGCTACCATATGTTATCACGCTCTTGCGGATTTGTCAAGCATTTTTTCATTCATGAGGAATCGGTCTTACCGCCATGCATTCAGCAGCGGATAATAATGTTTTCATTTTTATACTGTTTTTTTATCGGGTGATATGCTATAATCACTACAGGCTCCCCCCGAAACAGGTATGACATTCGTCATCATCAACTCAGGAGGTCGCATCAATGGAATTGACAGATATTCTTAAGCTGCTTTCGGGACCGCTGATCGGCGCGGCTATCGGCTATTTTACCAATATGATCGCTGTCAAAATGCTCTTTTATCCCAAACGGGAAATCCGCGTCTTCGGCCGCAGGTTGCCCCTGACTCCCGGCGTTATTCCCAAGGGACGTCCCCGGCTCGCCGCCTCCGTCGGTCATGTCATTGCGCATTACCTTCTGACCGGAGAGGACATCGCCGGTCATTTGCTGACCAAGAAGGTCGAGAACAGGGTGACTGACGCGGTGATGGAAAAGCTCTCGGGAAAGCTCAAGGAGGAAATCATGGATTTTACCGGGCTGGATGACGCTGGCTATCAACAGAAAAAGGCCGCGCTCAGCATGGCGTTAAGCGAGCTGATCGTCAGCTCGCTCCAGTCCTCGGGCGCCTCCGAAACGGTAGTGGCGGCGCTGTCCGAAACGATAAAGGAAAAGGTCAGTTATTCCCCGCTTAAGCTCCTTATCAACGACAGAACCCTGCAAACCTTCATGCAGCCCACCAAGGAAATGCTCGACAGTCTGATCAGCGAGCGCGGCGCCGACCGCCTTGCTCCGCTCATCGACGCCAAATTGGAGGAAGCCGGCGGGCAAACGGGCGTTGAACTGCTGGCAGGACTGCATGTCGACGAACCCGCCCTCAGGAATGCCGTATCAGCCGCGTATCGGAAACTTGTCAGCGAGAGCGTCGACAGTATTCTGCAAAGCGTCAATATTGCCTCTCTGGTGGAGGAAAAAATCAACGCCATGCCGATCGACGAGCTGGAACGGCTCATCTATGACGTGATGAAAAAAGAGCTGAACGCCATTATCAATCTCGGCGCGCTGATCGGTTTTATTCTCGGACTTCTGAACCTCTTTATCTGACGCGAATTTATTGAAAAATCCCATCGGCAAGGAACCGATGGGATTTTGACTTTTTGAAGAGAGGAGAGAAAATGTCCCGATTATTACACGCTCTATCCGCTTGCTTACCGCGGCGCTTCTATTTACGAAACGGAAGACAGCAGCACGACGGACAGACGTATCAACACCGGCAGCAAGGGAAACAGTCCATGAAATGAAGCGCCGTACTCCCCGCTGTTTTATCCTTTGTCTGTGCTTTTTTCTGAACGCAAGGCTCACATGCTGAACACGTTGTCGGTCATATCAAGCTTCTTGGCGGCGCTGATCATGCGCTTATGACAGGTGAAAATGATCACCTGT
>ONDC01000169.1 GCA_900316495.1 uncultured Eubacteriales bacterium
GAGGTTTTTAAAATGATGATCAACGAAAGACCCTACACGAACGAAAACGGCTTTATTGACGACGGGCTGATCACGGAACACAAGGAAGAAGAAATCCGCGCGGTCAGCGATTGGATAAAGAGCAATATCATACCCGCCGACTCTGTCCTTCGGGGCTATACCAGCTATGGCATCAAGCATATTCTTCAGCACGATACGGGAATATATCTCACCAATAACGAATTCAAAGACGCCATGCTGCTTGCCGGTTTCACGCCTGTCAATCCGAGGGAACTGAATTGGAGATACAGAATCAAGCTGACCCGCTTTATCAACGACAATCCCAGCCCCTTCTTCAGATGGGCGGAGAAATTCAAGGATGAGGCGTCGCCCTGCGGTGATTTTGTCCGCGATATGCTGAGAGATTTCGATTTTCCGAAGGAAGCCGATTTTGACGCCATTGAAAGCTACCTGATGCGAATCGACGCCTGCGACGGCGCCATGCGAGCCTTCAAGGTTCTGTGGAAAGCCTATCAGCGTCAATTCAAAGGAGCAAGCCATGCTTGAAAAACACATCGAGCAGCAGTTCGTGAAAGCGGTCAGAACCGCCGGAGGAATCGCGCCGAAGCTCACCTGCCCCAGCTTTGACGGAATGCCGGACAGACTGGCACTCCTGCCGGGCGGAAGGATCGCCTTTGTAGAGGTCAAGGCTCCCGGTCAAAAACCGCGTCCGCTTCAGCTTGCAAGGCACCGACTTCTCCGGCGTCTGGGATTTAAGGTGTATGTCCTTGACGGCATTCCGCAGATAAAGCAAATTCTGGATGACATAGGAGGTGACGCCGAATGAAGTTCATACCGCACGACTACCAGAAATACGCCATCGAATACATCAAAAATAATCCGATTGCCGCCGTCCTGCTGGATATGGGCTTGGGCAAAACGGTCATTACCCTGACGGCAATCAGCAACCTGCTGCATGACAGCTTCGAGGTTCGCAAAATCCTGATTATTGCCCCGCTGCGAGTGGCTAAAACGACTTGGGGTGATGAAATCCAAAAATGGGAGCATCTTCATTCCCTGCGATATTCCGTTGCGGTCGGCACAGAGAAGGAACGGCTTGACGCGCTTCACACGCCCGCCGATATCTACATCATCAACCGGGAAAATATCCAATGGCTCATCGAAAAAAGCGACGTGCCGTTCGACTTCGATATGCTGGTGATCGACGAGCTTTCGTCCTTCAAAAATCATCAGTCCAAGCGATTCCGCAGCCTGCTGAAAGTCCGGCCGAGGGTCAGGCGTATGGTCGGTCTGACCGGAACACCCACTACCAACGGACTGATGGATTTATGGGCGCAGTTCCGGCTGCTGGATATGGGACAGCGGTTGGGAAAATTCATCGGGAAATACAGAGCCGCCTATTTCCGTCCCGACAAAATGAACGGGCAGATCGTGTTCTCCTACAAGCCGCTTCCCGGCGCGGAGAATCGGATATATGAAGCTATATCGGACATCACGATATCCATGCGGGCGGCCGATCACCTGAAAATGCCGGCGCTGATTTCCACACAATATCCTGTGCAGATGAACCGGTCCGAACGTCTGAAATATGACGCATTGTGCAAAGAACTCGTGCTAAGCCTGCCGGACGGCGAGATCACAGCGTCAAACGCGGCGGTGCTTTCCGGCAAACTCTCCCAGATGGCAAACGGCGCGATATACACCGATGACGGAGAAACCGTCCGGATTCACGACCGCAAACTGGACGCGCTGGAGGACATTATCGAGAGCATGAACGGCAGACCGCTTCTGGTGGCCTACTGGTTCCGGCACGATTTTGAGCGGATCAGCCAAAGACTGCACGCGCTTCACATTCCCTTCGCCAGACTCGACACCGAGGACAGCATCCGCCGATGGAATAGCGGCAATCTCCCTGTCGCGCTGATTCATCCTGCCTCTGCCGGACACGGGCTGAATCTGCAAAGCGGCGGCAGCGCGATGGTGTGGTTCGGGCTGACGTGGTCGCTGGAATTATACCAGCAGACGGTGGCAAGGCTCTGGCGGCAGGGGCAGACCTCCGGCACGGTGGTCGTCCAGCACATCGTGACGGAAAACACCGTGGACGAGCGGATTCTGGCGGCATTGCAAAAGAAGGATTGCACACAGGCGGCTCTCATCGAAGCGGTCAAAGCCGATATATTTTTTAATAACAGCGGGAGGAATGACCAATGACCAGTAAAGAATACCTGCGTCAGGCTTACAGGCTTGACCAGATCATCAACAGCGACATTGAAGAAGCGGCGCGTCTGCGCGAGATGACGGAAACGCTATCCTCTCCGGCGCTGTGCGAGAGAATCCAGACCGCCCGTTCCGGCAACGCGCCCTTCGTCAGCAGTCTGGAAAAAATCATGCTGCTGGAGGAAAAAATCAACAAGGAAATCGACACCCTCGTTGACCTCAAGGAACAGATGCGCGGCGTGATTGCCGCCGTGTCCGACCCGAATGAACGCCTTGTACTGCGCTACCGCTACGTCCACTGCATGACGTGGCGCGAAATCGGGAAGGCGATGAACGCCGACTCCCGTACCATCCGCCGCTGGCACAGCAACGCCCTGCTTCACGTGGTGGTGCCGGAAGACACGGTGATTATATAAAGTCGCCCCAAATGCCCACATTTGCCCACCTTTGTCCCTTGATTTCCCTACCCATAGTGTGCTATAATTATAATCAGCGAAAAAGATTTAAACGAGCCTTGCGGGAGAATATCTCGTAAGGCTCGTTTGTTTTGGAAGGAAGTGAGGGCAATGCCATACCGGCGCATCAGCCACGCGGAGGCTTGCCTGTATATCATTTTGTTCAAGTTGAAGGATGTGTTTTCCATGCCGAGAATACCCGACCACTCCTGCGCGCACCCCGGCTGTCCGGCGCTGGTGCCGAGGGGCAGAAAGTACTGCGCCGAACACGCCGCCCTTCACACGGAAGAACAGCGTCCGGCTGCCGCCAGAGGATACGGCGCGGCTTGGCGCGGCGCAAGAAAGCGTTACCTCGCGGCGCATCCGATGTGCGTGGAATGCATGAAGGAAGGCAGGTGCATCAAGGCGACTGACGTCGACCACATCATTCCGCACCGGGGAGACAGCAAGCTCTTCTGGGATGAATCCAACTGGCAGCCGCTTTGCCACCGCCACCACA
>ONDC01000058.1 GCA_900316495.1 uncultured Eubacteriales bacterium
AGAACGAGGAGCGCAGACAAAGGAATGTCGATATTCTGCGCGCGGCGACCACCGATGAGGAAAAGGAAGCCTTCTACGCCGCCGAAGCAGAGTGGAACTGGACCTATTTCCGCAGCCGTTTTACCGATTTTTGTCAGAAGATCGGCAGATGGGTGAAAATGGACGTCGATTCCTCCCGGTGGAACGGCATTCTCGATCTTGACGGATACCGCAGGACAAGCAGCGCGTCTTATTTCTCCAAGCTGCTCTACGCGATGAGTCTTTTCCTCGACGGCAAGGAAATCAATGACCTCTTCACCACGCTGGTCAATAAGTTTGACAATATTGCCTCCTTCATGAGTATCGCCGTACAGCTTGGTCTCGATGTGACATTCCTGCCGGAATTTGATTTCTTCAATAACGGCTGCGCTGCTTATGTAAAAGAAATAGATGTCATCAGAAACATTGCCCGCATGAAGAAGCCGGTTCCAAACGCCAGGACAATCATGTACCGCGACGCGCTCACGGTGCTGGGCTTACCGAAAGATATGTCGGACGAAGAGTTTGACGAAGAACTGGGAGAAATGCTCGAAAAGAAGAAGGATAAGAAAACCGGCAAGCGACTGAAAGGAAAAAACAGCTTCCGCAATTTCATCGCCAACAATGTCATCGAATCCAATCGCTTCATCTATGTCATCAAGTTCTGCAATCCCGCCAAGGTACGTTCTCTGGTGAATAATAAGGTCGTTACAAAATTCATTCTGGGTCGTATGCCTGAAACGCAGATCGAACGGTACTATCAATCCTGCATTGCCGACGCCGTTCCTGACGCCAAGCCCGAAACCAAGATCGAAGCGCTTGCCGAGATGATGAAAAATATGTATTTCAAGGATTTCAAGAACGTCCAACAGAATTCCAAGGACGCCAAGGAAATTAAGCGCAAGGAACGTTTCAAGGCCATTATCAGGCTGTATCTCTCGGTGGTTTATCAGCTCGTCAAGAATCTGGTCAATGTCAATGCGCGTTATGTCATAGCGTTCCATTGTCTGGAGCGGGACAGCGCGCTCTATGGCAACAAGATGGGCAAGAATTACTTTTCATTAATCAATGAGCTGCTGAAGGAGGACGACAACTGCCGCAGCGGTTATCTTGCCCACAACGACCGTATGAGAGAACATATCAAGCATGACCGGGATAGGGGGAGAGTCTGATTATTACCGACAGCGCCAAACACAAAAAAAGGAAGCTCATCGGCATTTACCGCAACAACATCGCCCATCTCACCACCGTGAGAAGCTGCGCGAATTTCATCGGCGACATCCGGCATGTCGATTCCTATTTCGGACTGTATCACTATCTGACGCAGCGTCTGCTGGAGAGCATCGACCACACCGCCGAGGTGTATCCCGATTTGGTCAATCCCTACTACAAGCCACTTTTCAAATATCATACATACGTCAAGGATTTTGTCAAAGCGCTGAATTCGCCGTTTGGCTATAATCTTCCCCGCTTCAAGAATCTGTCCATCCGGGAGCTTTTTGACCGCAACGAGCTCCAGGAGGAAAAAGTGGAGCAGAGTTAACACCTGCGCTCACACATCTTACCGCAGATTCGCCTCACGATCGACGCCCTTTCCCATTGGGACACTATCTCCTCTGAAGCGGGGAGCGGACTATCACCGTCAGGCTACTCCCCATTCCGGACAAATAAAAAAACCGCCTGTTTCCGCGTTTGATATACGGAAACAGGCGGTTTATTGCACATCATGAGATCGTTAACCGCGTTATTTGAATTGGGTAGTAAAAGACAGATAATCGTCGCATTGAAATGTGAAATGTGAAGTTTGAAGCTCAGAATATATTTATAATCACTATCTACCTTCAGCTTCTTCTCGGCGCGATTGCGGACGACGCGCAGCGCATCCGGGAGATTCCCATGCGAAAAGCACTCCATTCTCTGTGAATTCAATGATACAGCGGTAGAGTATCCGAAGGAAAAGTGTGTCCATCAGCTCTTTGAAGAACAGGCAGGAAGCACACCCGACAGAATTGCCGTCATCGCCTGTGACAGAACGTTGACCTACGCGCAGCCTGACGAACATTCCATCCGCATTGCCATCGCGCTTCTATTGTGGATAAATACATGAATCCCACTCCCATCGGCGTGACAGGCGAGCTGTGCATCGCCGGAGACTGCGTGGGAGCGGGGTATCTCAACCGCCCCGAGCTGACAGCGGAAAGGTTGGTCGACAATCCGTTCGGCGAGGGGAGACATTTGTTGGGGAAATCGGTTCTGATGGAAGACGGCATTATGAAAGCAACATCAGCATTGGAACCATTTTCACACATAAACAGCTTGAACAGCTTGGTTTTGGCTCGCACGAAAGCGATAAAGCATAGCTTTTCTTTCACCTTCTGGGTGAATACCATTTTCTCATTTTTCCGCTGCCAACACCCTATTTTGCGCGGTTTTTACCTATTTCATTTCAGACATTAGTTAAGAAAGCAGATTCCAATGTACAACGATGCTTCCTGAGAACACAACAAAGGCGTATTGACTTTTCTTCAGTCAATACGCCTTTGGAATTTATATAGGAGCGATAATTTCTCTCAAATTGAATCGTTCTTGGAAAACAATCTATTCAGAAAAGATCTCTCATAAGGTCTGAATGCAAGAATTACTTCTTGTCAGCGATAGCCGCCTGAGCTGCTGCCAGTCTTGCGATCGGCACGCGGAACGGTGAGCAGGAAACGTAGTCCAGACCGATCTTGTGGCAGAACTCAACGGACGAAGGATCGCCGCCGTGCCGGTGAGCAGGAAACGTAGTCCAGACCGATCTTGTGGCAGAACTCAACGGACGAAGGATCGCCGCCGTGCTCGCCGCAGATGCCGATGTGGAGCTTGGGATTGACGGGCTTGCCGAGTTTGATAGCCATTTCCATCAGCTTGCCAACGCCGACCTGATCGAGCTTCGCAAACGGATCGTTCTCGAAGATCTTGGTGTCGTAGTAAGCGGTGAGGAACTTGCCGGCGTCGTCACGGGAGAAGCCGAAGGTCATCTGGGTGAGGTCGTTGGTGCCGAAGCAGAAGAAGTCTGCTTCCTTGGCGATATCGTCAGCGGTGAGAGCGGCTCTCGGAATCTCGATCATGGTACCGACTTCGTACTTGAGGTCAACGCCGGCGGCGGCGATCTCAGCGTCAGCGGTCTCCACGACGAACTTCTTGACGAACTTGAGCTCCTTGACTTCGCCAACCAGCGGAATCATGATTTCAGGCTCGACCTTCCAGTCGGGATGCTTCTTCTGAACATTGATAGCGGCGCGGATGACAGCCTTGGTCTGCATCTTTGCGATTTCGGGGTAGGTGACAGCCAGACGGCAGCCGCGGTGACCCATCATCGGGTTGAATTCATGGAGACCGGCGATGATGCTCTTGATGGCCTCAACGGTCTTGCCCTGAGTCTTAGCGAGAGCCTCGATGTCGGCTTCCTCGGTGGGAACGAACTCATGGAGAGGCGGATCCAGGAAGCGGATGGTGACAGGATTGCCTTCAAGAGCCTCATAGAGAGCCTCGAAGTCGCTCTGCTGCATGGGAAGGATCTTTTCGAGAGCCTTTTCTCTCTCTTCGAGCGTGCTGGAGCAGATCATCTCGCGGAATGCGTCGATTCTGCCCTCGCCGAAGAACATATGCTCGGTGCGGCAGAGGCCGATGCCTTCTGCGCCAAGCTCACGTGCCTTCTTAGCGTCGGCAGGTGTATCGGCGTTGGTGCGGACCTTCAGGGTTCTGTACTTGTCAGCCCAAGCCATGACTCTGCCGAATTCGCCGGCGATGGTGGCGGGAACGGTGGGAATGATCTGACCGTAGATGTTACCGGTGGTTCCGTCGATGGAGATCGGATCGCCTTCGTTGAAGGTCTGACCGGCGAGAGTGAACTTCTTGTTCTCCTCGTCCATGTTGATTTCGGAGCAGCCGGAAACGCAGCAGGTACCCATACCGCGGGCAACAACGGCAGCGTGGGAGGTCATACCGCCGCGGACGGTGAGGATGCCCTGAGCGGCCTTCATGCCGGTGATGTCTTCAGGAGATGTCTCGAGTCTGACGAGAACGACCTTCTCGCCTCTTTCCTTCCAAGCCACAGCGTCGTCAGCGGTAAAGACGACCTTGCCGCATGCAGCGCCGGGGGAAGCGCCGAGACCCTTGCCGAGAGGAGTGGCAGCCTTGAGTGCCTTCGCGTCAAACTGGGGATGGAGAAGGGTGTCGAGGTTGCGGGGATCGATCATGGCGACGGCTTCCTGCTCGGTTCTCATACCCTCGTCAACGAGGTCGCAGGCGATCTTGAGAGCAGCCTGAGCGGTTCTCTTGCCGTTTCTGGTCTGGAGCATGTAGAGCTTGCCGTGCTAGTGATTTTCAAGGGTCTGGCAGACCTGCTTGAACTGTGCGAATGCCTCGGGGAACTTCTGCTCCATCTCGGTGATGTGCATAGGAGTGCGCACGCCGGCGACAACGTCTTCGCCCTGCGCGTTGGTGAGGAATTCGCCGAAAAGACCCTTAGCGCCGGTGGCGGGGTCACGGGTAAAGGCAACGCCTGTGCCGCAGTCGTCGCCCATATTGCCGAATGCCATGGACTGCACGTTGACAGCGGTACCCCATGAATAGGGGATGTCGTTGTCGCGGCGGTATACGTTGGCTCTGGGGTTGTCCCAGGAGCGGAAAACAGCCATGATAGCGCCCATGAGCTGCTCTTTGGGGTCAGAGGGGAAGTCAGAGCCGATCTTTGCCTTGTATTCGGCCTTGAACTGGTTGGCAAGCTCCTTGAGGTCGTCAGCGTTCAGCTCGACGTCCTGCTTGACGCCCTTCTTTTCCTTCATCTCGTCGATGAGCTGCTCAAAATACTTCTTGCCGACTTCCATAACGACGTCGGAATACATCTGGATAAATCTTCTGTAGCAGTCCCAAGCCCAGCGGGGATTGCCGGACTGCGCAGCGATTGTCTCGACAACCTCTTCGTTAAGACCGAGGTTGAGGATGGTGTCCATCATACCGGGCATGGAAGCTCTTGCGCCGGAACGGACGGAAACGAGAAGGGGATTGGTCTTATCGCCGAACTTCTTGCCGGTGATTTCTTCCATCTTAACGATGTACTCGTTGATCTGACCCATGATCTCGTCGTTGATCTTCTTGCCGTCCTCATAGTACTGGGTGCAGGCTTCGGTGGTGATGGTGAAGCCCTGGGGAACCGGCAGACCGATGTTGGTCATTTCAGCAAAAGATAGACCCATTTTCTCATGTGAAAAAACCTCCTGAAAATCACTGAGTGATTTCGTAATTTAGCTTTCGAGCGCCCCTTGCCAATCCCTTCTCCCCGCAGGGGAAAACAAAGGCAAAAATGCAGCTCGTACATTGCTTAGTATATGATAGCACATCCTTTCCACAAAATCCAGTACTTTAACAATTTTTTCAAAATTTTTTTGAAAAATATTACGGTTAATTTTGTCCAAGAAAGCGAAGAACGTCTGGTAATAATTTCGGGGCGCCTGCCGTGTTTCGGATTTTTGTGCTTGACATACGCGCCTTCCCTCACTATAATAATATAGATCATATTGAATTCAGTCAGACGGGAGAGCGGAGCGAGATGACCAAAACCTGCGTTGCGATTATTATTATAGTTTTCATTTCATCCTACATGTGCATGCGGAACGGCTACAAGACGGTGGGGCGTTCGATCCTGCCGGTCGCCATGGTGCCTGCGGGACACATTATCGGCACGAAGCTGATTCTCCGCCTGATGAAGGCGGGCGGCTTGATCAGGCAGCCGGCGGCGGTGATGTCCGTCGCCACGGCGCTGGACGTCGCGGCATGTGTTGCGGGCTGCGCGATTGTGATTGCCGTCTCGCGCACCATTTTCCGCCGCAATTCCACGCGCAGGACGTATGCCGCCGCGCTTTCGGCATTCATGGCCGTTCTGACGCTGGCGCTGCTGATCAATTATTACAATGAATTCTGACGTCCACCCGCCGCCGCCGCTTGCGCCACCTGAAAGCGGCGGCATTCCTTTTCTCATGACGGCAATTTTGTAAACAAAGTGTAAACTTCACTTTTTGACAAAGGGAAAATCCACTCTTCATGCGTATATAGAGTATGAAAGAATCAAGATCAAGGGGGGTGAGACAGGTGAGTGAACCGGAAAGGGGGAGCTTGCTTGACGGCAGTCTGGGCATCAGGGAACAGACCGAGCTGCTCGAGCGGCTGACGTTGTCGCCCTACGCCACGCTGTCCTGTGAATCGCTGGGACGCGACCGGCAGGAGCCGCCCTGTCCGATGCGGACGGTGTTCCAGCGCGACAGGGACAGGATCATTCACTGCAAGGCGTTCCGACGGCTCAAGCACAAGACGCAGGTCTATCTCGCGCCCGGCAACGACCATTACCGCACGCGGCTGGTTCACACGCTCGAGGTCTCGCAGATTGCGCGGGGCATCGCGCGGGCGCTCCGGCTCAACGAGGATCTCACCGAAGCCGTTTCTCTGGGACACGACCTCGGTCACACGCCCTTCGGACACGCCGGCGAAAGGGTGCTGGACGTGATGCTGGCTTCCAACGGGGGCTTCCGGCATTACGAGCAGGGCGTGCGCGTGGTGGAAAAGCTGGAAAACGACGGCAAGGGACTCAATCTCACCAGGGAGGTGCGCGACGGCATTCTCTGTCACACACGCGGTCCCGAGGCGTTCACGCCGGAGGGAAGGATCGTGCGCATAGCCGACAAGATCGCCTACATGAACCACGACATCGACGACAGCATCCGCGCGGGCATTCTCAGCGAGGAGGACATTCCCGCTCATCTCAGGGAGATTTTAGGGACAGGCTGTTCCATTCGCATCAACAACATGATCCTCAACGTCTACCAGAACAGTCCGGCGGGCAACATCGGCATGTCGGAGGAATTTTCCAGGGCGTTCTATGAGCTTCACGATTTTCTGTACCGCAGCGTCTACAAGGGCAGCAAGGCGAAGGCGGAGGAGGGCAAGGCGGAGGACATGATCGAGCTTCTGTTCCTTTATCTCTGCAACCACCCCGCCAGGGTGCCGGGCGAATACCGCCAGATCATGCGCGAGGAGGGCGTGAACCGCGCCGTTGCCGACTACATCGCCGGTATGAGCGACACCTACGCCGTTGAGCTTTACAAGGACATCTTCATCCCAAGAGGTTGGGACACATAGGCGATTGCTAAGAGAATACTCTAATGAAAGGAGTCATGGATTGCTTTCGCAGGAATTCATCAATGAAGTCAAGGAGAGAAACGACATAACCGACGTAATCAGCGGATATGTCTCGCTCAAACGTAGCGGGCGCAACTCAAAGGGGCTGTGTCCGTTCCATTCGGAAAAAACGCCCTCCTTCACGGTGTACGGGGACACGGCGTCCTTCTACTGCTTCGGCTGTCAGGCGGGGGGCGACGTGATCGGATTCATCCGAAGGATCGAAAACCTCGATTACGTGGAGGCGGTCAAGTTTCTCGCCAACCGGGCGGGAATGGCAATTCCCGAGGACGGCAAAAACGACGGTCTGACCCATATGCGGCTGCGCATACGCGAGCAGAACCGCGAAGCGGGCAGATTTTTCTACCGTTCGCTGTATTCCCCCGAGGGAAGGCAGGCGTTGGCATACTTCCACTCCCGCGGACTGACCGACGAGACCATCCGGCGCTTCGGTCTGGGCTGGTCGCCCGATAGCTGGGATCAGTTAGTGAAGCATCTGAGGGAGCTGGGCTACAAAAAGGAAGAAATCTTAGCCGCCGATTTAGGCTATTCCTCGCGGAAGGGCGGTGTCATCGACCGGTTCCGCAACCGGGTGATGTTCCCGATCATCGACCTGCAGGGCAATGTGGTAGCCTTCGGCGGCAGAAAATTCACAGAGGACGCGACGGGCGGCAAGTACGTCAACACGAGCGACACCCTCATCTACAAAAAGACCAACCATCTCTTCGCCATGAATATCGCCAAAAACAGCAAGACGCGCGAGCTGATTCTCTGCGAGGGCTACATGGACGTGATCGCGCTGCACCAGGCGGGCTTCAGCAATGCCGTTGCCGCGCTGGGAACAGCCGTCACGCCGCAGCAGGCGCGTGTGCTGCACAAATACGCCGACCGCGTGGTGCTTTCGCAGGACGGCGACGAGGCGGGACAGAAATCCATCGCCCGCTCCATCCCCATCATGAAGGACGAGGGACTGGACGTGCGCGTGCTGGAGATCACCGGTGCGAAGGATCCCGACGAATTCATCCGGAAATACGGCCCCGAGCGCTTTAAAATGCTGCTTGACGGCTGCTCGAACGACATCGAATACAGCATCCTGCGGATCGGCAAGCAATACGACATTGACACCGATGACGGACGGCTGCACTATCTGCGCGAGGTCTGCGAATATCTCAGCGGATTGGGAACGCTCGAGCGCGAGGTGTACGCGGGGCGCATCGCGGACAGGCTCGGTATCGAGAAAAGCGCGGTGCTCAGTCAGGCGGAGGCGTCGGCGCGCCGTCGTCTGCGCGCCGAAAAGGAAAAGGAATTCCGCGAAATGGCAAACAGCACCGCAGGCGTCGGCAACAAAATCAATCCCGACCGCAGCTCCCATCTGCGCGGCTCCAACGCGGAATATAAGCTGCTGGCGATCCTCTTCCGGCACCAGGACAAGCTCCCCGGAACCGTGCAGAAGTTGCCGCCGGAGTATTTTGTCACCGAATTCGGGCGCAGGATCTATGAGCAGTTCATCGACATAAACCAGTCGGGGCAGGAGATCGACGTCACGCAGCTGACGCCGCGCTTCAGCGAAACGGAAGGCTCCGAGATCGTCCGGATCCTCAACAGCGACGAAGCCTCGGCGATCGGCGATCTGGATACGCTCATAGACGTGATCACCACCGAGCATTTCAAGCCGAAGCCGCAGGAGGCGGCCAATCTCAGCGAGGACGAGCTTCTGATGCAGATGAGCCGTCTGAAAAAGCTGAAAAAATAAATCACGCGGGGGCATATAAAGAGCCACCGCTTCCATAAGCCTGCCCCATGGGGCGGCAAAAGCATATACCCAACGCAACGAAAGGTTGATCAGACACATGGCAGCAACAAACGCAAAGTCAATTCTCAAGGAACTTGCCGAGAAGGCGAAGGCAAAGGGCAGCATTTCCCAGCAGGAGGTCATGGACGCCCTTGCCGACGTCGACGTAAATCCAGAGGTAATCCAGAGCTTCTTCATGAGGCTGGACAGCATGGACATTGAGATCATCGAGGATCTGGATGACAACATCTCCATCGAATCGCTTGAACTTGAAGAGAACAGCGACGGCGGGGAACGCACCGATTACTACAGCGATCCCGAAGCGATGGGAATCTACGTCGAGGATCCTGTCAAGGCGTATCTCAGGGACATAGGTCAGATCAAGCTGCTCACCAACGAGGAGGAAAAGCAGCTTGCCGAAAGAATCATGGCAGGGGACACGGAAGCAAAGAAGCGACTCAGCGAAGCCAATCTCAGACTCGTGGTGAGCATCGCCAAGCGGTACATGAACCGCGGGCTGCAATTCCTCGATCTGATACAGGAGGGCAACTTAGGACTCATCAAGGCGGTCGATAAATTCGACCCGAGCAAAGGCTTCAAATTCTCCACCTACGCGACGTGGTGGATCCGGCAGGCGATCACGAGAGCCATCGCGGATCAGGCGAGGACGATACGCATTCCGGTTCACATGGTGGAGACCATCAACAAGGTCAAGCGCGCGAAGGCGCAGCTCACCGCCGAGAACGAAAAGGAGCCGCGCCCCGAGGAAATCGCGAAGCTCCTTGACATGGACGAGGAGAAGGTGCGCGAGATCATCCGCATTTCGCAGGAGCCTGTCTCGCTCGAAACGCCGATCGGCGAGGAGGAGGACAGTCACTTAGGCGATTTCATCAAGGACGAGGTACAGGCGGCGCCGGAGGACGCCGTGGGCAACATGATTCTTCACGACCTCATTTCCGAGGTGCTGGACACGCTCACCGAGCGGGAGGCGGAGGTCATCCGCTTGCGCTACGGACTGGAGGACGGCAGGTGTCACACGCTCGAGGAGGTCGGCAAGCAGTTCGACGTCACCCGCGAGCGCATCAGGCAGATCGAGGTCAAGGCGATACGCAAGCTGAGACACGTCACACGCAGCAGCAAGCTCAAGGGCTTTACATAATGGAGAAAGGCGTACCCATAAATGGGGAGTGGAAAGCAGAAAACGAAAAAGGCATCGCGCAGCGCCCCTCGCTGCGATGCACCTCAGATTCAATGGCACTTGGGCGCAACAGAAAAAGAGGCAAATGAAGAATGCCCTTGGCAGGATCGGAGAAAACAGTCGCTTTTTCCCAACTGACAATCCCCATCTTATCGGATTATTTACGACTATACAATCAACAGAAGGCGCACAAATTGAGGGAGGGAATGAAAATGAGCACATCAGAAAAAAAAGAAACGCTTCGCAAGATCGTCGAATCGGGCAAGGCGAAGGGCAGTCTTAGCAACCGGGAGATCATGGACACGCTGGCGGATGTGAATATCAGTCCGGAGCAGCTGGAGAAGCTGTACGACAGGCTGGAGGCAAACGGAATAGAGATCGTCGAGGACTCGATGGAGGACGTGATCGAGGATATGTCAGCGGACACGTCGAACGACGAGGTGTTAGTGGACGATTCCGTCAAGATGTACCTCAGAGAGATCGGCAGCATCGAAATGCTCACGCCGGAGGAGGAAAATGACATCGCCCGCCGCATCGTCGAAGGGGATGACAGCGCGAAAAAGCGTCTCAGCGACGCGAATCTCCGACTTGTCGTGAGCATTGCCAAGCGGTACATGAACCGCGGTCTGCCGTTCCTTGACCTGATTCAGGAGGGCAACTTAGGACTCATCAAGGCGGTGGAGAAATTCGACCCCACCAAGGGCTTCCGTTTTTCCACCTACGCAACGTGGTGGATCAGGCAGTCGATCACGCGTGCCATTGCCGACCAGTCAAGAACCATACGCATACCCGTGCATATGGTGGAAAACATAAATAAAGTAAAGCGCGCCAAGGCGCAGCTTCTTGCCGAGAACGAGAAGGAGCCGCGTCCGGAGGACATTGCCGACCTGCTGGACATGGACGAAGCCAAGGTGCGCGAGATCATCCGCATTTCGCAGGAGCCGGTCTCGCTCGAAACGCCGATCGGCGAGGAGGAGGACAGTCACTTAGGCGACTTCATCAAGGACGACGAGCAGAAGGCGCCGGAGGACGTGGTGAGCAACATGATGCTGCACGACCTGATCTCCGAGGTGCTGGAAACGCTCAGCGAACGCGAGGCGGAGGTCATCCGTCTGCGCTACGGTCTGGTGGACGGCAGGTGCCATACGCTCGAGGAGGTGGGGCTTCGCTTTGACGTGACCCGCGAGCGGATCCGTCAGATCGAGGCGAAGGCGCTTCGCAAGCTGAGACAGTTCACACGCAGAAGCAAGCTCAACGGATATACATATTGAGCTTGAGTTGATAAATTCACAAAAAAGGAGGGAACAGCATTGAACACGACAGACAAAAAGGGGGTTCTTCGCAATCTCGTGGAAAAGGGGAAGGAAAAGGGAAATCTCAGCAATCAGGAAATACTTGACGCGCTGACAGAGATCAATTTCAGTCCGGAGCAGCTGGAAAAATTCTATGACAAGCTGGAGGAAAACGGCATCGAGATCGTCGAGGACAACGTGGGAGAAGAATCGCTCGAGGAGCTTTCGTCCGCCGCGGAGGGACAGCCCTACGACGGCAGCTATATTGACGACCCTGTCAAGATGTACCTGAGAGAAATCGGCAAGATACAAATGCTCACACCGGAGGAAGAGCAGGACATAGCCCGCCGTATATCCGAGGGCGACGTCGCCGCCAAGAAGCGTCTGAGCGAAGCCAACCTCCGTCTGGTGGTAAGCATAGCCAAGCGCTATATCGGCAGAGGAATGCCGCTGCTCGATCTGATTCAGGAGGGCAACTTAGGGCTGATCAAGGCCGTGGACAAGTTCGACCCTTCCAAGGGCTTCAAGTTTTCGACCTACGCGACGTGGTGGATCCGCCAGTCGGTTTCCCGCGCGATCGCGGATCAGGCGAGGGTCATCCGCATTCCGGTTCACATGGTAGAAAACATCAACCGCGTCAAGAAGGCGCAGAGCCACCTGCTCAATGAAAACGGCAAGGATCCGACAACTGCGGAGATTGCGGAGTACGCGGATCTTCCGGAGGAAAAGGTAGTAGAGATCATGCGTGTGTCGCAGGATCTCGTGTCGCTCGAAGCGCCGGTGGGCGAGGAGGAGGACAGTCACATCGGCGACTTCATCAAGGACGAGACGCAGGAGGATCCGGAGGACGCGGCGTCCCTGAGCATGCTGAAGGAGCAGCTCAACAACGCGCTCTACACGCTGACCCCGAGGGAGATGGCGGTTCTGAAGCTGCGCTACGGTCTGGTGGACGGCAGAAACCACACCCTTGAGGAGGTGGGCGCGGAGTTCAACGTGACCCGCGAGCGCATCCGTCAGATCGAGGCAAAGGCGCTGCGCAAGCTCCGTCACCCCAGCCGCAGCAAGAAGCTGCGCGACTTTCTGCCGTGATCACGAAATACAGCATGAAGAAACAGGCGAACACCACCCCAGGCGCCGGGCAATCCCGTCTCAGGCGCAGGATCATTCTTTTACTTGTACTGGCGGCAGCCTTTGCCGCCTATGTTTACTACGGCAACACGGCGGTCACCGTCACACAGTATGACGTCAGCATGGAGAAAATCCCACCCGGATTCGACGGCTTCCGCATCGTGCAGATTTCCGACCTGCACAACAGCCACAATTCGCTGATGACCGGTTCGCTTGTCCGCAAGACAGCGCAGGCGTCCCCCGACATGATTGTGCTGACGGGGGATATGATCGACTCGTATTACCCCGACGTCGACAGCGCCATGAGCGTGATCGGGCAACTGAATTGCATCGCGCCGGTGTATTACGTCATCGGCAACCACGAGGCGCGCACCGGGAAGAGCGGCAGCCTGATCCGGAAGATGAAGCAGCAGGGAATCAGCGTTCTGAGCGATTCCTACGCCGTCATACGGGTGGCGGATGACGAGATCGTCGTGGCGGGCGTCAACGATCCCAGACGCCTCAATGCCGACGGACAGGGAAGCGACGCGGAGATCGTGAAATCCGCCCTCGGCTCCATGGATTATGACCGGCGGATGTTCTCGGTGCTGCTCTCGCACCGCCCGGAGCTGATGAACGTCTACGCGACCTACGGCGTCGATCTTGTGTTAACGGGGCATGCCCACGGCGGACTAATCCGGCTGCCCTTCATCGGAGGGCTGTACGCGCCGCATCAGGGATTGTTTCCCACGTACTGCGCCGGTCTGTACACAGCCGGCGGCACGCAGATGATCGTCAACCGCGGCACGGGCAACAGCGGATTTTCCTTCCGGATCAACGATCCGCCGGAGCTGGTCGTCACCGTACTCCACGCGGGATGACGCATTTTTTCATGCGCAGAGAAAAAACGGTTGTGTCCCGCACAGTCCGGCTTGGTCTGTGCGGGTTTTTCCGTTCACGAATTATGCATTGAAGTAAACAGATTTGGCGTATATAATTATAGAGAGAAAAACAGAAGGAGCGAATGTCATTGGAATACAGCGAGCTTGTCAGGCAATACCCGGAATTCATTTATCACGGATACGACATAGCCGAATGCGGCGGGGAAGTCAGAATCACCTACAACATGGAAACCGTCGGGCTGACAGAATTTCACCCCGTCTGGGTCTTTCCGAAGGACGGAATCGACCCGGGCGACCCGGTCTTTGAGGAATTTGTCTTTTCACTGGGCATGGTGGAGCTGGTGAGCTACTGGAAGGCGGCGTGTCCGCCGCTGGTGCGCGTGGAATGCGGCTATCTCAGCGAGGAGCAGATCGCGTGGTGGAAGAAGCTCTATTATCACGGACTCGGCGAATTTTTCTACATCAATCACGTCGATACCGACATGAACCGCTTCATGACCATTCAGACAGCGGGAATCGGAAAAAAGCGCGTCCTCTCCGCGCAGAAGAAGCTGAGCGGGTGCATGGTGCCGGTCGGCGGGGGAAAGGACTCCATCGTTACGCTGCACGTCCTCTCGCGTTACGGCAGGACGGAGGACAACATGTGCTTCATGATGAACCACAGGAACTCCGCGTTTGCGTCGGCGCTGTTGGCGGGGTACCGTCCGGAGCGCATCTACCGCCCGAAGCGGTACCTTGACCGCACCATCGTGGAGCTGAACAGGCAGGGCTTTCTCAACGGGCATACACCGCTGTCCGCGCTGATTGCCTTTGCCGCGTCCCTGTCCGCCTACGTCAACGGGAAGCAATACGTTGTGCTGTCCAACGAATCGAGCGCCAACGAGGCCTCGGTCGCCGGCAGCGACGTCAACCACCAGTATTCCAAGAGCTTTGCCTTTGAGAAGGACTTTGCGGACTATCTTGAAGCCTACATTCCCTGCGGCGTGCGGTATTTCAGCCTGCTGCGCCCGCTCTCCGAGATACAGATCGCGGCGATCTTCGCGGGGCTGAAGGAATATCACCCCGTCTTCCGAAGCTGTAACGCGGGCAATGCCGGAACGAAATTCGACACATGGTGTCTGGAATGCTCGAAGTGCCTGTTTGTCACGATGATACTGTCTCCTTTCCTCACGGACGACGAGATCAAGGACATCTTCCGCGTCAACCTGTTGAATGCCAAAAGCGAACGGATGCAGCTTTACTTTGAACAGCTCATCGGGCTGCACGAGCAGAAGCCCTTTGAATGTGTGGGCAGCGTGGACGAGATCAATTTTGCCATGTGCCTTGCCATCCGCAAGCGTCAGGAGCGAGGGGACGCCCTGCCGCACCTGCTGCAATACTACCTGACGACGCCCGCCTATGACCGATACAGGGATAGCCCGAATATCTACGCGGATTACTTTGACGAGGTCAATCTGATTCCGGAGGACATGAAGCGCTGCGTGCGGGAATGCGCAAAGGAGTGCCGCTGGTAAGCCGTGGGTGGAAAATAAACAAATGTGTTGACAATAATTTGGAGGTTGAGCGCTCAATCTTTTTTTCCAATCCGCTTTACTTCACGGAAGGGTTGTGGTATAATAACTCTGTCAAAATGGTTGACAAATAATTAACGATACTTATCGATAAGTTAATTCCTGATGAAAGACGAAGGTGATTGTTATGAAAGAAAAGGATTATGTGATACTGACCGACTCGACTACGGATATTTCGCAGGAGATTGCCGATGAAATAGACGTGAAGGTCTGGCCGATGCAGTTTGAGCTGGATGGTCTGACATACAGGAATTTCCCGGATGAGCGCGAGATGAAGTCGGATGAATTTTACGACATCATGCGAAAAGGAAAAATGCCGAAGACCTCGCAGATCAATGTGGTAGATTTCTGCGAATATTTCAGCGAATACCTTGACAAGGGACTGGATGTTCTGTATATCTGCTTTTCCTCAGGACTCAGCGGCACCTATAACAATTCTCTCATTGCCATCGAGGAGCTGAAGGGCAGATACCCCGACCGCAAAATCATCTCGGTAGATTCCCTTGCGGCTTCCATGGGCGAGGGACTGCTGGTATACTTAGCGGCGCAGCAGAAGAAGAAGGGCATGGGACTGGAGGAGCTTGCCAAGTGGGTAGAGGACAACCGCCTGCACCTCTGCCACTGGTTCACGGTGGACGACCTTCATCATCTCAAGCGCGGCGGCAGAGTAACGGCTGCCACAGCCATTGTCGGGTCTGCGCTCAATATCAAGCCGGTTCTCCACGTAGACGACGAGGGTCATCTCATCAATATGTCCAAGGTCAGAGGGCGCAAGGCGTCGCTCAACGCGATGGTAGATCAGATGGTGGAGACCTACACCGATCAATTTGACACGGTAATGATCTGTCAAGGCGGCTGCCATGACGACGCGGAGTATCTGGCGGGCGAGGTCAAAAAGCGCGTCAAGGGCGTCAAGAAGCTCATCATGGGCAATATCGGTCCCGTCATCGGCGCGCATGCCGGTCCCGGCGTTCTGGCACTCTTCTTTTACGGTGACCACAGGTAATTATTTGTATATACATTTCTCCTTAAGCAGGCATCAGGCGGCATCCGTCCGGTGCCTGCTTCCTTTTCATGAGGGACAGAATACTCTCTGCTCAGATCGACCCATGCAAGAGGCCATAAAATCCTATAAAAGGAAATTTCCACGACATGATTAGCAGCAATCCTCAAAAAAAGACAATCACATTCTGTCAATCATAAAATCATTCCTAAACAAGAAAAGACATAATTCCCTCGAATATCACTCAAAAACACGGTGATATTTCACAAAATCTCTAAAAATCCTATAAAAAGATATTCCCACGATACGATTAGCAGCTTGTCCTGAAAACAACAAAAAAAGAAATTATTTCGCCAAACACCCCTCTATCAGCCACGCCAGACGAAAGAACATCAAAATCCCGAAAAAAAAGCGAAGCACCCAAACAAAAAAAGAAGAAAGAAACATCAGCTCCCGGAACGCGTGTTGAAGCGCAGACGCGAGCGACCAACCAAAAGCCCTCCTATCAGCCGCGCCCCCGCGCCAGACGAAAGAACATCGAAATCCCAATCTAAAAAAGAAGAAAAAAACATCAGCACCCGGAACGCGGGTTGAAGCGCGGCTGCGCTTCAATATTCGCTCCCGGACGCGAGCGACCAGCCAAAAGCCCGGACGCGGGAGAAAAGCATCCTTCCCAAATAAAAATCAGGATCGTCCCCCAACACCCCTCCTATCGGCGCGCCCCCGCGCCAGACGAAAATCCACCGAAATCCCGGATAAAAAGAATAAACGCCCAAATTAATAAAAATTCTTCATTTGGTTAAGTCGAAAATTTTACGTCATTATCTTTTGTGAGATCGTTTTTCAGACGCTGTTGCACTGGCACCAACCCCGATTCAGACGAAAGCGCGATGAGCATAAACTCATCCGGCACTTCGTGCCACCTTCCCTTTCAGGGAAGGCAAATAGGCTTG
>ONDC01000050.1 GCA_900316495.1 uncultured Eubacteriales bacterium
CCGAAACGCCTGTGGGAGCAGTCCCTGTCCAGTTCAGAATAAGCTGCCCACCCGCGGGCACAGCATTGGCAAGCGTAAATTGATAGTCGCTGCTGTCAACCGTAAAGTAATAGGTTCCCGCCGATAGCCCGTTTTCAGCATAGTAGAGCGCTTCCGGTGCGTCAAACTGCATGGCCGTAGGGAGGCAGTCGTGCAATTGCAGTGTCAGACTGTGCGTGAACTGCGGGTCGGCAGGAGTATCATGGTCGATACCGATGACGTCCCAGACGAGATTCACACCGTCACGCTGGCAAGTCAGTTGATCGCCGATGGCAAAGACCTTACTCGCGAGACCGTTCCTAACGATGGATTGTACGTCCGACCACGATGTAGGTCGGAGCGTGCCGTCACCTTTTGCTGCTATTGCAGCAAGATAAACGGCAAGCTTATCTGTTTGTTCGATATAAGTTTCTTCCGAAACCAGATTAAAAACATTTGACATTAAATCATTCCTCCTCTGCATAAACCAGAACAGGCTTGTTATTAACAACCTGCAACTGTGCCAGATACGTTTTGTTTCCTGCGGGAATCAACAATTTGCCGGATTTTTCATCCAGATCGTCAATTTCACCTTTCATTGTGCTGCAAACATCCCTGATCGCGGCTCCGGCGCTCGAATGTTTTACGCCGTTTGCGTCTGTTCTGATGTCGTCGCTCAACACCTTGACCAGTTCAACTGTTGCACCCTTGTTTAAATCAACCATTTAGCACCTCCGTAATTTCTGCACTTGTATTAAAGGCGATACCGTTCTCATCGAGATAGTTGTCAACCGCTGCCTGCACCTGTGTATCGGTCGGTCGCTCCATGCTGTCCAACCGTCCACAGATTTCATTCAGATAATACTCCTCTCGCGTGATCGGCGTCGGCAAATCACTGTTTACCTGTCCGGCCGCATTTGCCAGAAACATATCTTGTCGCGTAATAGGTTCCATCATCCTGTCAATACCTCCGATATTTCGTTTGATCGAATGAAGAAATCATAGATTTTTGCAATCTGTCCGCGGACCGCCGCGCCCGCACTTCCATATTCTGTACCGTCATGGCCTATCCGAATATCCATCAATTCCGCGTCCCCTGTAGTGCTTCCCTCCTGCAACGCTATAATTGAGTCAATACGTGCATTGGCCGCTTGACACGCCAATTCCAAGCCGTCCACATACATCAGCCGTTCATCGAGTGCGGAATAAATTTCGGATGCTTCCATGGCTCCCGTATTCCTGATGGATTCTTCGACAGAAAGCGAAAATGGCCTGGTGGACAAAATTGCATTGCCGTTGGAAGCGGTTATCCAGATTTCACACTTATACTCGCCGACATCCCGTGTTACGCTGCCCGGTAATAAAAATTTCACTGTGCCAGCGGTGACATTAACGATGGTACCGCTGATATAGGCAGTTGATTCTCGACCGCTGATATACATCCGGGCTTGACATCCGGTTAAATCAAGCGGCATATTCAGATCCTTGTCGGAGATCTCTACACACAGAAGCCTGCTCATGTTGTCAAATTGCTTGACGGTGATACCGGAAATCTGACCGTCAATATCCATTTTGCGGATTATATAATCTTGCATTTTCCGACCTCCTATTCCACCGTCAGGCTGCATATCTCAACATAAGAATTGCTGCCGCTGCCGTTATATACGATTTCATAGCTGTCGTAATCCGCTGCGGGCAATACCAGTGTCTGCAATCTCAAATCAGAGACAGACGTACCAAAGGAAATATCACTCGACGATTCGTTCAACAGTAAACCGGCTTTATAGCGGTTTACGATTACATTTGCGTTTGACGTCTGCATAACGATTTTTACCGTATCGCATGCGCCGAATTGTTTCGGAACGATCTTCTTGAATCCTGACCCGTGAAAACGCACACACGGGTAATGCCGCGTGTTGGAAGGATTCGCCGGGCAATAGGTATCAGAACCGGACGATGATTGTATAAAATCAATCGTCTTTGGCGTTTCCAGGCCCACGCCGTTTTTGTAAATCTGAACCGTCGAATGCAGCACCGTTGTTCCGGGAGAGGTATAGACACGATAGATATGATCATAGCCGGAAGTTATCGCGGGCATCATGGCAAATTTGTCTGCGACATATGAGCCGATAGTAAACTGTCGTGCCGTTGGCGCTGTTGTTTTCGAGTTGGAAAGCATAAATAAATGAAACGTAGTGGACTGTACCACACTTCCGATGTAAACATTGCCATAACCGTATAACAGGCTTTGAACATAGTTGTGATTACCGGAAGCAAAATATTTGTATCCCACATTTTGAAGCGATACGCTGTTAATGATAAGTCCACTCGTCTCGTTAAACGCGAATAAAGGTAGCTTTCTCATACTCGGATCGGTATAGGTGGAAATGCCGCTCGACACATCCGCCGCAGTAGCCGCAAACACGGTACCGCTGATACGGTCGGGCAAAGTTCCTTCAATCTGCACCTTGTCGATAGTGCAGGAATCCATATTGCTGCCCGTTCTCGCGCACAAAACCGTAGAAGCGACACGCTCGACGTCGAGCAGTCCTACCGTGATAGCGGAACAATTACCGCCATGTGCTGTGTCGGCTTTTCGGATATCCCAGCAAGCGTTGATTTTCCAGCCGGGATATGGATGTTCATTATCATTCGCACCGCCTGCATCTTCAAGCATTGGCGGAATGCTGACACTTCGGATGATAATGTAGTCCCAGTAATGTTCCCATGTATTTCTAAATGAAAGTGCCTTCGATGTGCTGTTGCGAAATGCCAAATTGCCGCTAATAAGCGCGCAATACTCGATTTCCATCATATACTCGGTAACGGGCTTTCCGTCATCGGAAAACGCAATGTCCTGAATCTTAAATCCGGAAAAATAATTTCCCTGATACGGATTGCTGTTGTCAGGATTGGTTAATTCTGTATCGCTTGCCAAACCACCGATTTTCATGATGTAGGTCTGATTTTCGCTATGCGGCACAAAAACGGTCTGACTTCCGGCGTAATATTGAGATGTAAAAATACTGTTTTTTGAATCTATTCCTTTAAATGAAAAGAAATGATTGGTTTTGGTGATATGGATAGGTGAAAACTCAAACTTTCCGTCAGGGAAAACCATTTCGCATTTGGACGGATGCAGCGCGTTGAAAACCGCCGCGTTGTCAAATCCTGCCTCGGCTTTGAACCCAAGCTCCAAGGCGCTGTATGACGTTTTTTTCTGAATCCCAAGATACACATCCGCGCCATTTTTTTTAACAAACCAAGGCACATCCGGCTCCGAATCTGTGACAATATACGTCGAGCTTCCGCCGTCGTCCACGGAATAGAAGCCGCGTGTCATGACCACCTGCCCGACAGTCACTTGGTTGATGTTAATATCCGATACAGTATCCGCAAGCGTCGGGAGTCTGGATTTCAGTTCGTCGAAATCATCCTCGATTCTGTCAATCATTATGATTTTCGCGTCAAGCGCAGAATATTGAGACGATGCTTCAATGGCATTTGTGCTGCGAATGGATTCTTCCACCTTCATGATGAAGGGTTTTGATGACAAGATCGCGCCGCCGCCATTGGTCAACCAGATTTCGCATTTGTAGTCGCCAATATTTTGCGTCACACTGCCCGGCAACAGAAAAGAAACTATGCCGTCCTCGCCGTCAGCGATTTCACCCGCCACATACGCGACATTCTCCGATGACGGATACCCAAAATTCGGCTGGATATATAAAGCCGCTGTGCAGCCCGTCAGATTGAATTTTTTGTCGTTGCCGTCCGGCAAATCATAATCCGTGATCGTAACGTGCAAATATCGACTGTCATTGTCGAACTGCTTAACAATGATGTTATCCATTTTTGCGTTGATATCCATCGATCTTTCGATATAATCCTGCATAATTATTAATCATCCCCTCTCATATGCTGAATGTATAGCTTTTCGGGCTGCCCGCGCTTCCAAGCGTTCCGGCAGTGCCGCCGTAGGTGGAGCCGGAGCGCGTCACGTAAAATTCCACCGTCGCGGTGCTGCCGCTGATCGTCCCCGACAGGCTCAGATTCGCGCTATGCCGTGTTGCACCGCTCCATGAAGCAGAGGCGGTTTTAATGACCGCCGAATCCCATGAAGAACTTCCTTTGACGCGTGCATAAACCGTCAATTTCACGCCCGTTCCAAGCGACGAGGCAGAAGAATTGAGCCACGCCGCAAAAGTCAGATTCACCGTCAGCGCCGTGCCGTCTTTTGTCGCGGCATAGGCCGCAGAAAAATTGACCGTCGGCCGTGCCACTGTCGAGGATACCTTGCTCACCAGCGTCCCGCTGGCACTGCCCGACCCGCCCGAACCGGAGCCGCCGCCGGAACCGGAATCACTCCACAAATCCACCCAAGCGCTACCGTTCCACCGCCGTCCAAAGGTCAGATTGACCCAGGCCGCGCCGTCAAACCGCTTGCGTGTCGTCACGTCCGTAAACGCCGCCCCCGTAAATCGTTTCATGCTCATACTCCCACCTCACCAAATCCATAAGTCCCCGGCCTGAGGCGCGGACGGCTGCGACTGCTGCACATAGATATCCGGCGCGCCGTCGGAAGCGGTCGGCAAATGCTGCGCCACCCGTGTAATGCCGGTGATCTCCGTGCCGCTCAGTGTCACATAATAGAGCGCCACGCGGTTGACGTTTCCCGCGTTCAGCAGGTTCGATGTTGTCATAGCAGGCGCGGCAGGGGTTCCCGAAACGGCGGTGCCCTTGATAATTTTGATCGCGTGCGTGTCGGCCGTCTCACCGCCGCCGCGTACAAATTCCGACGCCACCACGTCAATACGGTTCTGCCCTGCCGTTCCGCTGTCAACCGTCAGCTCCAGCGTGGTGCCGTCAGGGATCCACAGAATGTACCCCCGATTGCTCACGCCGCCGCCGGAAAGCCGCACCGTGTTGTCGTCCACCTTGGCACAGGTCAGACTTCTCAGAATGCCGCTCACACCGCCCAGCAGCGCGCGGTGGATGAATGCATCGTCCTCGGCCGCGATATGTGCCGTGCTGCCGCTGGGTGTGTAGATCGTAATTGCTTTTTGTCCCATAAATAGCCCCTTTCTTAGCCAATAGCCGATAGCTGTTAGCCGATAGCTGTTTCGTGTCGCACCCCGTCCACAAGGCTAACCGCTAATCGCTAATGGCTAAATCATTCCACTTGATATTCCAGCGCCACGCCGTCGGATGAGACGGTGAGCAGCTTGCGCGAAATGGTTTTTACATCCGACATCCCGGTGATCCGGTCGCGCAGTCCCACCTTGTCGCCCAAGGGCAGATCAATGTCGGCGGAGTCAAATTGAAATTCAATCGTATTTTGTGCCGCGTATTCCAGCAGGCGTTTTTTGGCGCCGCTGATCAGCTCGTCCTCGTCCTCGCTGTTCGGGTAATCGTACACCAATTGCCGTTCCTGCAAGCCTGTGGCCACGCCGTCGGCGCTTGCGTTCTCCGTCACGCTCCCGTCCGGCAGCAAATAGAGATGCCGCACCGTGCGCGCCTCCTGCTGACCGCCGCCCAGTGCGATGACGTGATTAAACTGCGCCTCTCCCAGCGTCGAGGTGTAGGAAAGATCATAGTCCCCCGAAAATTCGATCTCGTCGCTGTGGTCAGTCACGGTTCGGGCGCAGAGAAGCACCTTTCCGCTGTCACCGTCTAATGTCACTTCCAGGCGCAGACCCTGACTTTCCAGCATATCCTCCATGCCTTCCAGCACCGTCTGATAGCGGAATTTTTTCCCGCATAACAACCCGCTGCTCTCCGTGCTTGCTTCAAACAAACCGTCAAAACCGCTCACCAGCAACCCGATGGCGGCATTCATTTCCACTTCCCGCAGGTCAAGGTGACTCGCTCCGGCAGGCGGCAGGATGACCCGACGCGCCAGCAGGCCCCGCCAGTTTACGCCGCCGATTTTGATCACGCCGCTTTTGGAGATATGCTCGATCTTCTCCACCGAGCCGCCCCATTCCGTGCCGGGAAAATACAAGTAATGCCCCAGCGCGATGCCGTACCGGGCCAGATCGTCCGCCAGAAGCTGCACCTCCCAGTCGTTGTCCTCGATGTCGGCTTTCAGAGAAATCACGCCGTCGAATTGCACAAAGTCCACCACACCGATCTCATGAAACCCCGCCTCCGCGTGTATCAGCTCCATACAAAGCCCCTTTCTTAGTGGTTAGTGGTTATTTATTCTCTATTCTCTATTCTCTTAGCGCAGCGCTGCTGCGCGCTTCCGGTTCGCTTCGCTGCGTCATAAAAGTGATTTCCACGGCAAACAGACCGGAGCAGGCAATTTCCAGATTCCCCGGCGGCGCATAGAGAAAATTGTCAACGCTCTTTTTGCGCCGTCCGAAGATATTGGTCTTGGTTCCATTGGCCGCCACCGCGTAGATGCTCTTGTCCCGCTGGTCGATCACCGCGTAGCTCCCCGCCGCGATGTCGCCGCTCACGGAATACTCATTGCCCCCGACGTAAACCGAGGGCGAACTGCAAGCGCCGAAGATTTTGATGACCATCGGCGCGGGTGAACCCGTCGTATTGACCCAGCGGGCAATATTGCCGCCCTCAGAATATCGGTAAGGGTAGCGGTTCGGGTAGTTCTTTGCTCCGTTGTCGGTCTGCCCGTCAGATACGGGCAGCAGCGTCACTTTTTCCTCCGCCGTCCATGCGGGGGAGACGGCCTTGAGCGTCAGTCCCACCACTGTGTAGGTGGTCCAGTCGCGGTCGAGCGTCTTGACCGAAGCGGACACAAAACATCGGATGTAGCGGTCATTGACCCACAGCCTCCCCGGAGTTAGCGCGCACACGTCATAATCCACCACATTATGCAACCTGTTCAGCGCCGCGTTGTGCGCCTCCTGCGTGTCCGCGAAAACATCCAGCACCAAGGTTTTGTCCTGTATCGGCCGCCTTGCGTGGATGACCCTGCCGCCGTCGCGCAGCGCCCTGTCGTAAGCCGTGAGCGTCCACTGGTAGTCCATCAGTCCCGAAGTCTGTACAACGATAGGAGGCTCATCCATCCGCAGCACATCGCCTTTTGAATTCTCGTACCAAATCGAATAAGGCAAAATACCCCCGTCACTCAAAAAAATCACCTCTTTATTAGAGAGTGGTGGGAAGTGGGGAGTGAGAAGAAACGCAGTACCACATTTCTTTATTCCAAGCCCGCAGGGCTTCCTCCACTATTATCTATTATTTATTCTTTATTCTCTATTCTCTTAGCGAGCGTCTTTTTCCCAGGTGAGCGCTACACGTATTCTCTCACCAGCCTTCCGAACGGTCTGCCGTCGATCTCCATGGTGGGGCGGGAATCCGCGAGGCGCTCCACTGCTTCCAGCAGCCGATCCAGTTTGTCCTCCGCGAAGGAGCCGGAGAAATCGGTGTGAACGGTGGGCGTAATGCCGGACAGCGCTTCGGCCGTGTCGCGGCTGATCGCGGATGCGGTTTCATACAGGCTTTGGGAGCCTTTCATGAGTCCGAGTTCCATGCCGGCTGTGGTAAACTCACCGATCTCCATCATCACACGGGACGGCGAATTGATTTTGAGCGCCGACTTGATTTTGGTGGATATGCTGTTGGCCAGATTGCCCGCCGTTGCCAGCAGGGAGTTTTTGCGCGCATTCAGACCCGACAATATGCCGCCCACGATGTTGCTTCCCACGGGCTTAAAATCCACGCCCCGCGCCGCTGTCAGCATATTCTGCATAATGCCGCCGATAGAGCTGACCGCGCTGCCCTTCTTGCTTCCAATTCCCTGAATCAGACCGTCAATGGCAAAGCCGCCGATTTTATCCATCACTTTGGAGGGAGAGTTTTCGTCAAGTTCATCTTTTGCTGCGTCAGGAATCAGCTTGACAAATCCTTTGGTGGCGGTTTTTATCTTTCCTTTGTTTTCCTTACTTTCAAAGGGACTGATCATTCCGTCCACCGCGTTCTGTGATGCTTTGGTCGCACTTCCCGGCAACTTGTTAAACTCTGCCGCCATACTAGAAAAAATCTTTTGACTTTCGGTAACCAGTTGCGGTCCCGCTTCTGCTACCGCGGCCTTGGAGTCATCCATCGCCTGCTGTATGATGGTGACCGTCTCGTTAAAAGGTTCCCGCATATCTTCCGGGAGACTGTTATAGCAGGTAAGAATTTCCTCAGCGAGTGCCCGTGTTTCTGCGGTCATCACACCATTGTTCGCCTGTATATCTGCAATCATCGCCGTCAGCGTGCCGATAATTTCCTGACTGCTGGTGTCGAAGTTATCAACCAACTGTTGATTGATTTGACTCATTACGCGATTGTGTTTTGCGTTCTCCATGCGCCTTTCGTCAAGTAAGCGTGTATAGTGTTCCTTTTCAAACGCCGTGATCTCGTTCATTTTTTTGCTGTGCCGCTGATTCTCCGCTTCCACCGCGTCATTGTGTTCTTTCAGCTTAGCGAAAAACTCGGATTCCGTCAGATTCTGCTTGGCGTAGGCGTCCGCCACCGCCGCTGTCAGCTCACCGAAGGAAGTTTTAATGCTCTCCGTGCGCGCCTTGTAATCCGCGTTTTCCTTCGCAATGGCCGCCTCACGCGCCGCCGCGTCATTCTTGTAAATCTCTTGGATGTCGTGCAGACGCTGATAATGCGCCTGTTTCTCCGCGTCCAGCGCCGCGTCCATCGTGGCCTTGCCCTGCGCCAGTATCTCCCCGGCGCTCTCTGTGGTCACCTCCAGCCCGTCATTGACGGACTGCGTCAGCGCCCCGAGGCTTTCGGTGTAATACTGTGCTTGCTCCTCGTGCAGCTTCTTCAGTTCCTCATAATACTCTTTCAGACGCTTGATCTCGCTGTCGGTCAGTTTGCGGTTCTTTTTTTCGGACTCCGCAATGATCGCGTCGATCTTGTCCTGCGTGTCCTGTATTTTTGATGTGATGCCGCTGAGTTCGGCGGTGAATTCCACCGTCCCGCCGCTGATATCCAGCTTGCCGTTGAATTCCTCCGCATATTTCGCCGCGCCCTTCATGGCTTCTCCCAGCTCGCGCGTGCCTTTGGTGGCGTTCCGGTGAGCGGCATACAGCGCCACCCCGGCCGCCGTCACGGCAGCCAGCCCCAGCACCACCCATCCGGCAGGGGTCACAATACTGGTCAGCGCGGCGCCCAGACCGCCCATCACCGAGCTGGCACCCTGAAACGCCGTCACCGCGCCGCCTACTGTCTTCATCAGCGCGCCCACGCCGGAGGTCAGCTTGCCGGTAATCATAAGCACGGGACCCAGTGACGCGGCCACCAGTCCGGCGTTGACGATCAGGCGCTTTGCGCCGCTGTCGAGCGAACCGAACCACTGCACCGCCTCGCTGGCTTTTCCTACCAAATCCTGTGCTACGGGCATCAGCTCCGTACCGAAAGCAATGGCCACTTCTTCCGTCTGCGATTTGAGAACAGTGAGCTGCCCCTGCAGGTTATCCTGCATGGTGTCCGCCATGCGCTTCGCCGTACCGTCGCAATTGCTGATCGCCCCGGACAGTTTTCCGATATCTTCGGGAGCGGCATTCATCAGAGAAAGGAAGCCCGACATAGCATATTTTCCGGCAAGCGTTTCCGCTGCCTGTGACTTTTCCGAATCGGTCAGCTTCGAGAATGCGCTCCGGCAATCGCCCAGAATCTCCGACAGTCCGCGCATGCTGCCGTCGGCATTGGTGGTCTGAATCGTGACGTTCCCCAGTTCCTTGCCCGACAGCTTGATCTCGCCTGTGAGCTTGGTCATGATGGAGCGCATAGCCGTGCCGGATTGAGAAGCCTTGATGCCGCTGTTGGCCATGAGTCCCAGCGCCTCAGCGGTATCCTCCGCCGAATAGCCCATAGCGCCGGCAATCGGAGCGCAATACTTGAAGGATTCACCCATCATCGACACATTCGTGTTCGCGTTGCTCGATGCCGCCGCTAAGATGTCCGAAAAATGCGCCGAATCCTTGGCACTCAGACCGAACGCCGTCAAGGCGTCGGTCACGATATCCGACGTTGCCGCGAGGTCTTCACCACTCGCGGCAGCGAGGTTCATAATGCCCTCGATGCCGTCCAGCATATCCCCGGTCTTCCATCCGGCCATCGCCATATAGCTCATCGCGTCGGCCGCCTCGGAGGCGCTGAATTTGGTCTTTGCGCCCATCTCCCGCGCCTTGTCCCGCAGCTTGTCAAGTTCCTCGCCTGTCGCGCCGGATATCGCCTGCACCTTGCTCATGCCCGCGTCAAAATTGGCGGCGACCGTCACGGCAGCCGCACCCGCGCCGACCAGCGGCACCGTCCAGTTTTTTGTCAGCGTGCCTCCGATGGTCGTTAAAGCGCCGCCCACGCCCTTGATTTTTTCGGCCGCGTTCAGATTGTCGTCCGACAGCGCCTGCAATTGGCTGTTGGCGGACGCAATGCCCGCAGAGAAATTGCTGGTATTCAGTTCCAAAAACGCTGAGATCGTGCCCGCGTTAATTGCCAATACCTTTCACCTCCGCACCTAATTGTTTGAGCAGCGACACCGTCTCCGCGTTGCCGCTGCCCTGCTTCGTGCCGCCTGTCCGGCCAAAGAAAGGGCGCTTTCCCTCTTCGAGCTGTCCGAGCATCCAGCAGCACGCCTCATCGAAGCAATACGCCTCATATCCGTCCTCAATCTGCAGAATCTCACTCGGTCTACTCCGAAACCTCCGCGCCATGGACAGTATCGTCAGAATCTGCGGGGAGCTGACGAAATCGGTCGAGTGCTTTCGCCCCTATCTGCGTAAACTGGAAGATTGCAATGAGCTGTTCGTCCGTCAGTTCGATGCCGTGCGCCTCCAGCTCGTCATAGGCAGGAGATACCATGGCTCTTTTGGCAATTGTCAAGAGAATCTCGCCTTCTTCTTCCAGATTGCCGTCAGCGGGGGAAATACCGCTGTAAAAAATCTTCCTTGCCGTCTTCATCAGGGGATTCGGAATCAACCCGCCCGCTGCCATCGCCATGAGCGAGGGGCGTTTCAGTTCGCACTCCCACACCTCGCCGCACCAGCCGGGCAGCGTGACGGTCTGGGAAGTTTTGATGGTTGTCATATCAATCATTTTTATTGTCCTTTCTTTATTATTTATTCTTTATTCTCTATTCTCTTAGCGAGCGTCTTTTTTCCAGGCGCGCGCCTTATACCGCCGCGTAAGCCGTGCCGTTGTACTTGGCAATGCTGCCCACGGCCAGCGTGTCGGGAATGCCGCTGATACCGGAAGCGCCCACCAGAATGACGGTCTTGCCCGACACAGGGGATTCCGGCAGATCACCCGCAGCTTTTACCACAATTGGCAGCGAGGGCAGCCTGTCAATTTTCATCGGGCTGTCACCCTTGGAGGGTCTGCTTTTCAGCGTGTAGGAGGGCGCGTAAAATTCGCCGTCCTTCAGGCTCACCGACGTGGGCGTGCCGGAAGCATGCGGGAAGGCAAACGCCGTGTAGGAAAGCGAGTTGCCGTCATAATCCTTTTCGGCGGCATAAACGATCAGCGTACTCTTGACGCGTGCGGAAACCTGCCCTGCGACAGGTGCGGTATAGGATTGGAATTCGTCGTCGGCGACGGTGCTGGTACCGCCGTCCACCAGCGCAAACACATCCGGTGCAAACGTCGAATCTTTCAGCGTGATGTTGAACCCCTTGACGATATCTTCCGTGATATTCTGCGCAAGAATCTGATTTTTCACGCGCAGTTCGGTTTCCGTCCCCGCCGAAACCTGCGCCTCCACCGAAGCCTCGTTCGCGGTATCAAAGGAAAAGACCCGCGTCGCGGTTTCTTCGGTTACAATGTCCACTCTCTCGATGTTGGCGAGCGCCATTTGTAATACTGCCATAATTTTATAGTCATCCTTTCTTTTTCAGCCGATAGCCGCCTGTCCGCAATGCTGACGGCTAAAATAATTTTTTCTGTATCAGATATTCGACGGTGCTTTCATGCGCCCGGAATGTGTCGTTGATCTCGTGAAGCCCCTCGTTTCCGGTCGGTCGCAGGTCAGGGAGGAGGGGACGCAGCGCGTCCTTGACCCGCCCTGCCAGCAAGGCAAGCGCGGGATAGTTTCCCAGAGGCACATAGCAATGCACCAGCACCAGCGTGTACCCCAGCCGCCGCGAAGCGGCATACTGATAGGTGCCGGAATCCTGCACCACCGCGTAAGGCTCCGTGCAGACCCCCGCCCGTGCCCCGGGATGATACACCGCAACGCCCGCCTCTTTCAGCGCCGTCACAATGTCGTTGTAAGTCATAGAGTTTCCCTCCGATCAATGCAGCGCATTGAGCATCGCCGCCCATCCCCGCAGCGTCTCGGCGGTCAGGGCGTTCACGGCAGGCCATAGAATAGACAGATCGCCGGCATATCGGAAATGACAGTATTCCAGATAGGGAGAATACGGCATATTTCCCGATACGCCGACAGTGAAGGTAGCACCATACCCCACGCGGTTGGGATTGTCAAACGTATTGACCGCGTGTTCCCATCCGTATTCCGTCATTTTGACGTGTTTGAGCGTTGTTTCGGTGGTGCCGATATGCCCCCAGCCGGAAACCCCTTTGATCGTCTGCCGTGCCGAAGCCGTGCGGTCATGCCAGCGTCGGTTTTCCTTGGCGTAAGCCTCCATTTTGAGCGACGCGGTCTGTCCGTAAAGCTCGATGCCGCGATGCACTTTCTCCTGCGCCGCCTGCAAGCCTTTCAGCGCGTTGTCAATGTTAATGTGGATGTCCACCCGTATGCACCTCCAGATCAATCACATGATATAAGTCATAGACCGACTCAATGGCGATCATGCGGTAAAACACGCCGCCGATCAGCACGAGATCACCAACCTTGCAGGTAACAGGATCGTCAAAGGTCATCAGCCGTCGTGTTTTGCCGCCGCCTTTGAGCAGGTTTCCGGCGATTTCCAGCGCAAAGGAGCCGAGGCGGGACCCTTTGGCATAATAGAAGCCCCTGACGGTGGTGTAAAGCACAGGCGTTCCCTCCGCGCCGTATTCGTCCACGGGTACGTCATAGACGTTGTAACTTTGCAAAAGTCCGTTCCGGCAAAGTACGCACCGCAGTTGGCATATTTTTTTCCTCATATGCTCCATTCCACAAGCGCTCCTTTCACCCCGTATTACGAATTGAATTGTTCGTCCGCTCTGGGAATATTCATTGCCCGTATGGGCCGGTAAAGACTTGCCAGCCGCAGCCAGTAATCGCGGTTGTCGTCAAGCTGCAAGCCGTCCGGCAGACTGAGGGAATTGTCCTCGGCCTTCAGCAGCAATCCTTCATAGCTTGCCGCCCGCAGGTCGCCGCCGTGCTTTTCGAGAAGCATCAGCAGCGCCGCGTCGGTGAACCCCGAAGCGCACGGGCAATCGCATTCCAGGTCAGAATAATTGTTTGCATCAGCCATTGGTTCCGCCTCCTTTGATGCGCTCGATCAATGCGTTCTTGTCGCCCGTTCTCACTCCGGCAAGGGAAATGCCGTGCATCCGTGCCATTGCGACAAGTTCAGTGATTCCCAGCGCGTCAAGATCATCAGGAATATCCGATGTAGGCTCTTCCGGTTCGTCCGTATGTCCCGCATCGGGCGGGACGGCAAACCCCTTCGCGCAGAGCCAACCAGCGAGGAAGTCGCTCTTGCAGACCCCCACGCCGTTTTCAAATGCCACGCCGCTGCACACCCCGGTAAATGTCGGGTCGGGCGCGAGAAGTAAATACATCAGCCGTCACCTCACGAACCGGAACCGGAAGAACCGGAACCGGAGGAACCGACAGGATCCGCGACAGTGACCGCGCCGATGTTGACGACTTTGAAATGCTTCCAGCCGGGGCCGTGATCCAGACCCATCTGCCCGAAGATCTGATATTCCTCGGCGGCGCCTGTTTTGGAAAGCGGTTCGCGGAAGAAATTGCCTTTGTCGGGAACGTCCTGCTCCACAGGACGAATGCAGGAGATGTCCGCGCCGAGAAGCACACCGGCAGGCATGAAGCGGTTAAGCATAATTCTCAGAGCGCCGAAGTCGGTTTCAATGGTGGTGAGATTTACGCCGCCGACATTGCGTGTGTCAGGCAGGTTGAATCCCATCTGCTTGGCGTAGATGATGGAAAGATACTGCTTCACGGCAGAATTGCATATAAGCACCATATCCGTAAAATCCGCACCCGCGTCATATGCGGCTTTGTAGGCGGAGTTAAGGAAGTCCTGCGTCAGAGCGGCGTTATTGCAGTCAACGACAGTTCCGGCGGCGGCGAGCATTCCTCGCGTCTTGTTAGCCTGGGCAGAAGACCCCGCGAGCTGATACACGCCGTTGAGGAAGGTGTACTCCACATCCCGCGCCATTTTTTCGAGGGCGCGGGCGGTCTGGAATTCCAGCTCGTTCGGAGCGTCGTTCTGCGCACCGGCGGTGTTGATACCGGAGAGTCTGCCGCTGTTGGACTGCTTGGCGTAGGTGACGGACACCTTTTCATGGAAAATCTGAGTGACATTGGTGCTCTGGGAACGCACATAACTGATAGCAGTCGGCGCGGTAAGAGAAGCCGTCTCTGAGATAGCGGGCTGAGCCGCCGTCTCATGAGAATACTCAACGCCGGTCGCAAACTGGAAATTGTTGGTCTTGACCGCCGCGCCTCTTATCAGATTAAGAAAAGGCGTAACGATGGGAGAAGCGGAATAAATTTGTCCCGCAAAATTAGGCAGATTAAACACAGTGCCCGTACCGTTTACATTTGCCATATACTTTCAGATCCTTTCAAAATATAATTATCTCAGATAAATACCTTTTGCCGCTGCTTCCGAGATGATAGAAGTGGCAAGTCCATGATTGCCGCTCTTGCGTGCCGCGTCCAGACGTGCCGCGAAGTCGGCGTTTTCGCTGCCGGTGCCTCTGGGGAAGTTCCCGGTGCTGCCCGTGCCGGAAGGCGGTGGCGCAGCCTTGACCAGATACGGCTTGGCGGCGGTCAGTGCTTCCAGTGCCTCTTTCACGCCTGTCACACTTCCGTCCTCGCCAACCTTCACGCCGGATTTGTCCATCAGCGCAAACGCCGCGTCAATGTCGATAATGTTCATCTCCGCACCGACCGCGCGAACCTCGGCGGAGATCAGCCGGTTGTCGGCGGTTCTCATGCGCTCGTCGATGCGTTTCTGCACGTCGGCGGGAATCGCGGTCGCCTGCTTCGCCTTGTAATCAGTCATAAGCTTGGTAATTTCCTCCACGCTTACGCCGTTCTGCTCGGCAAACGATTTGATCACCGACCTTTCCGTGCGTTCCTGCCTTGCATCCAGCGCGGGAATCAAAGCGGCGACAATGCTCTCGGCGCTCACAGTGACAGCGCCCTGCTGATTTCCCGCCACCGGCTGCGAATTGGCAGCGGGAGTGGCGGCCTGTGCATTTTGCACATTCTGTTGTGCGTTCTGATTTTCCATGTTGGAAAACCTCCTTTCCGTTTTAAGCCCGTCGGCTGATTGAAGAAAGATATCAACAAATACCCGTTGAAACGGTGAAAATAAAAAGCCGCCGCAGTTTAACGTCGTGAGCGTATCGGACAAAATAAAAACGCACCGTAAAGTGTTTAAAACACATCATGAAGCGTTTAAAACACATCATGATGCGTTTTTATTCAATCGCGCCGCCGTTTTCGACGTATTCCTCATCGCTCATGCTGTCGATCATGTAAGTAATCAGCTCGTTGCGCTCCGTCTCGATCCAGCGCAGCAGTTCAAATCGAATCAGATCGGCGTAGGTTTCCACCGTGCGTTCCTCGTCGGCGCGGTCGTCGAACGTGTGCTCCATCGTGTACATTTTCCGCAGGTGTTCCGGCACCTTTTGCGTCAGAATATGCGCGAGGTATTCGCCCGTGTCGTCGTCATAGTGGTTGTCGAAGAAATTGTCCACCGCCTCTTCGGCGCACCAGTCGAAGCCGCGGATAAATTCCTTGCCTTTGTCGCCAAGAAATTTCTGGTTGTAATATTCATCTCTCCGGCAGTCGGGAATATAGCTCATATACGTCATTCCTTTCCAAAATCGCCGCTCTGAGCGGCTTTTATTTTCATAGGGTAATTATGCCCTGCCGCGCCAAAAACGCGCCACAGACCAAATCTGACCGCCCAGTGGGCGCTTTATTGCCTCCCTCCTTGAGGGAGGTGGATCGCCGCAGGCGAGACGGAGGGAGCCCTTGACAGATTTTTAACTTGCACAAAAAATCCAACAAGCCCCACAAACGCCTATTTTCCGCGCTTTCCCAACTTGCCGGTAACTTGCAGCTTGGTTGATTTTTCAGAATCTCTCCTGTCGGCTCGGAGTTGGTTGGGAGTCGGCTGAGAGTAGGTTGGAAGTTGTACCATCGCCGGGAAAAGTTGTTTGATCCGGTTGTTTGATCCGGTTGTTTGATGAAAGTATCCGCGTACTCCTTCCAGAAGGAACATCTGCAATTGATATTCGGTTTATCGTCCATCGCATCCACCTCCCATCATGCAAAAATAAAAGCCCACCCGATGCCGGGCAGGCTTCGTTATTCGGTTGTGTCATCATTGTCAGTCAGCGGTATTCCGTACTCAGTCAAGATATCCAAAGCGGTTCGCGCATTAGCTCTCGTAATGCTGAAAGCCGGATCATCGTTTTCCATGGCTTCTATTTCCTCGTCAGTATAAGGATTCGGACAATCTTTTAAAGACTGCCGAAATACTTTAATCTGCCAGTCCGTTAGCCAGTCGGGGCGTTCCGGAAATATATTTGAATCCAAATTTTTCACCGTCTTTCATAATTTTTTCGATAGACGAAAGCATTGCTGCGTGAAGTGCGTCCGTTTGTTGTTCATCAAGCCCATCAATGGCGTCTCTACCGCTTTTACCCGATTTGATTTGATCGAGCGATGCGAGAGTAAAATCCGTCCCATTTGCCGAATAGATTACTTCTTGTGAAGCATTGAGCAAATAAGTAAGATACTCATTACGCTTTACCGTCTTATCTTTCATTAAGCAATACACACTGCCCGTATTTCCAACGGCAGTAATACTCATCTGCCTTTGACGGTTGGTAAGGTTGTATATATCTGAAAAACCAAGAGTTTCACCTGTTCCATGATTATGAAAGGCGTGATGAAACACATTCGGGTTTTCGATACTGACCCTTCCAATGTCACCTTGCACATATCCACCGATTCTTTCAAGGGCTAAGTTATAGACAAACGAAAACTCCGTTCCTGGTTCGGTACCAGATGCTTTTACTATTTTTAACAAATCTTGGCATATTTCCCTGAATTGAATATTTTTATCTTCATCATCAAAAACATTCACAAGCGGAACAGCTTGAATAGACTGATCTGTTACCGAATGATTAACCGCAACTCTCTCCATTTTTATTCTACCACTTCCGGCGGCATTTTGCAATAGCTCCCCGCCATTCCCGCGCAAAATTTCCCGCGGGTCGCCGTTCGGATTCCGGTTGCCGTATTTGTCATACCACTCGTCCAATACCGCGTCCGGCTCACCGGAAGCCCACGCGCCGATCCGTGCGCCGATATCCTCCAGCGAATCAGGAATCACCGCCCACTGCGCGCAAAGGCACTGCGGATGCGGCACGGGAATCTCTTCCGGCTTGAAATTGCCAAGACCCAGCCCCTCGTCGTGTTCGGCGTACTCGTCGCACTCATCGGGACCGAAGGGGATGACCTGCCGTTCTTCATGCGCGTTGGATAAATCCCAGTGCATCGCGGTGACAAAGGGATTCTCAGTGCAGACCCGCACATTGTCGAGGAAATAGGCGTGGTTGATGGCGGTGCGTGCCAGGCGCTGCGCGTTGAAATCCACTTTTTTCCCGCTGAGATTCGGATATACCTTGCCCCAGTCGAAATCCCGCTGGGCAGGTGCCTGCACATACTGTTCCAAGTCCCGCGCCAGCTCCACGGCGGACTTCTTCTCCGCGATCCCCCGGTCGATGATGTACCCGACGTCCTTCTCAAACCCTTTTGAAACGCCCCATATGCGTTCGGACAGTCCCTTGTTGTCCCTGTAAAAACCGCCGCTGATCAGACCCGTCAGCACATTGTCAGGCGGCAGGGTAAAGGCGTCGCGGAAAGACTGACCGCCCACGGCTTCCCACCAGTCGCCCATCGCGATTGTCGGCAGCTCGGCGGAGCGCTTCAAGCCCTGCATCAGCACGTCATAAAGCCCCGCTTCCAGCTCTTTCACACGTCGGTCGAGGCTGAGGGCATATTCGGCAGCCCAGCGCTCCGTCAGCGAACCCTTGTGGGCGTTCAGCGCCTTTTTGACCAGATCGGCGATCGCCCGACGGTACAGCGCCACAATTTCCGCCGACACATTTTGAATATTTCTCAAATGATCGGCACGCGCCCGCCGGAAAAGCGGCAAATAATCCTCACTCGCCATGCGTCATCACACCTTATTCTTTCAGCTCCGTCGCAACCGCCGCGTCAAATGCATCGGCAAAAAGCGTCTGTTCCAGCTTGATCTGCCGCAGCTCCGCGTCTGCGTCGGGAGCGGTGCCCCATTTGGTAATGTAACTCTTGCGGCTGCGTACCTGATGCGCGACTTCCTGCTGATCGTTTGCCATCTCGTCAAAATCGTCCTCACTCGCCCATTTATCCTCACACCGTGCGATCAGCTCCCAATACAGCGCCTTCATGCTCTTGCCGGACTGCATCAGTCCTTTGAGCTGTTCCAGACTGATGTTGGGTACGCTGAGCAGATCATACATATCATTCTTGGTGCGGTTGATGGCCGCCTCAAAGCGTTCCGAATAGCCGAAGGAAGCCTCTAACTTTTCGAGTTTGGCTTGCTTGCCGCCATTGTCGCCCATCATAGCGGGGTCGGTCTGCAAATCCACCAGCGCACCGGGAGAAATCCTCATAGCCGCGAGCGAATCCGCCTTTGCGTCGGTCGCCACCGTCTGGGGGAACATGTTGAATTTAAGCGCGTCCGCGTCGTCGGAATTGAGCCAGTTGTAAGCATTCTGCAAATCCATCAGCTCTTCTACGTCGCTTTCGCCCATCATATCGCCGGTCAGACCGTCATTGACGATGACGTAACAGGGAATGAAATCCAGTCCCGTGTCCACATCCTCGCCGCTTTCGACGATGCGCCCGTAGCCGTCATATATGCCTTCGTTGAGAATGCATCGCCCGTCCTGCATAAAATACTTCTGCCGCCAGATGCGCTGATCACGCCGCTCCGGCTCGTTGTTGACCTGATAAAAGAAGATGATTTTTTCGAGCGTGTCGCAATCATCGTCGGCAGTCGTGTAAACAAATTCATACGACGGGCGAAAGGAAACGCGCGTTTCTTTCCCCTGACCGCCGCTCACTTTCAAAGCGACGCGCTTTCCGATGAAGCAGTCCCGCCCCGCCTGGATCAGCTTGTTGCGCCAGCCGGATTTTTTCAAAACCCCGTCCAGCAATTGCTGCGCGGCAGCGATGGCCGGATCGTCATTCTTTTTCGACTCATATGTGATCTCAGGCGTCCGGCCGAACATAAATCCCGCCTCGCGCTTGATCAGCTTTTTCACCAGATTGACGCGTTTCTTGGTGGGCTTGTAATCCAGCCCCTTGGGCGTCTCCCAGTCCTGCCCTTTGCCGTCATAGAAATCATACAATCGGATGGTCTTCCCGATATCCTCCAGCACCGCCTGTCCGTAAAGCCCGGACAGCTCCGTCAAGAGGATTCTCATAGGCGATTCCATCATGCCCATCACTCCCTTATCTCGCGCCGCGTCCGGATACCGAGGGACGCACGCCGGCATTTGCCAGAATATCAAAATAAACGCCGTAACGCAGCGCGTCACAGCAGTGGTCGTTTTCTTTCAGCGGTCTGTCCTCGCCCGTTCTCTCGGCGTGCTTTACGTCCCACACATACGAGGGAATCTCCCGCAGCGTGTTCACGCAGTCGGGCGAAATCGTCAGCCGCCGTCCGGTCAGTTCCACCGATACGGCCGCAATCCCCTTGGCGACAGCGTTCTTGGCGGGAATCACGTTAGTAAAGCCATCGTGCCGCAGCCGGGTGATAAAGGAACTGGCCGACGGGTCCACGATGATGGGGATGTCCTTCCTGCCTCCCGTAAAGGTCAGCATATCCCGCGCATATTGCTCATCGTCTTTCTGAACAGCAGCGCCGCCCTGTTCGCCTCGTCCGCTGTGGTAGTATTCGCGGTCGATGTAATGCCTAATGCCGTCTCCGGTTCCCGCCGCGTAAAGGTGCAGGAAGACACAGGGATTAAAGGTGCCGTAGTCCACGGCGATGAGTTCTCGCTCCGGCCGGAACGTCACATCCGGCAGCACATTCTCCGTCGCGTCAAACATGGAATAGATCACGCCGTCCGCCACCACCCACAGCCCGCGGATGTATCGGTCATAGAATACGCCCAAAAAGCGGCTTTCCGCTTCTTTCAGCTGCTCCGGGGTCAGAATCGGATTGTCCGACATGAGAAAGTGCAGGTGCAGCGCGTTCTGCTTTTCCGCCTGTAAAATCCAGTTTCGATAGAACCAGTGGGTAGGACCTTCCGGATTGCAGTTAAACCAATACCGTGATTTGGGTTCGGACAAGGTACGCGCCACCGCCTGATTGACAAAGGACTCCGGCATGAGCGCCACCTCGTCCAGAAAAATGCCGGACAGCGTAATGCCCTGCAGCAGCTCATAGCTTGACTCATCCTTGCCGCCGAAGACAAAGAAATAATTGCACTTTTCGCGGTTCTCCACCGTCAGCAGATGCGCCGAGGCGGAATAACGGAGCCTGAAATACGCGGTAATATCCGCGATGCCCCGCAGCGGTCGGATGATGTTGCGCTCCGCCGAAGCGACGGTCTTGCCGCATATGCCGAAAGTTGCGCCGTTGAACTCACGCATCGCCCAATGGATAAAGGCGGAGATCATGCAAATGGTCTTGCCGGAACGCACCGCGCCGTCGCAGATAATGGCTTTGTAATCCGTTGCAAACGCCCAGCGGAAGACCTGTTTTTGCTTTTCTGACAGCTTTTCAAACGTCATCGCCGTCATCCTCCATTTCCCCGCCTTGTTCCAAGGCATGGTAAAGCATCGGCAATTCGTTTTCCAACGCGGGGCCGCCGCTGTCACCGCGCCGCCGGATGGCTTCGGTCTCGGCTTTGATTTTCTCAATCTGCGCCTTTTTGAGTTTCTTGTCCAACTCCGTCGTTTTCTCTTCCATCAATTCTTGCAGAATCTGCGCGGCCTTGATATCTCTGTCCTCCAGAAACATCTTCCACAGCGTATCGATAAATTCCTCTGTCAACGCGGGATTGTCCCGGATTTTCTTTTTCAATGCCGCCTTGAAGCTCCGCGCCACACCGCTCGCCTTGCCGCCTTTTTGGGTAATTTCTCTTACTTCGCTCTTTGTTCGTTTATTCAGCGGAATCAAGTTCCCCTCATTCATACCGCCTCACCTTCTTGGATTGTAATATAAAACGAAACGAAAAAAGCCGCCCGTCCGGGAAGGACAAAAGCAGCTTTTTCCACAAATTGAAAGGAGCAAAAACAACAAAAACCTCGTGTAGTCAAAATAGTAAAAGGGAGATATCCGGCACGGCAGCAGGAAGATAACAGCCGCCGCACCGGATATGCTAAGGAGGTAATACCAAGAATCCTCTCGCAGTCGAATCCCATCATAGATATTTTAGCACATACCTACTGCCAAAACACTGCCAACTTTTTATTTTTCCGTTGCTTTTATGATTTCGTCAATTGCCCGATTGTACCGCCGCCACATGGAGCGGTCTGATATATACATCTGTTCGGGAATATCGTCAAAACTTACCCCATTTATATACCGCAATATCAGAATATACCGCCCGTCGGGATCCTCCACCAGCGCGATCAGCGTCCGCACATCAGATAGCGCCTTGTCTTTCTCGGACTCAGCGGCATGAAGCCGGCGCTCCAGGGTGTCTATTTTCTCAATCGCCGCTTCCAGAGTATTGCCCTTGCCGCCGGGGAGCGCATCGGTTCTCACGGCGCGGGGCTGCGTCATGCTGTCGCGTTTATCCCTGATCTTCCGGTTCAGTTTGCAGCATTCTTTGCAGGCGCGTCGGTACGCCCGCAGCCGCCCTTTTACCTCATCCGCTGTCATGCTTCTTTTCCTCCTCTGCCTGCCGCTTGATGTCATACACGATCCCGCGGAGCTTGCGTACTAAGATCAACTTCTGGTAACAAGACCCGCAGATGTGAGCGTACCACGGCACCTTGCATCCGCAGTAAACGCAGCGGAAGGGGTCAAGCTTTTCGTCCGCCATCACCGTCACCCCCTCAATCCACGATATGATACAGTTCCGCCAGACGCTCCTCCGCCTCGTGCCTCTCGACGTGCCGGGAAATCACCCCGCTCATGTTGTCTCCGCGCCAGAAAACGCCCCAAGGGGTGCCGTCGTTCCAAGGGACGGAGGTATCCAGTTTGTCAACGCAGATCGACGTCACGCGATCCAGATTGAGCAGCATCCCGCTGTCGGTACTAATCCACATAGGTCTTTTCTTCCTCCTTTCTGTCGATCTCCACATAGGGGAGGACCCGGATGTATTTCACGCTGTCGAGGGGGATGTAAGCCCGTTTACCGGACGCATACACCGCCGCCAGCATCCCCGCCCGGAAGAAATGCTCCCGCACGCGTTCCAGCCGCAGCCGCGTTTCATTCCGGTCGTAAAAGATAATTTCCAGCGCATACGCGCCGCCCCTCATGTGCATCACGTCCGTTTCATCCTTGTGAGACGTCACTGACGCGATGATGCCCATCGCGAGGAATCCCGCGAAAAATACCGCCACCGCGACGGCGACCATCCCGATCATCACCAGTCTTGTCTCGTCACTCATAGCCGCTTCACTCCCTCGAAAATCAATGTAAAAAGCTCCTCCCCTCCCCCCCTCAGGGGTCAAAACAGGGTATTTTGCCCCTCTCGATAGGGCAGGGGAGGGCTGAGTCAAATCATGTTGTCACTTCTTGTGACGGTCGCCCGCCACGACCAAACAGACGTACATCACAGACACTGCGATCACCGCGACAGCAATCACGCCGGAAATAAACCACATCTGCACATCAGTCATCATCCTCAATCACCACCTTCTCATATTTCGGCTTCTTCACGATGCCGCTTTTCACCTTGGAAAGATGCGAGCGGATGGTACCGCCTGATACGCCCATCAGCCGCGCCAATTCTTCGGTCGTCTCCGCGACCGCCATCGGCAACTCGTACTCGTCAGGGGTCACCGCAATATAGAATGTCATTCCCCGCTCACCTCCGGCAGTTCATGACCAGCCAAATCGCTCTTGCTGATCGTGCAATCTGTTATCTTGGCTCCGCACTTCGGACACCTTGCAATTGTGCGACCGCTGCTCTTTGATTTGCCGTTGCACTTTGAACACACAAGCACAGAGCCGCCT
>ONDC01000048.1 GCA_900316495.1 uncultured Eubacteriales bacterium
GGCAAGAATGGCATTACCGTGACGACTGACAGCTTCAGCATGTTTGCCGTGGCAAGCACGCCCAAGCCAAAGGGCAGCGATAACCCCAAGACCGGTGACGCCAATATAGCGATGAACATTGCGGTGCTGCTTGCCGCGCTGTCCATGGTCAGCTTTGCGGGCGTTTACGCCAAGAACAAGGCGGAGCAGTATTGATTATGCTTTGCTGAATAATGCAACCGACCGGCTTCTTCGGATGATTCTGAGGAAGCCGGTTTTTGGCTATCATAAACAAATCTTGCAATATCCGGCGGCAGGTGCTATAATGTAAGAAATGGCGGAAAGAGAGGTGCTTCAATCATGGAGGAAAGATTGCTGGGCTGCTTTGTGAAGGTGTATGAGCTGGGCAGCATACACAAGGCGGCGGAGAAGATCTTTGTCACGCCGCAGGCAGTGAGCAAGATGATCAAGAAATTAGAGGAAGAGCTGGGACGCAGCCTTTTCACCCGTTCTCCGCAGGGGCTTCATCCGACCGTCTATGCCCATAAGCTGTACTCTACTGCCAATGTCATTCTCAGCGAGTGCAGCCGCATCAAAAGCGAATTTGCCGAGGAGAGCATCAATGCGCTTTCCACCCTGCACATTGCCACGACATACGGCGTTCCGAAGTATCTCACGCTGAAATTCGTCACCGATTTTTATGACACTTATCCCGATGTCCATCTCGATTTGGTGGAATATCCGGAGTATCCGATCTACGATATGCTGCAGAGCGGACGCGTGGATTTTGCCTTTCTGCCGCAGCCGATTGATCTGATCAATTACGAGGCGGACTTCTGCTTTTCCCACGATTTTCGCGCTATTGTCCACAGGGATCATCCGCTGGCGGAGCATACCATCATCCGCTATCCCGATCTGAACGGTTATCCGATCATTCTCAAGGGACGCGATTTTTCGCTCTATCCTCACAATATCACACGCTTTGTCAAGGGCGGTCTGAACCCGGAGATCCTGTTGGAAATCAGCGACGATTCGCTGATCGTGGAGGCTGCGAGACAGAAGCGGGGCGTAGGCATCTCGGCTACCTTCCTTGCGGAGGAATACGCCGATGAGCTGGTGCGCACCATTCCCTTTGAGGACGAAACCTTCGTTCGCCATGTGTTTCTTGTACACCGGAGGGGACAAAAGATGAGCCGTGCGCAGGAGAGCTTCCGCACATTTACCACCGAGTGGATAGAGAGGAATAAGAAGTAAATCACCAAAATTCAGATAAATTGCAAGGAGGTTTATTGAGATGAAGCATTTATTTCGCATTGCCGACGGCGTGATCTTCGCGGTCACGGCCTGTCTGTCGGGCATTGTGCTGTTGTATCCCCGGCTTTGGATCATGGCTCCCTTTTTTGTCATGCTTTTTCTGCTTCTCAACGTGTTTCCGTCACCCTATAACCTGAAATTCAAATCCTTCCGGTTGAGAGTATGCGCCGAGGGAACCGATCTGTTGATTTCGTTCCTCATCGGAACAGTCATCACCTCAGCGGCACATATTACGGCAGCCTTTTTGGTTATGACTGAACATCCGGTGAAATTCGCCATCAGCTGTCTGACCGCTGTGCTTGTGCTAAGTGTGGCATTCTGGAACGGCATTATCCGCGTGTACGTCACCTCTGTGCAGCTTGGACTGAAAATCAGGATCATCGGCCTGCTTTGCGGACTTATTCCCATTGCCCATCTTTTCGCGCTCGCAAAGATTATTTCGGTTTGCGGGACAGAGGCGGAGTTTGAAAATGACAAGCTCCTTCTCAACGAGCAACGGAGCGCGGATTGCATTTGCCGGACGAAATATCCCATCCTGCTTGTTCACGGCGTTTTTTTCCGCGATTACAAATATCTGAACTACTGGGGAAGGATTCCAGATGAGCTGAAGAAAAACGGAGCCGTCATTTTCTACGGCAACCATCAGTCTGCGGTTTCGGTTGCGGACAGTGGCGTCGAGCTGACAGAGAGAATCAAGGCGATTGTGAAGGAGACCGGCTGCGAGAAGGTCAATGTGATCGCCCACTCAAAGGGCGGTCTTGACTGCCGTTATGCCATATCCTGCTGTGGGGCGGATCAGTATATCGCCTCGCTGACCACGGTGAATACGCCTCACAGAGGGTGTCTTTTTGCCGATTACCTGCTCAAAAAAATCCCTGAGAGTGTCAAGAATTCGATCGCCGGTACCTACAATGCGACCCTGCGAAGACTGGGAGACAGCAATCCCGATTTTATGTCCTCTGTGTATGATCTCACCGACGAGCGCTGCAAGGCCTTCAATGAGTCTGTGAAGGACAGCCCCTCGGTGTATTATCAGAGCATCGGTTCCAGGCTGAACCGGGCGACAAACGGCCAATTTCCGCTCAATTTTACCTATCACATCGCCAAGCATTACGACGGACCGAATGATGGACTCGTCTCGGAATCTTCTTTCCGCTGGGGGGCGAACTATACGTTTCTCACTACGAAGGGACGCAGGGGAATCTCCCATGGCGACGTGATAGATCTCAACCGCGAAAACATCAAGGGCTTTGATGTAAGAGAATTCTATGTACAGCTTGTGTCCGGTCTCAGACAGAAGGGCTTTTGACAGAGGGAATCTCATAAAAAGATACAGAAAAATATCCCAAAACCCGCCGCTCAGAAAAACCTGAAGCGGCGGGTTTTGGGGTTTGTTTGTATTTGGCATAAATAATATGCGGTAAAGTCTCAGAGATGGTAGAGCAAAAAGCTGTAGAGGCTGGCGAAATGGAAGAGCGTGCCGCCGAGCACAAAGAGGTGCCAGATGGTGTGCATATATCTGATCTTATTGCCGAGTCCGTAGAAGATGGCTCCGACGGTATAGACCACGCCGCCTGCCACCAGCATGAAGAGCTGATCGTGAGAGAGCGCGGAGGCGATGTCCCTGTAGGCGAAAATGATGCACCAGCCGGAAATGAGATAGCAAAGCATCGACGGAATGGCAAATTTTTTCAGGTCAATGACGTTCATGGCGATTCCGAGCACCGAAGCGAGAGCCACGATGGCAAAAATGATCCTACCTGCGAGGTTGTTCATTACCATGAGCGTGTAGGGGGCGTAGGTGCCGGTGATCAGCAGGAAGATGGAACAGTGATCCATTATCTGAAATTTCTTTTTTGCCGTTGTCAGCACCCACCCGTGATAAAGCGCGGAATTGGCGTAAAGGATGATCATGGTCACGAAAAACACCGACATCGAAACCGTGGCGACCGCATTTCCCGCGGCGATCAGCAGCTTCATACTCATGAGCCAGCCGATAACGCCGAGCAGTGCGCCGAGCGCATGCGTGACACAGTTCAGCATTTCCTCGTTAAAGGTGTAGGTCGGCAGGCTCAGCGCCTTGATTCTGCGTTGTCTGCTGGCTTCGTGCTGTGTATACATCATTCTGTAGTCATTTATTGAAATATTCATAAATCATTTCTCCTTGATCGTGATTGCTTTGTCCTTGTATTTGAATTATATCATATAAATTTTGGCATGTCAACATCTGGTTATTAAAAACAGATTACATTTTTGAAAACATTTATTAAAAAATTATTTCAACCATATTACGACATTATTATTCCACGGTCGGTCGTATAATATCAGAAAATAAAAAAATCCCACATTGCTTGAAATAAGCCATGTGGGATCATTTGGCAAAAAATAAGCGGTTGTCTGACTACCTTCTGCTGCCGGAACCGATTGAGCTTCCTTCCGTGGGATTGAACTGATTCGGTCCGAAGCCGGCGGGGTCGGTGGGGTAGTAGTATTCGTATGTGTATTCGTCGTCATCGTCGACAGGCGGGGCGGCGGCGGCGCGGTTTTGCTGCTCCAGACGGTCAACATGATCGGTGAGTCTCTCGCCGGACTGGGCATAGCCCTGTGCCAGACGAAGATTTCTTCCCTGCTGTGCCGCGTTTGACATGCCAGGGATTCGTTCGTCGGGGGAGGCGTTGACAAATTGATTGGAATGACATTGGATTGCAGCTTGGCAATGGAGCTATCCACTTCACCGGTCAGCTTTTCAAGCTCACGGCTTTGCAGCTCGGCGCGCCTGCGTTCATACTGATATTTGGCTGCGGCTTCGTCATAGGGATTGACGTATTCCACCTGCTGCTGAGGTGCGGGGTATGCCGCAGGGTATCCGGCATTGGGTGGCGTGATGCCCTGGTAGGGATAAACGGGGTAGGAAGGATATGCGGGGGGATAATACTGGCGCTGTGGTTGAAGCGGCGTCTGCGGAGGATACTGTCCGTAATAGGACGCGGGATTCGCAATGTAGGACGGCGCGGCCGGAGCGACAGGCTGACGCTGGTCGCGGCGGTTGTTGCCGCCCCTGCTGCTCTGATTTCTCTGACCTCCTCCGATGGACGTATTGACCGGAATATAGGGAGATTCATTGATGTCGTCGTCAAGCAGGCTGTCCTCCTCCAGCTCGTCCACCGGCGTGTGAAGGATAAGATTGGGTTTGGGGAGATCATAGGTCTCGTAGAAGTAATCGTCCCATTCCTCGTCGTCGAAATATTCGGAGGGGTTGGAAATGTGAAACAGTGTCCCAATGGCAAACAATGCCATTAAAATATCGGCAAAGACAAGCGGGTTCATCATGAGGTCGTTAAGAGAAGCGCAGTCATTGACCAACCAGTTGACGCTGTAGAGCAGGGAGGTCATGGTGCCGATGCAGCCGCCCGCAAACCCCCATTTGATTGAATTTGAATTGATGCAGCAGAAGAGCTTGCCGATTGTCAGCATAAAGATCGTAAATGAACAGCACATGGCGATGACAGGCAGCTGATCGCTGATGTCAGCCATGGAAGCGGAGCGCAGGAACGCCGAGAGCATTCTGTATCCGTACCAAAGAGCGGGCGCGATGGGTACGACCGACATGGAGAGAATATAATTCTCACCTTTATAAAATGTCAACGAATAAATCATCATCGAAAGCACGGTGAGAAGCCCCAGCACGGTAAGGAAGATCCCGCCAGTGCCGGAATAATTCGGCATATCGTCGCTGATCAGACCTAATATGGAGGAATAACCGCATGCAGCCGCAGCAAGCATGGCAATGGTTCCCAGTGGCGAGGATTTTCGCGGGGCATAGGTGTGGGGATAATCGTCGCTGAAAATGGAGAAGGCGACGACAAGCAGTAAAAAGACGGTCATAAGCACATTGCTGATGATTCCCACGGTGCTGGTAAACTCGTCAGACGCGTTCTCCGAAAACATATTGCGGTATAGAGAGATAGGTATGACTAATGAGGCGATTATAAACAAAACCACCAAGGATCGTCTTATTTTCATTTGTTTCCCTCCCGGCAATTCGCCATCTGCAAGGTAAAAATGCTTTCGGCAGATGTGATTTTGCCAAAGTGTATTGCATACAATAATAATGTATCATTAAAAAGTTGCATAATTATCTTTTTATATTTTATCCCATATTACAAATAAAGTCAAGTCATAAAAATATACAAGTCATGAAAGTATCAATACAGAAGTACAGAAAAATAAGATGAGGGTCGTGATCAAATGCTGAGAATGAAAAAAGTGTGTTTATTGTGTTTTGCGTTTGTGATGATACTGTCCGTGGTTCCCGTGGTATCCTCCTTGTTGTTTGGCGTGGAGGAGGCGTCCGTCAGCGGGATTGTTTCGCAGAGCAGGATCAGTCTCCGTTCCGGCAGAATCCGCACGGTGACTGTAACGGATCCCGCGACAGGGGAAAAAGAGGTGATGAGTGAAAGGGATTACCTTTGCGGGATCGTGGCCTCGCAGATGCCGATGGAGTACGATGACGAGGCGATCAAGGCACAGGCAGTCGCCTCTTATACGCTGATGATGTATCGCAGGATCTTTGGCACTCCGGCGGACGCGCAGAGCTTTTTATCCAAAAAGCAGCTCCGGCAGCAATGGGGCGAGGCATTCAGCCGGAACCAATCCAGGCTCAGAACCCTGGTGAATTCGGTTTACGGCGAATACATCGCCTATAAGGGGGAACCGATACTCGCCGCGTATCATGACTTTTCCTGCGGAATGACGGAGGACGGTGTCAACGTCTGGAAGGGGGATTTCCCATATCTGAAGGCAGTGGATAGCCGCGACGACGTCTGTGCCGAGGACTACCGCAGCACGGTAAGCATTGCCGAGAAGGAGTTTGCCGCGATATGCAGTGAAAGGTTAGGCGTCATCACCGAAGGAAAGCCGTCGGAATGGGTGGTGGGCTGCGTCCGCTCCAATTCGGGATATGTGATGAGCTACACCATCTGCGGGAGTACTGTCAACGGACAGCGGATACGGAATGCCTTCGGGCTGCGCTCGGCATGCTTTACGTTGAAATACGAGGAAAAGACATTTGTCTTTGACGTCCGGGGTAGCGGTCACGGCGTGGGTATGAGCAAATTCGGCGCCAATCTGATGGCGCTCGACGGAAAAAGCTACCGTGAGATACTTGCGCATTACTATACAGGAACCAAGCTCGTGCATTGAGCAACTCGCGCATAGAGCAGGAACGGCGGCAGAGCCTCCATCAACATTCAGGAGCCCTGCCGCCGTTATTATTTTGTATTGTCGGCTCTAAAAGGCGATCTGTCGGGAAGGAGGATTATTCCTTTTCTTCCCCCTCATTCTCCGTGCCGGATTCCTCAATGGATTCTGTCTTTTCCGGGACGGGCGCGGCTGCTTCCGGCTTCTCTTCGTCATCGGAGGACGCCTTGTTCCTGATGACAACAAACGCAATGGCTCCCGCCGCGAGAGCAAGCAGGATCAGCGCCACCACGGTCATGAGAATAGTCTCTCCGGTGCCGGGAGAGGGTTGGTCTCCGCCTGACTTCTCAACGCTGACCAGTCCGAAGGGACTGAACTTGTCGCCCTCGAACCAGACGCCCTGCGCGTTGGATTTGATGGATTTGATGCGCTCAACGCCGCCCTCTGTCTTTTGATGATAAAGCGAGTAGACATATTGGGTGTACTTCTTTGTCTGCTTGCTTGAGAAGGCAAGGCAGATCCTTATCTTGCCCTCGGTGATGGTGACGGTGTGTCCGTTGTTGTCCACCAGCTCGATGTCGTAGGCTTCAAGGATGGAGTTATCCGGGTCGTAGCCCTTGTTGATTTTCCGGATGCCGTCGCTCAGCGCCTTTTTCTTAGCATCGTTAAGCTTGGTGACGATGACTCTGATTCTGGTAAGCTCCACGTCGTCGTTGCCGGCCTTTGCCTTGGCGGTTTCGGGAATCTGTGCGGATTTCACGAAGCCGTTGTCCGGGTCATCGATTCTGATGTCGATCATCTTTGTCTCTGCCTGTGTGGTGGAGGTGGTTTCATTGGCGGAGGTGGACGGGTCAGAGGTGGACGGGTCGGAGGTGGACGGGTCGGAGGTGGACGGGTCGGAGGTCGACGGGTCGGTCGGTGTGGTTCCTTGGTTCCAGTCGGGGTCGTAATCCTCCGCCGCGAGAGTTGGATAATAAAGCGCAACCTCTTCGTTATTGACCACAGGCGGACTTGGCGTGTGGTCGCTGCTCATAGTGTTGCTTCCCTTGAGGAAGTAATTGTAAATGATGCCGCTGTTCTGATCGTCCCATGTGACGTCGACAGCATACCATTTTCCGTCATCCATTTTGACATATGCCCACATATGTGCCTCATTGCCGCCTGTACCGCTGACAAGCGCGCAGGGAATGCCGAATTTGTCGCAAAGGATTTTCAGCGATTTGGAATAGCCCTCGCAGACGAACTCGCCCTTTCCGTTGAAGAGGGGAGCGGCGGTGTGAGCTTCAGTAGCATAGCTCAGGCCGGCTGCCGCATAATCGTAGTTGGCATTGTTGCAGATATAGTCGTGAATGTTCTTGAGCGTGTCGTATCGCGTCTCTCCGGTCTGAATTGCGCTCCGAGCCGCGGCAATGCCGCTGTTGACGGTTTCGCGCTGGCTGTACGCGTTTTCATAGGCGGGATTGGGAGAGATGGAAAGAGAATTGATCTGGATCTCAAAGGAATCATCGGACGTTTGTTTCACACTGGCGTTAGAAATGCCGTAGGAGTAGTTTCTGATCCAGAAAATTTCCGGATGATCGAGACAGAATGCGGTAGCGCCGCGAGCGATGCTTCTCTGTAGATTTGTATAAGCCGGATCAGTTTCATCGATATCTATAATGGTATTACCCTGATCATCCGTTCTTCCGTTGTTCACGCCTCTTACCGTGACGATCGGGTTAAGGCTTACCGTGAAGGGACTGTTGCCGGGAGTTGTGACAAAATTCTCATAAAAGGCATTATAGACGTTCTGCGCCACCGTATCTCCGGTCAGCTCGCCGCCATAGCTGCTCCCGTAGGACACAGGGGAGGCGTTTGCGTAGAGTCTGGCGGAATTACGCCGTCTTCTCCCGATAGAGAGAACGTTCTGGGTGGTGATCGATTTGTCGATTGTGTAATGATCGGAAGGTGCGTCGCCGTCGGCTGCGCTGACCGTGACAAACATTGCCGACGCCGTGAGCAGCGCGATGAACAAAGTCGCTGTCAGAAGCGTCCGCAGCGAAAGCGGAAGTGGAAGTTTTCCTTTTTTCATTGTTTCAAGTCCTTTCAATAATGATAAATGCACTGATTGACCATGGCGGTTTTGCGTGGCATGGCTATTCTCCCTTTATTATATTTCAGTTGGCAAAAAAAGTCAATAGGTCTGCCGAATGTTGATGAAAACGGGGCAAAAATGCCAACGCAAAATTGTCAGAAGATACAAAAAAAGCCGCCTTCATCTGACGGGTGCGCAGATGAAGGCGGCAAAAAACGAATTCAGTTTGACGGAAGAAATCAGTTGTTGATGAGCTTCTCGCTCTCGTCGTTCCAGCTGTAGAGCTTTCTGACTTCCTTGCCGACAACCTCGGAGGGATGCTCGGCGGCGAGCTTGCGCATTGCCTGGAAGTGAACCTGACGACCGGCGGGAGACATGTCAAGGAGGAATTCCTTGGCAAAGGTGCCGTCCTGAATGTCAGCGAGGATCTTCTTCATGGTCTTCTTGGTTTCGGCGGTGATGATCTTGGGACCGGTGACATAATCGCCGTACTCAGCGGTGTTGGAGATGGAATATCTCATACCCGCGAAGCCGCTCTGATAAATGAGGTCGACAATCAGCTTCATCTCGTGGATGCACTCGAAGTAGGCGTTTCTGGGATCGTAGCCCGCCTCGCAGAGGGTCTCGAAGCCAGCCTGCATCAAAGCGCAGACGCCGCCGCAGAGGACAGCCTGCTCGCCGAAGAGGTCGGTCTCGGTTTCGGTGCGGAAGGTGGTCTCAAGAACGCCGGCTCTTGCGCCGCCGATGCCAGCCGCATAGGCGAGAGCCATATCAAGGGCATGACCGGTAGCGTCCTGATAGACAGCGACAAGGCAAGGAGTGCCTTTGCCCGCCTGGTACTCGGAACGGACGGTGTGACCGGGGGCCTTGGGGGCGATCATGGTGACGTCGACAAACTTCGGGGGCTTGATGCAGCCGAAGTGAATGTTGAAGCCGTGAGCGAACATGAGCATATTGCCTTCCTCAAGGTTCGGCTCGATGTCCTTCTTGTACATATCAGCCTGCAGCTCATCGTTGATCAGAATCATGATGATGTCCGCCTGCTTGGCAGCCTCGGCGGCTGTGAAAACCTCAAAGCCCTGCTTCTCGGCCTTTGCCCAGGACTTGCTGCCCTCGTAAAGACCGATGATGACCTTGCAGCCCGATTCCTTGAGGTTGAGGGCATGCGCGTGACCCTGGCTGCCATAACCGATGATGGCGATGGTCTTGCCGGTGAGCATGGAAAGGTTACAGTCTTCCTGATGGAAAAGTCTTGCTTCTGACATAGTAAACATCCTCCAAAACAAAAATAAATTGACAGCTCTTGATGAACTGCTGTATCTGGAATTCGCCTGAATTCCGAATGATGTGTCCAGTATATACCACTTTCGCCGGAATTGTCAATCAATGTTTGGGCAAAAGCTGTCAACTATAGGTTGACAGTTCTGTCAATCATCAGATGTCAAAGTCAATGGCGACGCTGCCGCAGGCGACGGAATGCATATGCTTTTTGACCACATTGCAGTGGTAGTCGTCGCGCTGGTATGCCTGCAGCGCGTCCATGTCATCGAGCAGCACCTCGAGGGCAATGTCGTAGGAACGAGGGGAGTGGAGGTTGTCAATGCCGACGGTAATGCCGCGCAGCAGGTCGACCTTTCCGTCCATCGAGCGGAGAATGGCGGCTGTCTTTTCGCAATTGGCGGGGCTGTTGTCGCTCAGCTTGAAGAGTACGATGTGTTTGATCATATTGGCAGGCTCCTTTTCATTCAGAATGATACGGTTATTATACAACGGATGTACCGGAATGTCAATTTCTTTTGATGCGTTTCGGATAAGGCCGATCATCGTGGGCGTGATCCGTTGCCGGTTACTCGTTGAAAAGTCTCGCGGTGATTTTCCTGCCGATCATGCGGGTCTTGTTCAGGGTGTCGATGACAGCGGCGGCTGTCTCCTGCGGGACGTCGAAGGTGGCGTACCGCTCGTTGATCTCGATCCTGCCGATGAATTTGCCGGGAAGCCCCGTTTCTCCCGCCACTGTGCCGACGATGTGCTTGGGAAGAAGTCCGGCGCTGCTGCCGAGATTGATGTGGATTCTGGCGGTGGGACAGCTTCTCCTTTCATATCTGCCGGCTTTGGTTCCTTCGCGGAATTCCCTTCCGTCCTGTCTGCGGCTGCCGTTTATTCTGCGGCGTTCGTGTCCCGCAAAGGCGAAATCGTCAGCTTCAGAGGGCATGGCGGTTCTGCCGTCCGCTGTCATTTCGGATCTGAGCAGCGCGGCGGCAATCTCAATGGAGGAAAAGCCCTCCTCGATGAGCTGCTCCACCATCTGTATGTATTCGCCGAGATCCTCGTTTTCCACCGAGGCACAGACCTTGCGGGCGAAGCGTTCCCGGCGGGATTGCATTACCTGCGCGCTGGTGGGGATGGAGCTTTTGGTGATTTCCTTGCGCGTATAGTTCATAATGCTCCGCAACTCCGCCATTTCGCGGGAGCCGGTGACAAAGGTGAAGGCCAATCCGGATTTTCCGGCGCGCCCGGTTCGTCCTATGCGGTGAACGTAATACTCCACGTCCTGCGGAATGTCATAATTGAACACCGCGCCGACGCCGCTGACGTCAATCCCCCTGGCGGCGACGTCGGTGGCAATCAGAATATCCACCTTGCCGCTGCGGAAGGTGTTCATCACATGATCGCGCGCCTGCTGCTTCATATCGCCGTGAAGCCCCTCGGCGACATATCCGCGCTGCTGCATGGCGCTGACAAGCTCATCCACCTGCTTTTTGGTATTGCAGAAGATCATCGCAGGCTCCGGGTGATAGACGTCCATCAGGCGGCTGAGCGCCTCGATCTTGTGACTGTGGGGGATGCTGTAGTAGTACTGGTCGATGCCCTCCACGGTCAGCTCCTTCCGCACAATGCGGATGATCTCCGGATTGTTCATATAGAGCCGGGTGATCTCCATGATTTCCGGCGACATAGTGGCGGAGAAAAGTACCGTCTGACGCTGCGCGGGAATAGCGGAGAAAATGGTGTCAATATCCTCGCGGAAGCCCATGGAGAGCATTTCGTCGGCTTCGTCGAGGATGGCGATCTTCACGCCGCCCAGCTTCAGCGTGCCCCGGCGCATGTGATCCATCACCCGGCCGGGAGTGCCGACGACGATCTCGACTCCTTTGCCAAGCTGCGTGATCTGACGTTCTATATCCTGTCCTCCGTAAATGGCGACGGTATGGATCGCGCGGATGTGAACGGTCAGCTTGCGGATCTCCTCGCAAGCCTGTATCGCAAGCTCGCGGGTGGGACACAGAATCAACGCCTGCACGCCCCTTTCACCGTCGGCGAGAATCCGCTCAATGGCGGGAATCGCGAAGGCGGCGGTCTTGCCTGTGCCGGTCTGGGACTGTCCTATCACGTCCCTGCCGCTTATGAGCAGCGGTATGGCCTGTGTCTGTATAGGCGTGGCTTCCTCATATCCTATGTCGTCGATTGCCTGCATGACAGGCGCGGAAAGCCCGAATTCGTAAAAAGGTATGGTGCGCATAAAAAAACTGTATCCCCCTATCCCACTGATTGGCGCGTGCTGACGGTACTTCGTATGAAAAATCGGATGATTCTGATTCAAATATACGAATTGTAAAAAAACATGTCCGTCTTTTGTATAGTTTCATTATATACCTTGTTTCGTGATATTGCAATTTAAATTATCATACAGGACGAAAAAACCCGATTTTAAACAAAAGCTGCGTTTTTTCATTGAAAAATATAGGAATTATTTGAATAAAAACCACCTCTTGACAAATGGGATTTTCTGATATAGCATATTGATAATGAAACATACAAGGAAAGTGTTATGGCATATGAATTTTGCGGCAAGATTTTACGGACATCTTCACACGATTAACGGACACCGGAGAAAGGTGATTGTCAATTGCTTCCGGGCGGGGATTCCGTGGCAGGGGCTTCGCCACGACCTCAGCAAGTACAGCCCGACAGAATTCTGGAACGGAGTGAAGTATTTTCAGGGAATGCGCAGCCCGAATGAGGCGGAGCGGGAGGACATAGGCTATTCCCGCGCGTGGATGCACCACAAGGGGCGTAACCGCCATCATTTTGAATTCTGGACGGATTACGACCCGGTGACAAGACTGTGTGTCCCTGTGAAAATGCCTGTGAGGTACGTGGCGGAGATGTTCTGCGACCGCATGGCGGCGAGCAAGACCTATATGAAAAAGAATTACACCGACGCGTCGCCTTTGCAGTATTTCCTGAAGGGAAAGCAGAGGAGGATTATTCACCCCGAAACCTCTGATCTGCTGGAGAGCTGGCTGACAATGCTCTCCGAAAAGGGCGAGGACGCGACCTTCGCAGAGATACGCAGGGCTGTCAGGCAGTCGTCCAAGCGCTGTTGAAGCGGATTTAGCATTTTGCTACAGAACAACGGAAAAGACCCGTGCCAATCCCTCTTTGTGAGTGAGGAAAGGCACGGGTCTGTTTGTTTTATTCAAGCAATATTATTGGATGACGACCCTGGCAAGCTCATAGAAGCCGTCTCTCAGCTCGTGATCATTTGACAGGCGCAGCGGCATGACCTTCTTTGAGATGCCCTCAGCCGGGCTGACAAACCTTATCTGAACGGTGTATTCGCCGGCTTTCAGGTCTTCGGGAATGAAGAATACCGACGTGGCGTTTTCGCCGGGGAGCAGTCCGGAAAGCCGGAAATCCTCGTCGCGGGTTCTGAATACCGCGGTTCCCGCCGTGTCAACAATGCGGTACTCGAGCGGCCAGTCGTAGTAGAAGGGAGCGATGCCCGCGTTGCCGAAGGTGGTTGTCAGCTTGCCGGTGCGATCCTTTCCGGTGACGGAATCGATAAACAGGTCGTAGCCGAAGCTGCCGGCGACCTTGCGGTATTCCTGATATTCCGCGGTGTTGGTTTGGGGGATTCCTCCGACGCCGACGCCCATCAGCCATGACATATGGAACTGCTGGATGCAGTAGTTGAGCGCTTCGCGTTCGGTGCCGCTCCACAGGGGACCGAACGGCTCCATCGACATCTGCATGGAAAGCTCCCCGCCGAACATCTGCGTTTTCCACAGATCCCATAACGGCTCGTATTTTCCGCCGTTGCCGTTGATGAAATCGTAGAACTGCTGGAGCGTGGCGTAGGTATAATGCTGCTTTCGGAGCAGCGCCTTCCATTCGGGGCTTTTGGTGTGGAAGTCGGAGGTGTTGAACATGAAATTATCGTCGTGATACCCTATGGGATATTCATTGGCATGACCGAGGGAGGGATTGCGCCCCATCAGCTTGGTCGACGAGAAGGAGGAGACATATGCCTTGATGATTTTCCTGAGATTATCGTCGGTCATCACGCATGCGGAGCTTCTGCATTCCGACATGTTCCACTCGCCCCACGAGCCATAAAGCCCCATCTGAATGGCAGCAATCGCGGGGTTACCGTCGTACCTTTTGCCGAAGAGAGCGATGAAGTCGAGCATGCAATCTATCAGCTTTTGGCTGTTAAAGTCGGGATATTCCAGCCGTCCGCCCCGTACCTGATTGTAGTAAATATCCCCCGCGTTTTTCAGCTCATTGTAAAGCTCCTCCGGAAGGAACAGACCTGTCCGTTCACTGTCCACATAGCCGGGATTGAGCATGTAAATTCTCAGAATGGCGAAATTTCCCCTGTCGGCGACACGGGAGAGCTTTTTGTCAAGTTCTTCGGTGAGGAGAGCCCCCTGACCGTTCTGATAGCTGTAGATCTCGTTGAATTTCAGTCCTATGTACTCCAATGAAGAATCCTGATCGGCTTTTTCATAGAAGCACGCGAAGCCCTTCATAGGGTTGGGGAGCGGCGTTTCCGTGCGGACAAACATGTTCGGACGGATTGTTATCTCACGTTTGCTGCAAGCGGACGTAAGCAACAACGTGGAGACAAGGAAAACGGTTATCAGGAGCCGGACAATTCTCTGCGAAAAAAAGTTGGTCATGATATATCACCTGTGGCAATTTTAAAAATATCATCTGAGGTGTGGGCGAGATAATCGGCGCCCTCTGCTCTCAGCTCCGCCTCGGAACGGAAGCCCCAGCAGACGCCGCATTTTGTCAGACCGGCGTTCCGGGCGGTCTGCATGTCCACATTGCTGTCGCCCACATAAAGCACCTCGCTCCTGTCAAGCCCCAGCTCCGAAAGAAGCAGCCGGCAGGAGGCCGGGTCGGGCTTTACGGGATAGCCGGGGGATTTTCCCATAATAATATCAAATGTGCCGTCGCCGAAGTACTGCCGGACGATCTGCACGCTTATCTCGTGCGGCTTGTTGGAGAGGACGCAGAGGCGAAGACCTGCTGCCTTCAGCCCTTGGAGCAGTCCGGGAATGCCGGGGTAGGGAGCGGTTTTCACGTCCTTGTGCGCGCTGTAGTATGCGGTGAATTGCGCGAGGGAATCGTCCAGCTCGTCCTGAGAGGTTCCCTTCGGATGAATCCGTTTCATGAGAATCGCCGCGCCGTTGCCGACAAATCCGCGGTATTGTTTCACCGGAAAGGTCGGCAATCCCTTCCGGGCAAGGACGAAATTGCAGCTGTCCGCCAGATCGTCAAGCGTATTGAGCAGCGTGCCGTCGAGATCGAAAATGACGGCATGGAATTTTTTATCCATAGAGGAATCCTTTCTCCAAAAAAGCACGGCGGTTCAACTGTTCATTGAATGGCCGTGCTGATGGGTTTGCCTTCCTTGGTGATACGAAAAAGAAATTACTCACAAACCGCGATGATCTCCACCTCGGCGAGAACGTCCTTGGGAAGCTGTGCCGCCGCCACGCAGGAACGGGCGGGCTTGCTTGTGAAATATCTGCCGTATATCTCGTTGAACACGCCGAAGTCGGACATGTTCTTGAGGAAGCAGGTGGTTTTTACCACGCTGTCGAAGGTCAGCCCCGCTTCGGCGAGAATGGCGCCGATGTTTTTCATGATCTGCTCGGTCTGTCCCTCGATGGTATCGGCTTCGACTGTGCCGCTGGCGGGATTGATGGCGATCTGTCCGGACGCGAAGAGGAATCCTCCGGCGATTTTCGCCTGAGAATAGGGTCCGATGGCGTCGGGCGCGTTTTTGGTATAGATGGTCTTGATCATTTGAAAAATCCTCCCTTTGAAGTGATGAGTGTGCGTGAAGTCATGATTATCTGTAATTGGCGGCGAAGTGATAGCCGCCCTCTAAAAGCGCCTTCTTGATTTCCTCGATGTGGTCGAAATTCTTTGTCTCCAGAATCAGTCTGAGGTAGCAGCCGTTGACGTCCGCCCCCTCGTTGGCGCGTTCGTGGTGAATGGAAATGACGTTGCCGCCGAGACCCGCAATAATGCCGGCGACGCCCTGCAGCTGGCCGGGCTTGTCAACCAGCTCCAGATTGAGGGCGCAGGTGCGCCCCGACATGAGCAGACCGCGCTTGATGACGCGGGAGAGAATGGTCACGTCGATGTTGCCGCCGGAGACGACGCAGACTACCTTCTTGCCCTTGACGGGAACCTTGTTGAACATGGCCGCCGCAACCGAAACGGCGCCCGCGCCCTCGGCGATCATCTTCTGCTTTTCGATGAGGGCGAGGATGGCGGCGGATATTTCGTCGTCCGTGACGGTCACGATGTCGTCGACGTACTTCTGGCAGGTGTCAAAGGTGAGGTTGCCCGGCTCCTTGACGGCGATGCCGTCGGCGATGGTGGAGACGGAGGGCAGACATTCGATCTTGCCGTCGTGAATGGAATTGAACATGCTGGGAGCGCCGGCAGCCTGCACGCCGTAGACCTTGATGTTGGGATTGAGCTGCTTGATGGCGAAGGCAACGCCGGAGATGAGTCCGCCGCCGCCGATCGGAACGATGACCGCGTCCGCGTCGGGCAGCTGGTCGAGAATTTCCAGACCGATAGTGCCCTGTCCCGAGATAACCCTGTCGTCATCAAAGGGATGAATGAAGGTGTAGCCCTTCTCGTCGCGCAGATCGAGCGCTCTCTTATAGGCGTCGTCGTAAACGCCGTTGACAAGGCAGATGTCCGCGCCGAGCTTGCGGGTGGCCTCCACCTTGGAGATGGGGGCGCCGTCCGGCAGGCAGATCAGCGACTTGATGCCGCTCTTGGTGGCAGCGAGGGCAACGCCCTGCGCGTGGTTGCCGGCGGAGCAGGCGATGACGCCCCTTGCCTTTTCCTCGTCGGAGAGGGTAGCGATCTTATAGTAAGCGCCTCTGACCTTGAAGGAGCCTGTCACCTGAAGACATTCCGGCTTCAGATAGATATGCGCGTCCGGGTTCAGCTCGGGAGCGTTAACCAGATCGGTGTGACGCAGCACGCTCTTTAATATGTATGCCGCGTGGTAAAATTTGTCCAGTGAAAGCATGTTGAATTGACCTTCCTATTTAAGTGTAAGTGATGGAATATATTATCTACCCATTTGCCCGATATGTCAATAATAAAAATGCACTTCCGGCAGAAGCGTCAGTTTTTTTTGACGGGGAAAAACAAAATTATGAAAAAATACCCCCGTCATGGCGGAGCGTCCGGTGCATTCCGGAACGTCCCGCCGCGACGGGGGTTTATCAATGACAGATTGATTGCTGATTGCCCGATGGGGAAGGGAGGGAAAACTACTCAGCCTTGCCTATGCAGCCGAAGATCTCCATCTTGGTCTTGACCATATCCCTGATCGCCTGTGCGCCGGGAGCGAGCAGCTTGCGGGGGTCGAAGCCCTTGCCCTGCTGATCCTTGCCCGCCTCGATGTAGGCTCTGGTGGCCTCCTGGAACGCGAGCTGGCACTCGGTGTTGACGTTGATCTTGGCAACGCCCAGCGAAATGGCTCTCTTGATCTGATCCTCGGGAATGCCTGTGCCGCCGTGCAGAACCAGCGGAACGTCGCCGACGGTCTTTTTGACAGCCTCAAGGGTCTCG
>ONDC01000068.1 GCA_900316495.1 uncultured Eubacteriales bacterium
ATATGAATTGAGCAATATTTTCTCCGGAAAAGGAGCGGAAGGAAACAGGGAAAAACTGCCGGCATCCTCGGAAAAACAGTATTCCGTACCCAGCCGCATGGCAAGAGTGTTCGTCGCGGTTATCATGTGCGGCGCTATTATCATAACAGGATTATCCGCGGCGCTGATCCAATACGGCAGCGGTAGCAGGGACGATCTGATTATTGTGCTTGATCCGGGACACGGAGGTTCCGACACCGGCGCCGTCAACAGAAATCTCGGCTTATGTGAATCGGCCATTAACCTGAAAATCGCCCTTGCCTGCCGCGATCGTCTGAATCAGTACAAGGGTGTACGGGTTTACATGACACACACGGGCGTCTCCAACACCTACGGAAAATCATCCCTCAGTCGGCGGGTCAGCGTCGCGGGAGACGTCGGCGCGGATATTTTCATCAGCCTGCACATCAATTCAGCCAACAACAAAAGCGCAAACGGCTGTGAGGTATTTGTCCCCATTACCAGACACGAGCCAAAATACAACGAACAGTGTACCGCTCTTGGCGAGGAAATTATCGCCAATCTGACCGCACTCGGGCTGAAAAGCCGCGGGATCAAGACCAAGAAAAGCGGTGGCGGCAGGGTGTACCGGTTTTCCGACGGTACCACCGAGCCGGGAGACTATTACTACGTGGTGGGTGAGCCTATCAGCCGTCTCGGCATTCCGGGCATTCTGGTGGAACACGCATTCATCGATGCCGATTCTGACTTCTTAGACAGCAGCAGCAAGCTTGAAGCCATGGGCAGAGCCGACGCCGACGGAATCGCCAAGCACTTCAGGCTGAGACTGCGGGAAGAATATGCCGACGGCAGCACATCGGTTTCTTCCGTAAACAGTACCATCCCCGATTATCCCGTCAGTTCTGAACCGGATATTTCCTCTGAGGATAACTTCACCTCTGAAGAGGAGGCAAATTCAGATGTCAAAGAGCTGGAAAGTATGATCAAAGCCCTTCCCGATTCCCCCACCTCCTTCGACGCCAATCAGATCAGGGCGGTCAAGGAAGCCTATCTTTCACTGAGCGAGGGCGACAGGAGCCGTCTCGACCCTGCGCTCTATCAGAAAATGATTGCCTCCGTCACCGCCTACGAGAACACCGTCAGACAGGTGCGTATTTCCGTGCGCGAAGGCTCGCAGCTTTCCATTGACCGCTTTAACGGAAGGCTGTTGAATGTCGCAACCACCGCCCAGCTTTCCGGCAAGGTCACGGTGCTGTCGGTCATGGTGGAATTGGAATTGTATATCAATCCCAACGCCCCCGAGCAGTACAAAAACGAGGGCACCATCACCTACCGTGTCACATCACCCGACGGAAGAGAATTGGAAGAGGAGGACGAAATTCCCGAAGGCGCTGTCATTGCCATCATGTACAATGACACCATGCTCGATTCCCTCACGGTCTCTATGGAATGATTTTCATCGGGACAGGCGCTTCCCAATAAAAGCAAAAGCGGCTCGCTGACGACAGTTCCGTAATGGAACGGCAGCGAGCCGCTTTTATTTTATTCTATAGCATCAAAGCGTAACGCTTACTTATCCTCAGGGATCAACAGACCATAATCCCCGTCGCGGCGGCGATAAACCACGTTAATCGTACCATTCTCCACATTGCGGAACATGAAGAACTGATGCCCCAGCATGTTCATCTGAAGAACCGCCTCATCCACGTCCATGGCAAAGACAGGGAACTTCTTAGTGCGGACAATCTGGAACTGCTCATCCTCGATCTCGTCCTCGTCGTAATCACCGCCAAACGGCTCGAACATCTCCACCGTATTGGTGTTCTTGAATCTCTTGGCGAGCTTTTTCTTGTTGCGGCGAATCTGGGCGGAAAGGCTGTCCACGACAAGGTCGAGCGCTTCGTCAAGGTCAAGACCCGACTTCTCCGCACGGTAGATGTAACCCTTGCTGCGAACAGTAACTTCAATGGTATATCTGTTGCGCTCCATAGTAACAGTAACGTCAGCGTCCGCATTCTCGTCAAAGAATTTATCAAATCTGTTAAACTTTTTTTCTACTCTTTCCTTGAATGAATCTCTGAGATTGATCTTTCTTCCTGTAATTGTCAGCTTCATAAATGTATGCTCCCTTCTCATAAAGAGAATTAATGAAAGTGCGGAAACAGGCGGATTTTCGCGCCTTTTTTGTTTCCGCTTATATTATAACATATTAAACAAAAATATGCTATCCATTTTCTAAAATTTAATAAAAATTAACATTTACGATTTTTTGCCACAAAGCAGAAAAACCGCTGCACAATCAGAACGCTTGTACGGCGGTTATTTCAAAAATGATAAGCAATCGTTATATTACTGCGCTCGCGTGACGTGTCACGTGACAGCCGACATTGACCGCAACAGGGAGACCGGCGATGTGGGTGGGAGCGGCTTCTATGTTGACGGCAAGCGCGGTCACGCTTCCCCCGAAGCCCTGCGGTCCTACGCCCGTGGCATTGACGGCTTCAAGCGCGTCCGCCTCCATCGTCCGGTAGAATTCATCCGGATTGGGAGTATCCAAGCTGCGGCAAAGTGCCTTCTTGGCCAGCAGCGCGCAGCCTTCAAAATCACTTCCGATTCCCACGCCCAATACCATCGGAGGGCATGGATTTCCTCCCGCGATTCTAACTGTTTCGGCAATATAAGCGATGATGTCATCCCGACCATATGCCGGCGTGAACATCCTGAGCCGGCTCATGTTTTCACTGCCAAAGCCCTTGGGCGCGACGGTGAGACTGATTCTGTCGCCTGCCACCAGGCGCGTGTGAATCACGGCAGGAGTATTGTCGCCGGTGTTGATCCTGCGAAGGGGATCCCCCACAACGGAGCAGCGGAGCAGCCCTTCTGTGTAGCCCCTGTGCACACCGGCGTTTATCGCATCCTCCAACAGACCGCCCTCGATATGGACGTCCTGCCCGACCTCCACAAAAACCACCGCCATACCTGTATCCTGACACACGGGAATATTCAGCTCTTTTGCCGCCGCGATATTCGCCTTCATGTCATCAAAGATTGATTTTGCGAGGGGCGATTTCTCGCAGCCCGAACAATAATCTATTCTGCTGATCAGATCGGACGGGAGTACCTTATTGGCACTGATACACAGTTCACAAACCTTTTCCGCAATCAGCGACGCATGGACTGTTCTCATTTTATTTCATCTGCCCTTCCATTATTCCCGTGTCGTACACGGCTTTTCCATCGATAAACACCGCAAGGGGCTTGGCAGACAGAGTGAGAGGGTCACCGTCAAACACGGAAAAATCCGCGTCCTTGCCCGGCTTCAACGAGCCTATACGATGATCCAGACCAAGTATTCTCGCCGGATTGATCGTAATAGCCCTGAGCGCGCTGTCATAGTCCATTCCCTCGCGCACGGCAAGTCCGGCGCATAAAGACAGGTATTGTATCGGAATGACCGGATGATCGGTAATAATGGCGGTACGGATGCCCGCGCCCGACATTATACCGGGCGACCGGGGCGTGAGGTTGATCAGCTCCGGCTTGGAGCGGTCGCTGAGAAACGGTCCGCTGAACACATCCGCGCCGCATTCCTTCAGCTCCTCCGCCACCATATGCCCCTCCGTCGCGTGAACCAGCACATATTTCAGTCCGAATTCCTCCGCGATGCGGATGCCTGTAAAAATATCATCCCTGCGGTGCGCGTGAATATGCACCGGAAGCTCTCCGCGAATTACGGGAAGAAGCGCTTCACATTCCGCGTCAAAGTCGGGAAGGTCATAATCCTCGCTCTCCCCCGCCTTTTCAACGTCCTCGGCATAACGCCGCGCTTTGGTAAGCGATTCGCGTATGATCTTGGCGGTGGCCATACGGGTCATAGGGGATTCGTCGCGGTCGTGATGGACGTTCTTGGGGTTTTCGCCCAGTGCCATCTTCATGGAAACCGGCGACTGGATCACGGCTTTATCGATCCTGCCGCCGACCGTCTTGACGGCGGCCATCGCTCCTCCGATGGGATTGGCGCTGCCCGGCCCTGTCACCACAGAGGTCACTCCCGCACAGCGTGCCTCCTCAAAACAGCGGTCAAAGCTGTTGATCGCATCGATGGCTCGCAGAGACGCGGCGGACGTCATGCCCATCTCGTTGCCGTCCTCCCCTTCAAAGCCCATGCCGTCCTCCCACATTCCCAAGTGGGTGTGCGCGTCAACGAAGCCCGGATAGATTCTCCTGCCCCTGAGGTCTACCACCGTCTCTCCCTCGTCCGCCTTATAATCCTCCATACGACCTATGCCGGTTATTCTTCCTCCGTCCACACAGAGATACCCGTTTAACACCGCTTCACCCTCGGATGTGTAGATATACGCGTTGATAAAATGCAAAATCATTACCCTCTCACTGATGAAAATTGATAAAAAAACACGCCAAAAGCGGCTGCCGCACATCCATTTAAAACTGCGGCAACCGCCCCGTTTAATTGCACATTATGTATGTAATAAGGAAAAGGCACAAAAGGCGGTTACCACTGATTCGTACCGCTATTTCCGCCGTTGCCACCCTTTCGGCTGCGGCGGTTGTCCTTTTTCAGACCGGAAATTTTCTCATCGCTGGACGCCATAAACCTGGAAAGCATATCGTCAAAATTATCGGAGGAATTCTGTCTGCGGTTCCAGTCATAATTATCCGATCCGCCTCTGCCCCCCTGGGGACGACCGCCGGCAGCTCCCCCACGGCGATTGCCGCCCTGCGGTCTCGGCTCCGCCTGTTTAATGGAAAGGCTGATCTTGCCTTTTTCATCAATGCCGAGAATCTTGACCTTCACCGTCTGACCGACCGTGAGATGATCCTTGATTTCCCTGACATACACCGGCGCGACCTCGGAAATATGTACCATACCCGACGTATTATCGCCAAGATCGACAAAAGCACCGTAATTCATGATGCCTGTGACCTTGCCCTCGACAATTTGTCCAACTTCTAATGCCATATGTTTATTATCCTCCAAAAAATGCTGACTGAATATATTCAATTCCGATCCGACTGAATTCAACCTGCTCTGTTGATAAATTCTTCCTCGTCCGGATATATCATGCCGAGTCTTTCGCGGGCGAGACGTTCCATAATTTCATCCATATCGCCCCTGAACTCATTCTCTATTTCTTCATTTTTCTCCTGCTGCTGCAAAATCTGTCTATCTATTTCCTCGATTTCCTTCTCCATATTATACTTGGAGGTGACGGTATGAACAGCGGAAACAAACATAATCAAAATAATACCCGCTACGACTGATGACACGACCACTTTTGTGCCGGCATTGGAATTATGAAATATCTGAAGCAAATCACACAACTGTCTTTTGACGAAATCTGTCGCTTTATTCAGCGTCTTTTTTGCCTTCTTCCAAGGTCCTTCCCTATTCACAGCCCTTCTGTGAACCTCTTTCTTTATCGCCATTGCAGTAATACTCCACTTTATATGATAAATTTATATATATAAATACAGATTCAAAACCCGATAATATAATTATAGCAGGAAATAATGTGATTGCAATAGATTTTACAAATTTATTTCTTGATTTTCCAAAATTCAATAAATTTGGGTATTTCAACATAAATAATTCACTTTTACGGTCTATCTTTATATATTATTTTTGTAAGAATCCATAACGATCTTCTTTTACCATTTGACAGAATGCGGCGGATGAACCGATGAATACCATCGAATACGGCAAAGGCAAATCTTCCGACGGTAGCGAAATAGACCGCCCATCCAGTGAGGGCAAACACAACAAAATAAAGGCGGATGAATCCGTTGTTGAGCCTGATACAGACAAAAAAAATAAAAACGGCGGAGGTGATCCAAAAAAACAAATCCTGAAAAGCCACCGATAGCCTGTGAAAATGGATCATTCTGCGGAGGATTCTGAAAACGTCGTAATAAACGCCCCAGAATAAGCCTGCCGTCAATGCCTGCAGCATAGAAAACAGCGTGGTGTAATGTGTGTATTCCATCATTATTTAAACAGCCTCTTAAAAAAGCCCTGCTTATCCGGCTCCGCGTCGGCGTACACGATCCCTCTTATGACGCCGTCCAGCTTAAGCTCACCGGTACTTCTGTTAAAGCTCCCGATATGCAGACCGTTCCCATCCACTGTAAGCTCTCCCATAGAGGTTTTCAAGGTAAGCTGTTCCTCGTCGCAGCCGATCACCTCTTCCACGCCGGTCATCGACAGATTTCTTCGGTCATTCATGGTGACACTATGCGGCAGACGCACCGTTCTTTTGTCCTCAGTCATGTTTTCATCCTCCGGTAAGATTCTTTCTATCAATTCATTATATGATCCTCCCGGAAGAATCATGACACTCTGCCAGGCCACATGCGGGCAACAATTATTCTTATTTTTTTTACATATGAATCCGTGCATTTTTTCAATACTTATGATAAAATAGATTCTACCGAATAACTTGCATCACCGGGAGAGATAGAAAAATTGGAAGTAAAAAACAGAAAAATCAAGCTCACCTTTTCGAGTGTTCTTTGCGCCGTTCTGATCCTGCTCTTTGTCGACGCTATTCTCAAATATTCAAGCGGCCTGGGACAGAACAATTCTGCCGAAAAGCTCATAACTGAATTTGCCAGTCAGAACGGCTTTACGCTGGACGATTATCCCATGGACATCAGGGAAATGCTGGTTCGCAATGACGAAACCAAGGATTTTGTACTCAATTATCCAAAAAAAATCACTCACTTCCGACCGGACAAACTCGATTTCAGTGAATACAAGGATTGTAAAGAACCGCCGCATCTGATGCAGTGGGATATGCGTTGGGGTTACATGAATTACAACGGCAATGTCTTCGGTTTGACAGGCAGCGCTCCGACCTGTCTTTCCATGGCTGCCATCTATGTGACGCACGACGTCAATATGACCCCGGTAAATATCGCCGAATTCGCAAAGGGCGCCGCCTTTGAATCAGATCCGGAAAAGCTCCTTTCCATCGGAGCAAGGGCGATGGGCATGAGTTCCACGGAGGTATCGCGCAATAACCAACGTCTCAGAGAAGCCGTCATGGAAAAGGGCTGCGCCGTCATATGTATGCTGAAGGCGCAGGATCTTTCTTCCTTCATCGTCATAACAGGCATTTCCGAGGACGGGAACTTCATTATCAAAGACCCGTCGAGCAAAAAGCTCTCGCAAAAAGGGTATTCGTTTGTTGACCTGAAAAACAGGGGAATGAAAAGAATCTGGAAATACTCACTTCCCGTGCAGCAAACCTCTGATACAATATCCACCCAATCATAACCGAATAATCAGACGTCTCCTTCAAACAATAAGTATGTGACATTGTTTGAAGGAGATTTTTATATTTTGGAAAAAAGAATCACATATCTGTTTTGCTTTATGCTCGCTGTATGCGCCGGGCTGATCGGAAGAATCGTTGTGATCGACACCCATCAGGATTACATCACAGCGGCAGAGCATCACAGCTCCTATAAGCTGACGCTTGCCGAAACACGGGGAAAAATCTACGACCGGAACGGCGCAGCGCTTGCCGGAGGCGCTTCCAAGCTCAAGGCGTTGATCATCCCTTCTCCGGATGTTTCCGCAAGGCTTTCCGGAAAACTATCGTCCGAAAAGCTCCATTCCATAGAAAACAGTCTGAAAGGCATCTATCCTTTTGTCACGGAGGTCGAGGACGGCAGCTGCGAGTGTGAAGGAGTGACGGTTTACAGAGTGCCGCAGCGTTACGCGGATCACTCGCTGGCGGTTCACCTTGTCGGATGGTGCGGGAAAAACGGAGGAGAAAGCGGTATTGAAAAGGCATATGACAACTGGCTGAGCAGCGCGGACGGTGAGCTGTCCGTCACCTGCCGCGTCAGTGCCTCCGGGCGGAGCCTTGACGGAGCCGACAGGGAAATCACCGATACGACAGGATTGTCGGATCGTGGAGTCATGCTGACCATTGACAGCAATATCCAGAACATCGCGGAATCAGCTGCCGCAAAGCATATAGAATGCGGAGCGGTAGTGATCCTTGATGTAGAATCAGGAGAAATTCGCGCGATGGCGAGCCTGCCGACCTACAACCGCAGCGACATCGCCTCTCTGCTTCACGACAGCCGCTCCCCGCTGATTAACCGAGCCGTCACCGCCTACAACGCAGGCTCTGTATTCAAGCCTGTGGTCGCTGCCGCCGCGCTGGAAAACGGCTTCGACAGCCAGACCGAGTATGAGTGTACCGGCTTCGTCACCATAGGGAACACCACCATGGGCTGCATCAGACACACCCCTCACGGAAATGAAACCCTTGAAAACGCCATATCCCGCTCCTGCAATACCTACTTTATCAACCTGTCACAGCAAATCGGCGGGGAAGCCATTCTCAGTATGGCTGACAACCTTGGCTTCGGGAGAGCCACACGACTGGGAGAACACTACCGTTCGTCAAAGGGAACCCTGCCAGACGCGGCGATTCTGGAACGCCCCGCCGAGCTTGCCAATTTATCCTTTGGACAGGGTCGTCTGACCGTCACGCCGATTCAGACGGCGGGAATGATCGCCGCGATTGCCAGGGGCGGCGAGTATATCGAGCCTTATGCCGTCATGGGACTGACAGACCGTCAGAAGAACGTCATCTCCGCTCCGTTTATTCCCGAACATCATCGCGCCATGAGCCGCGCAACCGCTCAGATCATCGGCGCCTGTATGCGCACCGCCGTTCTTGAAGGAACGGCAAAAGCAGGCGCCACGGACAAGGTAACCACTGCCGCCAAAACCGGAACAGCAGAGACAGGCATCATCAAAAACGGACGACACGTCAATCAGGCGTGGTACGCGGGCTTCTTTCCCTATGAATCGCCGAAATATGTATGCGTGGTGCTGGCAGAGGACGGAACATCGGGCGGCGGCACCGCAGGACCGGTATTCAAGGAGATCGCGGAACGGATGGCGCCGCTTCTCTGAGTGATCCGACAAAATACCGCCGGCTTGTTCACTCAAACATCGCCAGCGGTATTAATCGTCATGTCATATTATTTTAGCAGCGCCTTGATTAGTTCAGCACCGAATTCCACAATAAAATTGATTATCATGATAACCGCCGTCATACCTCCAAGGAAGATGATTAGCAGCACAACCTGCTTCCACGCCGGCAATCTGCGGTAACTCTCCGCGAACTCATTCTCTGCGTCGGACGGATCCTGCAACGCGGTTTCCGTGTCATCGGGACTGTTTCCCGCGTTATCCTCCATTTCGTCCGCTTCATCCGACAGAATCTCCCGCTTCATTTCTTCACTCATAATCTTAACCTCCGATCAGTCGTCACTGATTCTACAGTAGGGTCTGATGTTCTCCAATGTCTTTTCACCGATGCCGTCAACCTTGATCAGCTCATCGACCGACACAAATTCCCCCGCGAGTCTGCGGTATTCTACAATTCTTTCCGCCTTTTTCTCCCCTATTCCGGGCAAAAAATCCGCAAGCTCCTTGGCGGAGGCGGTATTGATATTGATGGTTCCCGCAGGAGATACATCCGAGGGTTCCCGTGTGGTGTCAGTCAGGGCAAGTCCTTCGTTGTATTCTCGCCTCGCAATGATTTCGGCGCTGCTGTAATTTGCCTCGATCACATTATACACAGAGAGAAACACACATCCGAACAAACAAATCGCTCCGGTAATGATCAGGCAAAGCTTCTCTTTATTCAATCGACTCATCTCCCGTCGTCAGTCAGGGTTCATGCAACATCTGATGTCAGAGGGAGCATTGGCAAATGAAAACGACCCGCTTGTACTGACAATGATATGATCGAGCAGCTTCACGTCTATGGTCTTGAGCGCGTTGACAATCGTCTGAGTGGATTTCATGTCCTCCCGTGAAGGACGGTCATAGCCCCTCGGATGATTGTGTGCCACAACTGCGTAGGCAGCGTTTGTGACAAGCAGGATATGAAGAATTTTCCTCAGATCCACCGTGGAATTATTGACAGTTCCTTTGGATATATAATCATAACGAATCATCTTCTGCCGCTTATCAAGGCAGACAAGAACAAAATGTTCCACGGTTCTTCCAATAAAGCATTTCGGGATAAATGCCCTTATTTCTTCGATACCACAAGGCTTATTTCTGACGTCATGATCAATCTGAATTCTTCGCGCAATCTGGGGAATCATTGAAAGAAGTACCGCGCTGTTTTTACTCACCCCTTCTATGTGAGTCAGTTCCATAATAGGCGCTTCTACTATTTCACTCAAAGAACCAAAATAGTCAAACAGCGCTTCTGAAGAAGCAAGCGTATCTTTTTGCCTGACCGAGAAGAGCAAAAGCAACTCTATTAGCTCTCGCTTAGTAAAATCGCCTGCGCCGTTTTCACGTAATCTTCGCATAAGCAGACTTCTGCGGCTTTCGGTTACTTCATCGGGCATGAGACATTAACTCCTTTTCAGACATGAAAGAATAAAACGACCACCCAAAACCATGAAGTCATAAAACATCCATGTCAAGTAATAAAATTCTACTACAATTGAGAAGAATTGTCAATTAGAAAATCTTATTCGTTCACGTTTAACTCTCGCTTTTGTCCCATGAGTTTTTTAAAGCCGATAATCCGTTTTGCCTCTTCAAAACCCATCTTCAGATGGAATCGCGGACTGAATCAAAAAAAGCGCTTGCCAACAGACAAACGCTTTTTTTGATTGGCTCCCCAAGTTGGACTCGAACCAACGACCCTGCGGTTAACAGCCGCATGCTCTACCGACTGAGCTATTGAGGAATATTAAATGTCGGCGTCTACCT
>ONDC01000101.1 GCA_900316495.1 uncultured Eubacteriales bacterium
TAAACGCCGCGCTGTCCAGCCGCTTTCCGTACTTGCCGAAGAGCAGCACAAAGCATACGCTGACGGCGATAAAGATCCACCTGAACCAACCATCCTGCTTCAGTATCACTTCCCTGACCTTCACGCCCCTGCGCTTCATCAGGTCGGCAAACAGCAGCACCGCGATGCAGACGGCCAGCAGCCTGAAATTCCTGACGTCAAGACCGCATTTGTACAGGGAGCCGTCAGGAATGATCCATGGATTGTCCGCTCCGAAAATGGAGCCAATGATGTGAAACGCGTCGTTTATGCTCTGCGCCCGGAAAAAGATCCATGAAAAATCCACCAGCACAAAGGTGGTGAGAACGCGCGCGGCTTTGTGCCCTATGGATTCCCGGTGGAGCCCGAGCCGCGACACTGCCCTGTCCCTGACCGGTTGCAGCGCCTCACCCATAATCTGATACAGACCGTTGAGTCCGCCCCACGCGATATAGGTAAACTGTGCGCCGTGCCACAGTCCGCTCACAAGAAAGACCGTCATTTTATTGAAGTATTTGCGCCATTTTCCCTTTCTGCTTCCTCCCAACGGTATGTAGAGATAGTCCTTGAACCACGATGTGAGCGAGATGTGCCAGTTGCGCCAGAATTCGCCTACCGACAGGGAAAGATAGGGAGCATTGAAATTTTCGGTCAGACGTATTCCCAGAAACATCGCCGCGCCCATCGCTATCGTGGAATAGCCGGAAAAGTCGCAGTAAATCTGTATGGCAAAAAGCACAGTGGCGACGATGAGGTAATATCCTCCGTATTTTGTGTAATCCCCATAGACCGCGTCGACAAAAACCGCAATCCTGTCCGCTATGACAAGCTTCAAAAAGAAGCCCCACAGCATCAGCAGAAAGCCCTCGCGCGCCATGTCATAATCAAATTTCTTCGGCATGGCAAGCTGTCTGAGCAGGTTCTTGGAGCGCTCGATGGGACCGGCGACCAGTTGGGGAAAAAACGACACAAAGAGCGCGTATCGAAAGAAATTCTTCTCGGCATATATTTCATTGCGGTAAACGTCCACCGTATAGCTGAGCGCCTGAAAGGTGTAAAATGATATGCCGACAGGGAGCATCACATCCACCGCCGGAACGGACAGCTCGAGATGGATCAGCGCAAAGACGCGCGACAGATTGAACAGGAAAAAATTGACGTATTTAAAATAGCACAGTATTCCCATATTGGAAACAAAGCTCAACGCGACGACAGATTTCTTATATCTGACTTTTCTGAGCTCGTCGACCTGCAACCGCTTCACTTTTTCAAGGAGCAGACCGCTTGTATACGTGATAACCGTTGATGTAAGTATCAGAAGAGCATATTTCGCGTTCCAGCACATGTAAAAATAATAGCTTGCCGCGAGCAGCCACAGATACCTGATCCTTTGCGGAATCGCATAATACACAAGCAGCACAATCGGGAAAAAGATCAGAAACCCTACGGAATTAAACAGCATGTTAAAAAACCTTTCACTTATTGTCTCTCTCAGGCCGTTCATCAAGCGGACTGATTACTTCCGGCACACGAACGCCGACCGGTCGGGAAAAAACGGTAAAGCACAAGGCGCCGTGAGGACAACGGCTCACACATTTCCCGCACCTGATGCACTCGGAATGATTGGGGGAAGCCGCCGGGTTCACCGCCATGTCGCACACCCTCGCGCAGGCTCCGCAGCCTGTACATTTGCCGCTGTCAACGGCAAGACGCACCGCCGACGCCCTGTTGAAGAGGGAATAGAACGCGCCGAGAGGACAGAGATATTTGCAGAAGGGGCGGAAAATCACGATCGAGGACAGCACCACCGCAGTCAGCACCAGCGCCTTCCACGTAAAAATCCAACCGAAAAGCCCCCGCAAACGGCTGTCGGCAGCCGAAAGGAGCATGCCGGACAGCGTCCCCGACGGACAGAGATATTTGCAGTAGAATGGCGTAAATTTGTGCGCCATCGGCAGAATGATCACCATTATGATCAGCACGGCGTATTTGACATATCTCAGCGAGGCGTCACCGCGGAACGTGCGCAGTTTCCTTGGCGACGGAATCCGGAAGAGCAGCTCCTGCAGAAATCCGAAGGGACACAGGAAGCCGCAGACAAGCCTTCCGAAAACCGCTCCGAAAAAGACCATCAGCCCCAGCACATAATACGGGAACCTGAATTTCCACGCGGAAAGCGCGTTCTGCAGCGAGCCCACCGGACAGGCGCCCAGCGCCCCGGGACAGGAATAGCAGTTAAGCCCCGGCACACAGACGTTTTTTCCGGCTCCGGTATAGATTTTTCCCGTAAAAAAACCCGTCACATGAGCGTTCTGCAAAAACGCCGCGGCCGCCTGAATCAACGTTCTCTTTTTGTTATCCAATTCCTATGCACTCCAGACATATGCGCGTCGCCTTGGCAAGCACCTGCGCATTCTGACCCATCACGAGTCCGGCGGCGATGAGCAGGACAGCCGCTCCCATCAGCGCCGCGGTAAGAATATTCCTGCGCCTTTCCATTATTTCAGATAGGAAAGGATCACGCTTTCCCACTCCTCATAGGTCTTGGAGCCGACATACGGCTCGTCGGAAAGCACACGTCCGCTGCCGTCGATAAAAACCGTCGTGGGAACATAGCCGGTCTGAAAACGGTCAAATGCTTCGCAGGACAGGATCATGGGATATTTGATTTTGTTCTCCCTGACAATATCCTCCAGACCGTCGGTATCGCTGTAGACGCCGACAATCATCAGACCCTCGGATTTGTATTTCTTATAGAGCCTCTGCAGGTCAGGCAGTTCCCCGCGGCAGGGGCCGCACCACGGCTCCCACATGTTGAACATAATGACCTTTGCGTCACTGTAATCCTCAAATGATACCTCATGACCGTCCAGATCGGTAGTGGTGAAGCTGAATGACTCCTGCGGCTGTGACTGCGATTGCCGGGAGGACACGTCATCCCCCGAGCTTTCCGTGAGATTCTTTTTTTCCGAGCGGCAGGCGACAAGCGTCAGCGTGAGTGTCGCCAGCAAGAAGGCGAGTATGGTTTTTCCGATTTTCATATAAAATCCCTCCGTTATTATTTCTATAATAATTTAACCATAGTTTGCTGCAATTATCAAGTGATTTTTATGAAAAAACAATTTTCTCATAACCGAAGCCGTTTCCTGCCGCCTCAATGACGCAACCGGAACAGCTTTCCTTGGAATAATTCTGCCATCGCTGCCAATACTTTCTAAGAAATAATTTTAGCGGGAGGAGCTGTTATAATGAAACCACACGGCAGCGGAATCAAGCGTGAGCCGCCTGCGATTGCCGGAAGACCGCCAAAAAAATACACCTGGCTCAGTGAGGACAGACATTGCGACGTATGCGTCACAGGGGGAGGACTGACCGGCGCGATGTGCGCTCTATTCGCCGCTGAAGCGGGACTGAGCGCCGTGCTGATCACATCGGAGGGAATCGGCTTCGGCGACACGGGACATCTCACGGGCTGCGCGCGGTTTGACGCGGGACGTACACTGAGCGGGCTGGATAGAATCATGAGCGTGGACGACGCGCTGAAGCTGTATTCCCTTGGACTTGACGCGCTCGACGGGCTGGAAAATCTCTGTGGCGCACTCGACGGAACCTATAAAAAATCCGGCGTCTCCTCGGGATTCGAACGCCGCGATCTGCTTGTCTTTACGGATACCCCGACAGAGCTTGCGCTGATGGAAAGCGAATATCTCGCCATCAGAAAAAAGCTCCCGCAATGTACATTCGTCACACGCAAAACCGCCGAAAGCTCCTTCGGATTTCCGGTTTCGGGGGGATTGATGACCAGCGGGGGAAGCGCCGTCCTCGATCCTTATCTCCTTGCTCACATGTGTCTCATGAGGGCGGAGGAGCTGGGCGCGGAAATCTTTGAGCAAACCGCCGCCACCGATATTCAGACGCCGAGGTCTGAGGACGGCTGCGTGATCATCACCACCTCCACCCATCGCCATATCTATGCCGACAGACTGATCTGGGCTGGCGGCAGCAGGGAAACGCAAATTCTTCCCCTCCGCGCAAGACCTCACGCCTTATTCGCCATGACTGCCCGATTACCGACAGACGTAACCGGATGGGCGGGGCAATGTACCTTGGGAAAATACGGAGGGGGTGCCGAAGGCTGCAGCCTTACCTCCGGGGGAAAACTGTCGGCAAGCTGCACCTGCCGGAACGGATTTTTCCGGCGCGTCGGCGCATCTGCAAAATTCAACGCGCTTCGCAGTCTGATGCAAAGCGTCCTACCCGATTTTCCCGAAGCCTGCGTCAAATACCAGTACGCATACGCGTTTGACACGCCTTCCGACGGATTACCGGTGATAGGAACGCACGGCGGCAGCAAAAACTGCCTGTTCGCCCTTCCGGGATTATATCATGAAGCGGGCGCGCCGGTTTTCTCGTTCATTGCCGCCCAGACGGCGGCGGCATTTCTGACGGATCAGACGTATAAAAGCAATCCGCTGTTTGACCCGATGAGATGACAAAGACAAAAATCGCTCTCCGTTTATCAATTGCACGGTAAACGGAGAGCTTTTGATGATCACTGTTCTGTTTTGTCAGGCTGACCCGCCTTTTTTGCTTTTTTTTCATAATAGTCGTCGAGGGCGTTCTTGATCGCTTCCTCCGCCAGAACGGAGCAGTGCATCTTGTAATCCGGCAGACCGTCGAGCGCTTCGGCAACCGCCTTGTTGGTCAGCTCCATAGCCTCCGCCACGGGCTTTCCCTTGATCAGCTCGGTCGCCATCGAGCTTGAGGCAATCGCGCTGCCGCAGCCGAAGGTTTCAAATTTGACGTCGGTAATGACGTCGTCGTCGATTTTGAGATAGATCTTCATGATGTCTCCGCATTTGGCGTTGCCGACCTCGCCGACTCCGTCCGCGTCCTCGATCACGCCGACATTGCGCGGGTTCCTGAAATGATCCATAACCTTTTCACTGTAAAGTGGCATTGTATTTCTCTCCTTTATTCATAAGTCGTGTTCCAATTGCCTTTTCATAAAATAAACTGCGCCTTTCCCGCGCAGAGATCACGCCATACCGGCGAAAAGCCACGCAGGTATTCCACTACGTCTTTCACCGACTGTATGATGTAATCCACCTGCTCCTCCGTCGCGTCGTCCCCAAGAGTCAGACGCAGCGAGCCGTGCGCCACGTCGTGAACCCTTCCTATCGCGAGCAGCACATGACTCGGATCGAGAGAGCCTGAGGTACATGCCGATCCGGAGGACGCGCAGATTCCTTTATCGTCAAGCAGAAGCAGCAGCGATTCTCCCTCTATTCCCTCAAAGCAGAAGCTGACGTTTGACGGAAGTCTTTTTATGGGGTCTCCGTTGAGCGCCGAATGAGGAATGGCAGCCAGTCCCTTTATCAGCCTGTCGCGCAAAGCCGCTGCCCGCTTCGCGTTTTCCTCCATGTCCCGCACGGACTCGGCAAGAGCCGCCGCCATTCCCATAATTCCGGGGACATTCTCGGTGCCGGCGCGTCTGCCGCGCTCCTGGGCGCCGCCCTCGATGAGATTGGTCAGCCTGATTCCCTTCCTTGCATAGAGAAAGCCGGTTCCCTTCGGTCCGTGGAATTTGTGAGCCGATGCTGACAGCATATCGATGTATTCGCTCTCCACGTCGATCGGAAGATGTCCCACCGCCTGCACCGCGTCCGTGTGGAAGAGTATTTTTCTCTCCCTGCATATTTTTCCTATCTCTCTGACCGGCTGAAGCGTCCCGATCTCATTATTGGCATACATCACCGTGACAAGACAGGTGTCCTCCCGTATCGCTGCCTCCAACTCCTCTGTGCGTACTACTCCGTCGGAATGAACCGGCAGATAGGTCACACGGAAACCTTCCCTTTCCAGCTTTTTGAGCGTGTGAAGCACCGCGTGATGCTCTATCTCGTCGGAAATAATGTGGGTCTTGCCGTTTTTCTTTCCTAACGCGGCCGCCGACAGAATCGCCTGATTGTCCGCCTCCGAGCCGCCCGACGTGAACACGATTCCGCGCGGATCCGCTCCTATACACTCCGCAATGCTTTTTCGCGCCGACTCGACCGCCTCTCTCGCTCTCTGTCCGAAGGAATAAAGGCTCGAAGGGTTGCCGTAGTAATCCTCCATATACGGCAGCATGGCTTCCACAGCCGCCCTGCTCATTTTTGTCGTCGCCGCATTGTCTGCGTAGATATTCACAGTATCACTCTCCTTGATGAATATGGCAATATTATAAACCCACTTACCTACTATGTCAATAGGTTTTTGTTATTTTTCTTCCAAGCGGTTTTGCCGCCAAAATAATCAACCGCCGGATGTCCCCGTCTTCGGGGATCCGGCGGTGATGGGATCCATTGATTGTGAAGCTCCTGCTCCATCGGCAAAAAAGGAACCCGGTTTTCTCCCCTCGGCGGCAGCACAAGGGAGTGCTCTCCGGGACTTACTGAAATGCGTCGTCGCTTGGCGCGTGTCCCCCGCACTTCGGGCAATATTGTTCCCGATCGATCATCAGGCAGGTCGTCCATGTGTAGCCGCACTTTTCACAGACGTGCGTTCTCTCGACCGGCATCGGACCGTAAATGCACTGCATGATCTGCTGATACGGACTAAACGCGCCCTCTCCGGCTTTGGTGCCGCATTTGCGGCAATACCTGTCGCCCTCCGCCAACGGCGCGTGACAGTTGCCGCAGCGTGTGCGGTCGGGCGTGACCCAGCAGTCGTTTTTCGCCCCGCATTCGGGGCATTTTTCGTCTCTGAAATGCACCTGTGCGCCGCAGCGCCGGCACCTTCCGACAGGATTGCTTTCGTTCATGATCCATTCTCCTTTCGCATAACCGATCTGATACAGAACATCGGCTTGTTTTGATCAAAATCCCATGTGTGGGTAGAATCGCCCGCACAGAATTCTCTTTCTTCACATCGTCGGCATGATTCACAAAGCTCCGTCCGGTCGCTCCGGAACTGCCGGAATCCGTCCCGCCACACGTCGGAAAATCTGTCACGGGCAATATTGCCCTGAATCAGCTCCGGGCGGCGTTCTATATCGAGACAAGAGTAAATGTCGCCGTTGCAGAGTATGCTGCCGACATATATTCCCGAACCGCATATGAAGTAATTGTCCCTCAGCTCATGCCCTGATGAAATTCAGCAGACCTATGATCTTTTCGTCAGAGAGCAGAAGCTCACGGTGTTCAAGCGCCCTTCCTATGGGCTCTATATTGATTACCCGCCATGATTCGACTTTGAGACGGCACATCAGCTCATAAAGCGGCTGAAGCTCGTGAAAATTACCGCTGTGAATCACGGAGGTAATCTGCACCTTTATGCCTGCCGTATGCAGGTGTTCCACAGCGGCAATCACCTTGCGAAAGCTGCCCTTTACCTGCCGGAGCGCGTCGTGCGTATTCTCCGTTCCGTCAAGGCTGAGAGTCACGGATTCAAGCCCCAGCGCCGCCATTGCTTTCGCCCGGTCGGAATCGATCAGGGTGCCGTTGGTGGTTATTCCCCACGGAAAGCCGAGCGAGTGAATGCTTTCGGCAATCGCGAAAAAATCAGGGTGAAGCAGCGGTTCGCCGCCCGTCAGACAGAGCATGACGGTGCGCGGCTCAAAATCCTGCGCAATCTCATTAAGCGTGCGCAGAAGCAGCGCTGTATCGAGATTGTGTCCCTTGCCGTCCCCGCAGCTGCTTCCGCAGTGCAGACAGCAGAGGTTGCAGCGGTCGGTCAGCTCGGCAAAGAGGTATGTCAGACGGGGATGAGAGCGCAGATAATTCCTGTATGCCGCCAGCTCTTGAAGCTCTCGGGATTTAATCGTTTTCTTATCCTCGGTCAAGGGAGTCCCCCCTATTCATCCGGCAAAATGTAAATCGTCGCGCAGCCGGACGAGGCGGTATTGCCGTATTCGTCGGTAAAGAGACAGAAAACCTGCATTCCGTCCCATGTGGCGTTTGATATGGCGGAAGTAGTCGGCGTGGTGTGTCCCTTCCACAGCGTCCAGCCGGAAGCCCCCGCCTTTTTGAAATACCACTGGCAGCTCATTCTCTGCCCTTCGGCTACTGCGGAAAATATAACCTTTTCCCCCGCCTTCACCACCGCGTTGGAGGGGCCGCTTTTGACCGTGATACCGCCGGTCAGCGTAATCGTCGCGGGACGGGAGGTAACGCTGCGACCGGCAAAATCGGTGACTCTGCACTGCACCTGCATCCCGTTCCAGCTATCGTTGGCGATTACCGTGACGGTGTGCTGCGTGTGCTTGCTCCAGACCGACCAGCCGGAAGCGTCGGATTTTTTGTAATACCACTGGTATTTCAGCCCTTCGCCTCTGGCAATGACGGTAAAGCTCACCGATCTTCCCACCGACGACGTAAGACTGTCGGGATGGCGCGTGATACTCACCTTTGGAATCAGCGTCACCGTCGCGCTGTCGGAATTGAGAAAGGCGCCGGTGCTGTCGGTCACCCGACAGTAGACCTTCATGCCGTTCCATGTGTCATTGGCGGTGACGGTAAACAATGCGCCCGTATGGCTCTTCCACAGCGACCAGCTGGAAGCGCCCGCCTTTTTGTAGTACCACTGATAGGTCAGACTCTTGCCGCTTGCCGCTATTTCAAAGGTGACGGCAAGCCCGGGAGCGGTTCTGACATTGGCAGGCTGAGAGGTAATGGTGATGGTCTGCCTGATCGTGACGGTGGCGGCTGATGAATCCGTGGAAATGCCGTTTGCGTCGGTCACGCGGCAAAATACCTGCATGCCGTTCCAGCTGTCGTTGGCGGTGCCGGAGGTGGACGCGTCGGTGTGACTGTTCCATTTGCTCCAGCCCGTCGCGCCGGATTTTTTGAAATACCACTGGTATTTCAGCCCGGTTCCCTCCGCTGCCACCTCAAAATTGACCACCGCGCCGGGAGCCGCCGTGACATTCCGGGGCTGTAAGGTAATGACAGGCGCGTCTACGATGGTGACGGTTGCCGCGTCAGAGGTCAGCACCATGCCCTTGCGGTCGGTGATCTTGCAGCGAACCTGCATGCCGTCCCAGCTGTCATTGGCGTCGCCGTAGGTGACGGAGGACGTGTGGTCATTCCAGCGCGTCCAGTCAGTCGCGCCCTTCTTCTTAAAATACCATTGGTAAGCGAGAGGGCTGCCCTGCGCCTTGACCTCGAAACGAACGCCCCTTCCGGAGGGGGTTTTTACATCCTGGGGCTGCTGAGAAATATAGGGCGCGATTTCACCCTCGATCAGCAGACCACCGGTGAAGAACTGCGTCCAGTAATAGGTGCCGCCGACATAATAAACGCCGACTCCCACATATTCAAAGGCCGGCGCAAGAATGTTGGCTCTGTGTTCGTCGGAGCTCATCCACGCCTGCATGACGTCCTCGGGCGTGCTCTGACCGCAAGCGATATTCTCACCGGCGTCGTAATAGGGCACATTGGCTTCATCAAGCGCGGTGAAGCAGGGCGTTCCGTCGGGTCGGATGTGGTCGAATTTCGTCGCGCATTCCCTCGCGCGGAGAATGGCGACCTCGTTGAGACTGTCGCACAGCCGGATCGGCTCAAGTCCCGCGGCGGCGCGTCGGCTGTTGATCTCGGACGCGACCCTTCTGGCAAAAATTTCGAGATCGCTGCTGCCGTAATCCGCCGCGGCAAAAACCACTCCCGCGGAATGATCTGGCCGCACGGCATAAAAGACGAGCGCGGCGAAGAAAACGATTGTCACAGACAGGATTTTTTTAATCAATCATACAACCTCCCCCGATGAAGGATTTTTCTTTGATTCTATGATAGCATTTTCACAGTATCAAGTCAATCCATTCAAACGTTTTTTGCACAAAAAACGTCCGAAGCAGTCACCCCGATCGCCCCGGACGTTTTTCCTTCTTCATTGCCCCTTCAAAGCTTTCCCAAGTTTTTTGAGACTTTCAGCGCCTTTGCCGAAGCGGACGGCACACGCGGCAAGCGCGGAGAGATTCATCAGCGCAAGACATACCCACGGTTCGCCTTCCTCACCGGTGGTGGGAGAAGCGATCACATCGAGCGATTCCGCCGCCTTCTCCGGAATAACCGGAAAGCCCTTGTAGCTGTTTGGCAGCCATTTCACCTCACCCGGAATGACGGCGCTCGCGTCGCTGTCGGAGACAATTTCGCCTTCCTCCGTATCGTCAGAATCCGCGTCGCTGTCGGAAACAATTTCGCCTTCCTCCGTATCGTCAGAATCCGCGTCGCTGTCGGAAACAATTTCATCCTCTTCGGAATAAATCTCTTCATCCTCTTCGGAAACCTCTTCATCTTCTTCGGAAACCTCTGTTTCCGAATACTCCATGTCATCAAAAACGGCGTCGGACGGGGAGACAGCTTCCCCGTTACCGGCTGCGTAAGCCACGGACGGAGAAAGCAGAAACACCGCTGTAATGACCGCCAGAACCGGCAGCAGAATTCTGAGCTTCGTGTCATTCATTATCTTCACTTAAAAAACTCCTTTTCTATAATAATGTTTGAAAAATCATTGCTTTTTCTTTTGCGACCGCTTGTGCCGCTTTAAGCGACGCATGATGTCGGAGATCTCGATGCCAGAGGGACAGACCGCGCTGCACGCGCCACAGCCTGTGCAACGCTCCGCGCCGAAGGAACAGGCGGTCTCGACGTCGCCGCGTTCGTAGTACCGCATGGCGAGGTAGACCGGCAGCCCCATGGGACAAACCGTAACGCATTTCCCGCAGCGGGTGCAGGGCTCCGGCTGCCGGAGCGAATGCATGACCGTGATGGCGCGTGTCCCGACAGGAACCGGCGTTTGCATGTCGGTAATGGTAATTCCGTTCATGGTGTCGCCGAAGATCACGTAATTCGGCACCCTGCTGACTCCCACAAACCGCAGAACGTCCTCTAATGGCGTGCCGTTGACAATCATGGCGTTACAGGGATGCTTGATGCAGTCGCCGGAAACCGTGACGATGCCGTTCGTCTGTGGAATTCCGCGCAGCAAGGCGTTGGCGGCAGCCCGGAGCGCCTGCACGCCTATCGGAAGAAAGCCGCCGTCGGGATAATACTGCCGTTTGAATTTTGAGATCAGCGGGAAACCCCCGCTCATGCGCACGGGTGTGACGAAGCCGAATTTGTCCGCGTCCTGCCGCATGTGAATTTCGTCGCAGTCGAAGATGGCCAGCTTTGCGCTGCCACCGTCGAGCGCCTTCAAAATGACGGTTATGCCGTCGGTCACGTCCGCGCCGAATTCGCTGACGGTTTTGAGGGCGCTGCTGATATAGGGGCTGTCGTCGAGGGCGATGGCAGCAACCTCACGAATTTTCTGCTCCTTGGCGCGGAGAATTTTGGAGATCAGCGCTTCTCCGTCGAATTCGTCGATAATTCCTGCCTGGTGAATGGTGCGCAGCACGCCGTCCACGGTCATGGAGCTAAGCGCGTGTTGCACGGTGGGAAGCGGAGGAACCGAGCTGTCCGGGCGGATCACGCTGCAGAAAACTCTGCCCAGAACAGGATGCTCCATAGCGGTGATGTCTTCGACATACCCCGACACGGGCGACATGATCCACGAGGGACCTATTTCATTGGAAGGGGTCTTGGTTCTCGCCAGTGGGGAAAAGCGGGCGCAGCGATCGCCCTTGCGGGGGACGGGGTACATATTGCCGCCAAGCGGGTCATAGAGCGGGACATGCACGCATTCCCTGATAGGAACCGAGCAGAGCGGAGCGGAAAATGCAGGCTCCTTGTGCTGTTCCAGATCGACGTGTCTGCCAGTGTTGAATAAATGAATGTTTTTTGCCGTCAAGCCAGTATTCACCTCTTGAAAATTCAATGAAGAAGGTGGTTTAATTATTTATATTAATACTATAATACCGCGTCGGGGGTAAGTCAAGAGATGATCATAAAATTGATGCCGGGTGACACAGGCAAATCCGCGCTTGTGGTTTTTTCAAAGGTAGAAATGCTGAATTTCGGAATTAGCGGGAGTGAATTTACGCTGAGAAAACGGAAGCCCCGTCTGCTTCTGGAAAGAATTTTCATCCTGCTTCATGCTACAACAGGGCTGCAAAGAGACGGGAATTATGTGGTTGTGTCATGCCG
>ONDC01000047.1 GCA_900316495.1 uncultured Eubacteriales bacterium
ATGCGGCTGGGTACGGAATACTGTTTTTCCGAGGATGCCGGCAGTTTTTCCCTGTTTCCTTCCGCTCCTTTTCCGGAGAAAATATTGCTCAATTCATATCACCTTCGCTTCGCTGTTGCTTCATTTTCCGCTGATTCTATTATAATATCTATATTCTTTTTTGAAAAGACATAATCATAAAAATGTGTGTTAAATTTTTTACCGAATAATTCAAAGAATTATTAATAATGTTTATGCAAAACATAGATTATTCATAAATCCAACAAAAAACTATGATTTTTGTTGCTTTTTTAGAAATATTCTGTTAGAATTAAACAAGAAATATTTTACATATTCTCTATAATAAATCCGTAAAAAACTGTTTTTATTTTACAAGGGAGAAGACCGAACATGCATTTTCAACACAAGTTTTTTCAAAAAATCATCGCGCTGACAGCCGTGCTTCTGACGGCGGCTGTCATCAGCTGCACTGTCTCGCCGATGCGCGGATTTGCCGCCGGCAAAGTGAAGGGAACCGTATCTGTGGATGCTCTCAATGTGCGAAAGGGACCCGGAACGGACAATCCTGTTATCAATGTGCTTTACAAGGGCGACGCGGTGGAGATTCTCAAGACAGAGAAGGGCTGGCACAGGATCTCTCAGGGAAAAAACAAATACGGATGGGTATCCTCGGAATATATCAGCGTTGGAAAGGAAACAGCAAAGAAGGAGACCTCAAAGAAGAAAAAAACGGAAGCGGCTCCGAAAAAAACAACCGCTGAAAAGGACACCTCGAAGGCTACCGTAACGGGAAGCTATGTCAATTTCAGAAAGGGTCCCGGTTCCGGCTACGGCGTGATCAAAAAAATCGCTTACGGAACCACAGGGACTATTCTGCAAAAAAAGGGTTCCTGGTACAAGATCAGGCTTAAGAATGGAAAGGAAGGCTGGGTTACAAAGAAATACGTGAAGGTGACGGGGGACGGTGAACTGTCGGAGTCGTCCTCAAAGACCGATGAGAAAAAAAGCAATAAGATCGTTGTTGTGGCGTCAAGCGTCAATGTCCGCACGACGCCGTCAACCTCCGGAAAACTGATCACCGCGGTACGCCGGAATGAGGTGTACACTTATTCCGAAATCAAGGACGGATGGTACAAAATTGTGACGCCATCCGGTGAAAGCGGGTACATAAACGAAAAATACGTCAAAGGCTTCAAAAGCTATGCCGTGGACGGCGGCGGTAAGTACTTATGGCCGACACAGACCGCGACGCGCATCTCCCAGCGTTTTGGTGTGGGAAACCACAAGGGAATGGACATTGCCGCTCCCGGCGGCTCTCAGATCATAGCCGTGGCGGACGGCACGGTGTGCAGCGTAGCCTATCATCCGAGGGGATTCGGACATCTGATCGTGATCAAGCAAAATGACGGCATAAAGGCTTATTACGCCCATATGAAGAAGCCGACCTTCCTGAAGAAGGGCGACAAGGTGAAGGCGGGGGACACCATCGGGATCGTCGGTACCACCGGCAAATCCACCGGCAATCACCTCCATCTTGAATTTCGCAGGGGCGACGAGCGCATCGACCCGCTCACCTATTATCCCAATCTCGGATGAGCGGCTGGCAAATAACAAAAAAGAAGAGACTTCCCTTTTCAGGGGATGAATCTCTTCTTTTTTTGCGTCCTTTTGCATAAGATAGAACAACAGAAAAATGCGAAAGGCTTGTGTGCGATCCATGGAAATAGATGAAGCTCGTTGTTCCCCGAAGGGAATGGTCTGTCAGATTTACAGGGTAATGGCGGGGATGATCTTGAGGGACAGGTATAAAGTTGAACTTGCGGTGTGTCTGTCCGTCGGAATTCTGTTCGGGTGCGTGACCCAGTCGGTTTACGGGGGGAACGGGGACTGGCAGGGATTGACCGAAGCCTATTGCGCCGGTTTTTGGCCCGCGCTGCTTGCCGTTGCGCCTGTGACGATCGGATTGATTGCCGCGCTGTTTGCGACCGCTCCGTTTGAATTCGTCAGGCTGCTGATTTATCCCGCGTCCGCCGTCCGCGGTATGGGATTGGGCGCGCTGATCTGCGGCGCGGTGCAGCGGGGAAGCCTGCGGGAGCTGTGCTTTGCTTCGCTCGTCCTGCTGCCCTATGCTGTCGCAAGCTGCGTGACGACGGTGTACGCGGGAGAGTATGCCCTCGGGTGGAGGGAATCGTTTACAGGAGAAAATGAAGGCATGACAAGGAGCCTGCTTCTTCACACGCTCAAAATGCTGTGCTTTTACCTTGCGCTTGCCGCTTTGACCTGCGTCGTTTTTGCCGTCTCCTGCGTCGCGTTCGGGACATATCTCATGTAGAGGAGAGGCTGGTGCTGCCGAAGCCGCCGTCCCGCACGCCGTCCGCGTCGTCGTCCTCCGTGACGCCGAAGGGAGTGAAAATGCCCTGTGCAAAGCAGTCCCCGGCTTACAGCGACAGCGTTTTTCCCTCGTTGGAGTCGTTAGTGATCTTGATGTAAATATGACCCTCGTTGCCGGAGGCATAATAATCGCTGTCGATAACGCCCACGGTATTGTTGAGCTGTAAACGGTACCTGAAGCCCAGCCCGCTCCGGGGATAAATCAACAGCACCCAGCCGTCGTCGATTCTGGCGCGTATTCCGGTGGGAATCTTGGCTGTCTGCCCCGGCGCAAGACTGACGGCAATGGGAAGGGAAAAGTCGTATCCGGCGGAACCGGCTGTGGCGCGGCGGGGAAGGGATATGCTCTCGTAGGCGTCAAGACACCCCTCCTCCGAGCCGAAGCAATCACGCCAGCCCTCGGCAAACTGCTGCGGACTGACCTTTTCAAATTTTGCGATTCTTTTCATCTGAATTTCCTTACAGCTTGCCGTTCTCGATGTCGGCTATCTGCGCGATCCTGACGGCGTGTCTGCCGCCTTCAAATTCCGTGTGGAGGAACAGATCGACCAGCTCGACCGCCACGCCGGGACCGATGACTCTGCCGCCCATGCAGAGGATGTTCGCGTCGTTGTGCAGACGGGTGAACTTCGCGCTGAAATGATCGGAGCAGCAGGCGGCGCGTATGCCCTTGACCTTGTTTGCCGCCATGGACATGCCGATTCCCGTGCCGCAGATGAGAATGCCCTTCTCACACTCGCCGTTTGCCACACTGTGTCCGACAGCGGCGGCAATGGGCGCATAATTGACCGAAGCCTCGGAATCCGTGCCGAAGTCCTTGAACTCGATGTGATTGTCATTGAGATATTGTATGATCTCCTTTTTGAGGGCGAAACCGCCGTGATCACAGCCTATTGCAATCATTATTTATACACTCCTTAGAATTATTAACACTTATGGAATATTACTGCGCCTCCGGCAGCTTGTCGTTCAGCAGACCGAGAATCATATCGGCCGCTCTTTCAGAGGCGTTGCCGTCGTCCACACAGCCCTTGTCCTCGAGGAACTTGTCAACGTCTGTGACAAATCTTTCCCGGTCAAAGTCCTGAATGCGCGCGACCGCTTCGGCGTTGTTTTTGGCAAGCGGGAAGGGAACCGAGGTGATCGGATAGTAGAAGCCTGTGCTGCTTTCGTACTGTTCCAGATCCGGCGCGTAGATCATGCCCGGCTTCTTCATCTCGATATAGTCGTAGATCCAGCTTGAATAATCGGTAATGGCAAAGTCAATTGCCACCATCAGCTCCTGAATATCGCCGTACAAGGTGCCGTCAAGAACGTGGTCGGTGTTGACTGTTTTGTGGAACACTCTTGCGTCCCTGAAATGCAGTCTTTTCAGCACGTACCAGTCTCCGCCGAATTTCCTGCCAAGGGCTTCCTTCAGTGTTTCCGCATCCAGCGGCTCCTGTTCCTCTGAGGTCTCTCTGGAAAAGGTCGGCGCGTAAAGCGCCAGCCTTGCGTCGTGCGGCAGCCCGTAGAAGTCGCGCACCTTGTCGTGGAGCGCGTTGTCGGGGTCGCCGCTGTGGAGAATATCGCAGCGCGCGTGACCGTACATCAGCAGGGGCGTTTTGTCCCAGAAGGAGTGACGGTAGACGTCGTTTTCAAAAGTGCTGTTGGAAATAATCACGTTGCTGATCTCGCCGCAAAGGTAGCTGACCTTCATCCGGCGGGAATTGGAAAATGAATCTGCTTCAATTCTTTTAATGCCGAGGGAGCCGTGCATGGTTTCGACGAGGTATTGTCCTTCCTTCTTGCGGAAGGGCTGCTTGACGAAATTGAAGGCGTTGTCCACAAGCACCTTTGACCGGTAGAGCGCTCTGTAGTACTCCGGAGCGCCGAAAAGCACCGTTGTCAGACCCTCCGGAAAATCCTTCTTGTCGTTTTGATCGAGGACAACCCAGATGCAGTTGAGATCGGGCTTTTTTTCGAGCAGCTTCCGGCAGATGTACTTCGGGTTGCAGGCGTATGTCCCCTGAAAGGTGAAGAACATCACGTTGCTGTTGTCGGGATGGTACATGCCGCTGATCGCCTTGTAAAAGTACGCAAGCAGGCGGCGCTGGGATTTGATACAGAATTCTTTGAGTGTCATGTGTCTACTTTCTCTCCGTCAGTTTGTCGTTTTCTGAGCGCTGCTTTTTCCCGCTCCGCCTGAGAGGGACGAAGGTAGGTGGGAATCAGCTGTTCGGGCGGAATCGCACCCTGTTCGCTGAGGATCCGGCGCGCTGCCATTGCCACGCCGAAGCCTCTTGCGTAACGGAGGTGCTCCGGAACCGGCCGCACGTCAGGCAGCTTGTCCTTCATGGACTCATAACAGAGCAAAGCCCCGTCGCCGGCAAGGAAAACAGGCCTCGTTTCGCTCTTAAGCTCATTTGTCAGCGCTTCCACCGAAACGGCTCTGTCCTCGCAAAGGCGTGTGAGCTTCTGCCCCTCAAAGGAAAACAACGCGTTGTAGACCTGCTGCCGTCTCGCGTCCATCACGGCGCAGATGACGCCGTCCAGCGCCATGCAGCTCCACGCGATGGCTTCGAGCGTGGAGACTCCCACACAGGGCGTGCCGGAGGGGAACGCCATTCCCTTGACGGCGGCGACGCCGATGCGGATGCCGGTGAAGGAACCGGGACCGGAGGAGACGGCATAGCAGCCGACGTCCTCCGGCTTCAGTTTGGCGTTGGCGAGAGTGTTGGCTACCATAGGCAGCAGCGTTTCGCTGTGCGTCAGCCCCACCCGGACAAAGCTCTCGGCTATCACGTTTTCTTCGTCCACTATTGCGCAGCCGGCGGAAATGGCGGAGCTGTCAATCGCCAGAATTATCATATGCTTTTCATATCGCTTTCGTGTGTGATGTTTGCGGCAGGTCGATTCCGCTTATCTGAAATACGCGGGTGTCGTCATGGGTCGGCGCGGCGATTTCTATGTCAATCCGCTGCTCCGGCAGAGCGCCCTCAATGTTTTCGCTCCACTCGGTGACAACCACCCCTCTGCCAAGGTAGTCGAAGAAGCCGGTGGAATAGAGGTCGTCCCAGCTCTCCACGCGGTACATGTCGAAGTGATAGAGCATCTGCCCGCTTTTGCCCTCGTGCTCGTGGACAATGGCGAAGGTGGGGCTGGAGATTTCATTCTGATCGATGCCCATGCCCTCCGCGAGACCGCGGACAAATGCCGTCTTACCCATTCCCAGACCGCCGAAGAGGGCGATCATCTCGTCGCCCCGGAGCCTTTGACCGAGGCGTTTCCCGAGGGCTTCCGTTTCCTGCGCGGAACGGGTGATGATTTCCACTGCCATCAGAACAGACCCGTGATAAAGCCGCTGCCGTCCACGTCGATCTTATTGGCGGCGGGAACCTTGGGAAGTCCCGGCATGGTCATGATGTCGCCTGTGAGCGCCACCACGAAGCCCGCGCCGTGCGAGAGTCTGACCTCCTTGACGGTGATGGCGAAGTCGGTAGGTCTGCCGAGTACGGTTGGATCATCCGAGAGGGAATACTGCGTTTTGGCAATGCAGACAGGCATGTTTTCTGCCAGCTGCTCGAAGGAAGCGATCTGCTTTTCGGCGGCGGAGGTGTAATTGACGGCGGAAGCGCCGTAGATCTTGGTGGCGATCTCGTTGATTTTCTCCTTGATGGAGAGAGAGGTGGAATAGATCGGGGCAAAATCCGAGGGCTTTTCCACCGCCTCGACCACCTTTCGGGCAAGCTCCACGCCGCCTTCGCCTCCCTTGGCAAAGACCTCGGAGAGGGCGAATTCCGCACCCTTTTCGCGGCAGTAATCCGCGATGAAGTCCAACTCCGCCTGCGAGTCGGTGAGGAAGCGGTTGATGGCGACGACGACATTCACGCCGTACTTCTTCATGTTTTCGATGTGAGCGCCGAGGTTGACAATGCCCTTGCGGAGCGCGTCAAGGTTTTCGCCTGACAGCTCGGTCTTGGGAACGCCGCCGTTGTACTTGAGAGCGCGGACGGTGGCGACCAGCACGCAGGCCGCCGGCTTGAAGCCCGCAAAGCGGCATTTGATGTCGAAGAACTTCTCCGCGCCGAGGTCAGAGCCGAAGCCTGCCTCCGTGATGCAGTAATCCGCTAACTTGAGAGCCAGCTTGGTGGCGCGGATGGAGTTGCACCCGTGGGCAATATTGGCGAAGGGACCGCCGTGCATGATGGCGGGGGTTCCCTCGAGGGTCTGCACTAAATTGGGCTTGATTGCGTCCTTGAGCAGGGCGGCCATGGAGCCCTCCGCGTGGAGATCGCTTGCGAATACCGGCTGATTATCGTAGGTATAGGCGACAAGGATCCGTCCGAGACGGGCTTTGAGATCATCTAAATCGGAGGCAAGGCAGAGGATCGCCATGACCTCGCTGGCAACGGTGATGATGAAGCCGTCCTCACGCGGCACGCCGTTCATTTTCCCGCCGAGACCGACGACAACGTTTCTCAGGGCGCGGTCGTTCATGTCGAGACAGCGCTTGATGAGGATTCTTCTGGGGTCGATGCCAAGGGCGTTGCCCTGCTGCATGTGATTGTCAAGCAGCGCGCAGCAGAGATTGTTGGCGGAGGTGATGGCGTGCATGTCGCCGGTGAAGTGAAGGTTGATATCCTCCATCGGCACTACCTGAGCGTATCCGCCGCCGGCGGCGCCTCCCTTGATGCCGAATACCGGACCGAGGGAAGGCTCGCGCAGGGCGATGATGGCCTTTTTGCCGATTTTGGCCATTGCCTGCCCCAAACCGACGGAGGTGGTGGTTTTACCCTCTCCGGCGGGAGTGGGATTGATAGCGGTGACAAGGATGAGCTTGCCGTCCGGCTTGCCCTCGAAGCGGGTATAAAGCTCCTCGCTGAGCTTTGCCTTGTACTTGCCGTAGAATTCCAGGTCATCGGCGGACAGTCCGAGGTCGGCTGCCACCTCCTGAATGGGACGCATTTTGGTCTGCTGTGCTATTTCGATGTCAGAAAGCATGTGTGTCTCTCCTTTGAAAAAATGATAATGGACATGCGCTGGAATACTGCACATGAATTTGTTTTTCAAATCCATTATATCATACATTAATGCAGAATTCAAATAACTTTCACTATTTCTACTTGAAGTATTTAAGTAAATAAATTATAATATTTCATATAAATTAACCATACGTTTGTGACACTGTACGATAATAGCGGAGAAAGGAAAGAACTGATAAAAAATGTATGAAAAAATACAGGCGATCAGGCAATTTGCCGTCAAAGCCGCGAATGCGTCGGTCAATTATGTCCGGACGACCTATATCGCCATGTGGGCGCTGATTCTCACCTGTACGATCTACGGCTGTATGCTGATTCACAGCGCGCGCCCTATCGCCATCAAGACGCAGGTGATGGCTGCCATGATCGGCTTTGGCGGGGCGTTTGTCATCTCGCTGATGGACTATCACCGGCTGGGACAGCTCTGGCCGCTGGTCGGCGGCGGGTGCGTGTTTTTGGTGGGACTGACATTTGTCGTCGGACAGTCGGCTATCGGCGGCAACGCCGTCGCCGATGACGTGGCGTGGCTGAACATCTTTGGCTACAGCTTTCAGCCCTCGGAGCTGATGAAAATCGGGTTTATTGTGACGTTTTCCTATCATTTGTCGTATGTAGTGGAGAAGAACACGCTGAACACGCTGTCGAGCGTGTTCATGCTGGGCGGTCACGCGCTGGTTCCTGTCGGACTTTGCATCCTGCAGGGAGACGACGGAACGGCACTGATGTTCATGGTCATGTTCCTGATCATGTTCTTTTCCAGCGGTCTGAGCTGGAATTTCATCCTGCTCGGTCTTTCGGCGATTGTCGCCATGTCGCCTATCTTCTGGCAGAGCATGAGCCCTCATCAGCAGAAGCGTTTTTCGGCGGTCTATAATCCGCAGGAGGGCGACGAGATGGGCATTCTCTATCAGCAGACCCTCGGAAGAGTGGCAATCGGCAACGGCGGACTCACCGGCGAAGGCCACGGGACAAGCACCATGATCCAATCGGGACTGGTGCCTGAGGATCACAACGACTTCATTTTCACGGTGGCGTGCGAGGAATTCGGCTTCCTTGGCGCGGTGTTCCTCTTGGGACTGCTGTTCGCCGTGATGATGCTTTCGCTGTACGCCGCCTTCAAGGCGGTGGATACGATGGGACGGTTTATGTGCATCGGATTCTTTGCCATGATCGCCACGCAGACCATTTTCAATATCGGCATGTGCATTTCGGTGCTGCCGGTTATCGGTATCACGCTTCCCTTCTTCTCCGCGGGCGGATCGTCGAGTATGTGTCTGTATTTCGGCGTGGGAATCGTGCAGAGCGTCTACATGCGGACAATGGAAAGCACCGGCGCCGCAATCGGCGGAAAAAGGCGTAGCATGCGCGTCCGCTACAGTTGATTATTCGGATAATAAATTATCCGGACAATAAATCAAAAAGGGAATGGAAGATTATGAAAAACAGATGGATTAAACGCACCGCAGCCTGCGGTATGACAGTGCTGGTGTTTCTTCTTTGGGGAATGACGACCTATGCAGACCCCATCAGCAGCGGCAATTACGGTACGGGAGACGATAATGATTCCGAATGGAACGACGATTGGAATACCTCGTCCGGCCAATGCGGAGACAACATGGAATGGGTGCTGGATCACTCAAACGGCGCTCTCTCCATAAGCGGAGAAGGCGAAATGTGGTGCCGTACCTCACACGGGGAGGATCTGTGGAACGTGCGGAATGTCAGTAGCGTTGCCTTCTCCGGCGACATTACATCGATCGGCGCGGAGGCCTTTTCGGGATGTACGCAGCTGACAGCCGTCGCGTTGCCCCGGACGGTCAAGCGGGTGGGAACCGGCGCTTTTGAAGGCTGCGCCGCTCTCGGACGCGTGGAGCTTGTCAACACGGTTGCCACTCTCGGCAATCAATGCTTTGCGGGCTGTGAAGCGCTGACCGATCTATATTTTACCGGCTCGGCGCAGGACTGGCGGTTTCTCACCGAGGGAATCCAGACGGGGCTGTCCCCCTCTGTCGTCATGCATTTCAGCAGTTCGGTGACGGTGACTGTTCAGCCGTCGGACGTCAGGGTCAGCCCGGGCGCTTTGGCGCGGTTCTCTGTTGTCGCGCAGGGAAACGGGGCGCTCCAATATCAGTGGTATTACCGGAAGAAGGGTGCGACCGGGTGGAGCATCTGGAAAAAGCATACCACGGCGGCGACCTCCGCCGTTGCCAATGACAGCTGGAACGGAATGCAGGTTTATTGCCGGATAGAGGATTCGGATCATTACGTTTCGAGCGATCTCTGCACGATCACGCTTCTTGAAGGGGTCAAAATCATTACGCAGCCCTCCGATGTGACAATGAACGTCGGAGAGGAAGCGACCTTTACCGTGAAGGCGGAGGGCAACGACCTGAATTATCAGTGGTACTACAAAAAAGCCGGAGCAGCGGCGTGGAGCATATGGAAGGCGCACACCACTGCGACTACCGTTGCGCGCGCCAATGATACCTGGGACGGAATGCAGGTTTATTGCAGGGTCAGCGACAGTGCGGGAGCCTCGACGAATTCCCAGCCCGCCACAGTGAAGCTCAACGGAATGCCGAAGATCGTGACGCAGTCGGGTGATGTGGCGACCGGCGTGGATGCCATCGTAAGGTTTTCGGTCAAAGCGCAGGGGAGCCATCTGACCTATCAGTGGTACTATATGAAATACGGCGCAAAGTGCTGGAGCGTCTGGAAGAAGCATACCACGGCGACCACAACGGCTTGTTCCAACAGCACATGGGACGGGATGCAGGTCTATTGCCGGATCACTGACGGCTTCGGAAGAACGTTATCCTCCGAGCCTGTGACAATCAGGCTGACAAAAAAATCATAAAACAAAATCCAAAAGCCGCAGAATCGCTCAAAACGAACGGTTCCGCGGCTGAATTAGTGATATGGATGAATCGGCGATGATTACGCGTTTAAGCCCTTGACAATGTCTCTGGTGTCTCTTGCGATGACCATTTCCTCATCGGTGGGAATGACGTAAACCCTGACCTTGCTTTCGGGAGTGGAGATTTCCGCTTCCTTGCCGTGGATGGAGGCGTTGATCTCTTCGTCAAGCTCCACGCCGAAGCACTCAAGGTAACGGCAGATCTTGGAGCGGTGCACGGTCTGGTTTTCGCCGATACCAGCGGTAAAGACCAGGGCGTCCATGCCGCCGAGCGCGACATAGTAGCTGCCGATGAATTTCGCGATCTGATACTCAAGAATCTGATGGGTGAGGATGGCTCTCTCATTGCCCTCCTTGGCAGCGGCGGTGACGTCGCGGTCATCGCTGGAAACGCCGGACAGACCGAGCATACCGGATTTCTTATTGAGGATGGCATCCATTTCTGCGGGGGAGAGACCCTCCTTCTCCATTATGAAGGTGACAACCGAGGGATCGAGCGAGCCGGAGCGGGTGCCCATGATGAAGCCGTCGAGGGGAGTCAGACCCATCGAGGTGTCGATGACCTTGCCGTCCTTGACGGCGGAGATGGAGGAGCCGTTACCGAGGTGGCAGTTGATGATGCGTGTGCCTTCGGGATTTTCAGCCTTGCCGAGCAGCTCAAGGCATCTGCCGGTGACATATCTGTGGCTGGTGCCGTGGAAGCCGTAGCGGCGGATGGAATACTTCTCGTAATACTCATAGGGAACGCCGAAGATGTATGCCTTTTCGGGCATGGTGGAATGGAAGGAAGTGTCAAAGACGGCGACCTGCGGAACGTCCTTGCCGAATACATCGATAGCGGCTTCAATGCCCTGAATGTGAGCGGGATTGTGAAGGGGCGCGAGCGGGCTGAGTCCGCGGATGCCCTCGATGACCTCTTCTGTGATGAGACAGCTGTCCTTGAAGAGCGCGCCGCCCTGCACCACTCTGTGACCGAGCGCGGAGATCTCGCTGAGATCGTCGACCACCTTGCCGTCGCCGGAGGTAAGGGCTTCCTTGACGGCGTTGAATGCCTCGGTGTGGTTGGGCATGGCAACCTCGGTCACATAGGATTCCCCGTTGACCTTGTGGGTGAGCTTGCTGCCATCCATGCCGATTCTCTCGCAAAGACCCTTTGCGATGACAGACTCGTTCTCCATGTCGATGAGCTGATATTTGAGGGACGAGCTGCCTGCGTTGATAACAAGAATTTTCATTGTTTTTTTCTCCTATCATAAAATATTGTGAGAATACTGCGAAAAAACAATTGAATTTGCATATTCCTGATTATATAATATAACATAATAAAAAAAATTTCAAGCAGTATCATAAAAACACAAAAAAAATTTTACCAAAGGGAGTGGTTTTTTTTAGATGGATTCCATAGAGAACGGCAAAACGGCGGCGATTATTGCCGAATACAATCCCTTTCACAACGGACACATGCTTCATATTGCCAGGACGAAGGAGCGCACCGGCGCGACATGTATTGTCGTGATTATGAGCGGCCAATTTGTGCAGCGGGGGGACTGTGCGATCTGCGACAAATTCAGCCGTGCCCGGATGGCGCTGGAGGGAGGGGCCGACCTTGTGCTCGAGCTGCCGCTTCCCTTTGCCTGCGCGGGGGCGGAGCGGTTTGCCCTTGGCGGCACGGGCATGACGGACGCGCTGGGCTGTGTCGATTACCTGAGCTTTGGGATGGAATGTGACAGCGAAGAACAGCTGATTCGGACGGCGTGCGCTGTGTCGGATGAGGCGATCAAACCGGAGCTTGACAGACTTCTTGCCGGCGGCATGACATTTGCCGCCGCTCGCACGGAGGCGGTTCGCAGCGTGTACGGAGACGCGGCGGCGGATGTTTTGTGTATGCCCAATAATGCCCTTGCCGTTGAATACATCCGCGCTTTGAAGCGGCTGGATTCACGCATAGAGCCGGTGGGAATCAGACGTGAGGGGGCAGTTCACGATTCGTGGGAGCTGTCGGGCGATATTGCCTCGGCAACTGCCGTGAGACATATGCTTGTTGACGGACGGCTGGATGAAGCCGGACGATACATCCCCGCCTTTACCCGCATAACGCTTGGTGAGCAAATGAAGGAGGGCAAGGCGCCTGCCGATCTCAGACGATGTGAAAGAGCCATTCTATCCCGCCTGAGAAGCATGACCCGCGAACAGCTTGCCCGTCTTCCGGATATTTCCGAGGGGCTGGAAAACAGAATCTTTGACTGTGCGCGTTCTGCCTGCTCACTGGAGGAGCTGTATGACGCGATCAAAACCAAGCGCTACAGTCACGCCCGCATCCGAAGAATTATTCTTTCCGCCTTTCTGGGACTGCGGGCGGAGCATGCCGATCGGGTGAGATACCTCCGCCTTCTTGGGATGAATGAGAGGGGTAGGAGACTCCTTTCGTGGGCAAAGCCGAAGCTGCCGGTTATCTCGTCGTACCGGCAGGCAATGGGGTTGCCGCAGGAGGCGCGGAATCATTACCTTCTGGAAAGTCACGCGGGCGATCTGTGGGGACTGATGACGCCTACGGTTCAGCCTTGCGGAGCCGATATGACCTCAAAGTTAATTGTATTGTGAATCGATCCGATCAAATATTGATTGACAGATAGCGAAAACCGTTTGCAGTATTAGCGTGAGTCCGGATGATGCAAACGGTTTTTTCGTCGATGTTATTTGATGATATTCTGATAGCTGTAGTTCATGATGTCGTCGCAGACAGCGAAAACGGTGTTTTTGTTCCTCTTGGTAAATGCCCCGGAGGTAATGATGACGATGCCGCTTTTGTCGGCGGGGTCAAACGCCATAAGAGAAAAAATGCCGTAGGATGCGCCGTTGTGGAAATACATCTCCCTGCCTTTGATAAGCTCGCGTGATTTGCGGATGCCGATGCACTGCTGGAATCCCTTCCCCGTGTCGATTTTCTGATCCTTGAGCATCTCGCTGAGTGAATGCTGGGAGAGATACTGTTTGCCGTTGTATTGCCCCTCGTTGATCAGGATGGTTGTCACTCTGGCGAGGTCTGCGGAGCTGATAAGCAGTCCGCCCTGTCCGAGGTGGAAGGTATTGCCCGGCTTGCCCCTTTCCTGCGAACGGCAAAGGTATTTGCTGCTGCAATTGACCTTGTCGCCGGTGTAGCATTCCGCGACAAGCGATTTGTCGGAGAGATACTTGGCGTCAATCGAAGAATTTCTCCTTTGCGTATTTTGAGATAGTCTGATCTGCGGATTTTTCCACTACTGCGCCCGCAATTCCCATTCCTAAATTGCAGTAAAGGAATTTTTCTCCGGGAGGGGAGACATAAAAGTTGCGGTTGCTCGTAATATCCTTGAGTTTTTTTGAAAATGCCTGATCTCTGTCGATGAGACCGGATGTATGCGTGAGGAGCATGCGCATGGTGACGGTTTTTTTGGGATATGTGGGATTCAGAAATCTGTAGCCCATAATGTCAGTCAGGTTGCCATCGAGATCCAGCTTTTCGTCGTCTACCTCAGACATGGCAAGCATAGAGGTGAAAACCTTTGTGATCGAGGCAATCCTGAATTTTGTGTTCTCATTTACCTTGAGCTTCTTCTGCTTGTTGGCGTATCCGTACTCGAATGTATACGCGACGGTGCCGTTTTTGATTATGGCAACAGAGGCGCCGGTGGTTGTGTAATTTTTCAGAATGGCGGCAATGTCGTCGCCCTCCTTCGTGCCCTTCATGCTGATCGGATCGCCGGAGGTGAAGACGGGAATGTGCTTGACGACCACCTTCTTTTCGGCAATATCGCCGCAGGCTTTTATAATCCAGCCTGTCTTGCTTCCGGCATATTGAATTTTGTATCTTTTCTTACTCTCGGAAATATATTCCACTTCGGCTCCTGAGTTCAGAGTTGCCACTAATCTGGACGTATCGCTGTCCTCTGCGCGGACGTTTGTTGTTTTGTTGATTTTGACGATCTTTACAGTGACCGTTTCTTCAGTGGAGAGCGGAATATTGGTCTGGGCTTCGGTGTCCGATGAGACTGTCCCTTCAGGGGTGCTTGTCTCGGATGAAGATAAATCCGAGGTGGAGATTTCGTTGATGGCTCCGTCGGATTCCTCGTTAGCACGCAGATCAAAGGCAGATTGTTCGCCCTCCGACGAAACAGCATCTATTGGAACCGTACCGCCCTTGTTCTGGTATCCGAACCATCCTGAAAGAAGCATTATCAGAAAAATCGCCGCTGCGGAAATGATTTTGGAAAGCCTTTTCAGATTTTGTTTCATGATCCTTTATCCTTGATTGAATTGATTTGTACAGATGTAATGCATTCAAGATAAAAAACGCACCGCAAATACATATAGGTATATGATCATTGCGGTGCGAGGGAGGTTTATTTTTCTATCGTAATGGTGATAATGTCAGAGGCCAGTGAGGTGCGGTTGTTATCGACGATCATGCAGTAGACCTGCATGCCGTCCCAGGTTTCGTTCGCCTTGGAAGCAGTTTTGGGCATGTCATGATTCTTCCACACGTGCCACATCTGTTCACCGCTCTTTTTGACGTACCACTGATAGGTCAGGTTGGTGCCCCGCGCATCGACAAAGAATTCTGTGAGCGTGCCTGCCTTGATCTTGACGTCTTCGGATTGGGAGACGATTTGAATTGTGGTCGCGCGGGAATCGGCGGGAGTCAGGGAAAGCACCTTGTCCAGAAGCAGGAAGCCGATCATGGCAAGCAGTGCCGCGGAAAGCAGAATAACGGCAAGCGAGAGCCTTCCGTTTGCGTCTGACGTGAGAGCCTGCTCTTCCTGAACGGCAAGTTCGTCGGAGATTTCCTCATCCTCGGGCTGCCCGGATTCCTGATCCTCATTTGCTTCTTCCTCTGTTGCTTCGCTGTTTTCAGGCCGATTTTCATCTGATTCATCAAAGGCTTCTTCATCCGCTTCTTCGTCAGACTCATCAGAGACGTCTTCCATTAAGGCATCGCCGTTTTCGTCGTCAGTCGCTGTCGTCTCTGTATTGCTGATTTCGTCGAAGCAAATTGTCAGATCAGTCAGATTATCAGCTTCAGGAAGGTTATCGTTTTCATCTTTGTCGGCGGGGCTTTCTATTAACTTGTTTCCGCAGGAGGTGCAAAAAAACGAGCCGTCGTCAATTTCCACGCCGCAAAATGGACATTTCATGTTGATTCCTCCAAAAAAATACTGAATAGTTGATTTTTATAAAAATTTAAAAAAATTAAACACCTTGTCATGCCATAACCTGAAATGCCGACAAGGTGTTACTATCAATTATACGTTGATTTCAACCGTCACGCCAAGCTCGTCCTTGTACTGCTCAAGAAGGGGATTGACGCATTCAGTGAGGAATTCTGTGACCTGTTCGGGGCTTCTGCCGACGTACTTTGCCGGGTCAAGAATATTTTTCAGCTCGTCGAGCGTCACGCCGAAGGCTTCATCGGCGGCGATTCTTTCCAGAAGGTCGTTTTCCTTCCCCTCGACCTTGACCTGCCTGCCCGCCTCCATCGAATGCACGCGGATGCGCTCGTGAAGCTCCTGACGGTTGCCGCCGCGCTTGACCGCGTCCATCATGATGTTCTCGGTCGCCATGAAGGGCAGCTCCTTCATGAGCCGCTGTTCGATGACCTTGGGATAAACCACCAGACCGTCCACCACATTGAGGTAAAGACTGAGGATGCCGTCCACCGCGAGGAATGCTTCGGGGATGGAGATGCGCTTGTTGGCGCTGTCGTCGAGGGTTCTCTCGAACCACTGGGTCGCGGCGGTGATGGCGGGATTAAGCGCGTCCACCATGACGTATCTCGCAAGGGAGGCGATTCTCTCGCTTCTCATGGGGTTGCGCTTGTATGCCATGGCGGAGGAGCCGATCTGCCCCTTCTCAAACGGTTCCTCGATTTCCTTGAGGTGCTGGAGAAGGCGGATGTCGTTGGAGAATTTGGTAGCGGACTGCGCGATGCCGGAGAGAACATTGAGAATGCGGCTGTCCAGCTTGCGGCTGTAGGTTTGTCCCGAAACGGCGAAACAGCCGGTGTAGCCCATTTTTTCAGCGATGCGCCTGTCAAGCTCGCGGCATTTGGCGTGGTCGCCGTCAAAAAGCTCCAGGAAGCTCGCCTGTGTGCCTGTCGTGCCCTTGCAGCCAAGCAGCTTAGCCCCGTCGATCTGGTGCTGCACGTCCTCCAAATCCATCACAAGATCCTGCAGCCAGAGCGCGGCGCGCTTGCCGACGGTGGTCGGCTGGGCGGGCTGGAAGTGAGTGAAGGCGAGCGTGGGAAGCTCCTTATATTGATCGGCGAATTTCGCAAGCTCCGCGATGACGTTGACAAGCTTCTTGCGGATGAGCTTCATTGCTTCGTTCATCACGATCACGTCGGTGTTGTCGCCGACGTAGCAGGAGGTGGCGCCAAGGTGAATGATGCCAGCCGCCTTCGGACACTGCTGACCGTAGGCGTAGACATGGCTCATCACGTCGTGGCGGACAATCTTCTCGCGCTCCTGCGCGACCTCGTAATTGATGTCCTCGGCATGTGCCTTTAATTCCTCGATCTGCTCCGGGGTAATGTCAAGACCAAGCTCCTGCTCGGTCTCGGCGAGGGCGATCCAAAGCCTGCGCCATGTGCGGAACTTCATGTCGGGGGAGAAAAGATACTGCATTTCTTTGCTTGCGTAGCGGGAGCCGAGCGGGGTCTCATAGATGTCTTTCATTAGCGGTCAGTCCTTTATGATCAAATTTTTATAAAATCTCGTCGTCCTTGTTCATGTGGTGGGAGGTAATGCCGTCGGGATAGCGACCGTCAAAGCAGGCGGTGCAGAGCGGGAGCTTTTTGCCGCAGGTGAGCTTGACAATGGCGTCAAGATCCAGGAAATCGAGGGAATCGGCCTCGATGATCTCGGCGATCTCCTCAACGGTGTGCTGGTTGGCGATGAGGTCGTCCTTCGAGGGAATGTCCACGCCGTAGAAGCAGGGGTTGCGGAAGGCGGGGGAGCTGATTCTGACATGCACCTCGCTCGCGCCCGCTTCGCGTAGCATATTGACGATGCGGTGCATGGTGGTGCCGCGCACGATGGAATCGTCCAGCATGACCACTCTGCGCCCGTTGACGATGGAGCGCAGCGCGTTGAGCTTCAGCCGGACGGCGTTGGTGCGCTGCGACTGATCGGGCTTGATGAAGGTGCGCCCGATGTAGCTGTTTTTGACGATACCCTTGGCATAGGGAATGCCCGACTGTTCGGCATAGCCGATTGCCGCGTCAATGCCCGATTCGGGAACGCCGATGACAATATCCGCATCGACCGGCTTTTGCTTGGCGAGCTGCCTTCCCGCCTGTCTGCGGGAATCATAGACCGAAACGCCGTCGATTACCGAGTCGGAGCGTGCGAAGTAGATGTATTCAAAGACGCAGTGGGCAATATCGCCCTTGCAGAGCGAACGGTCGCTGTGAATGCCGTCCTCGTCGCAGGTGATGATCTCGCCGGGGTCAACGTCGCGCATGAACTGCGCGCCGACCGCGTCGAGGGCGCAGGTTTCGCTGGCAAAAATGATGTCGTTGCCGATGCGCCCCATGCAGAGCGGGCGGAAGCCCTTGGGGTCGCGGGCGGCGATCAGCTTGCGGGGACTCATGACCAACAGGGAATAAGCGCCGTGAAGCTGCTTCATCGCCTGTTTGACGGCAAGCTCGACCTTATGGGTCTTGGGTCTTTCTCTGGCGACTAAGTAGGCGATGACCTCCGAGTCAATGGTGGTCTGGAATATCGCGCCGCGTTCCTCCAACTCTCTGCGCAGCTCGTAGGCATTGGTGAGGTTGCCGTTATGGGCAAAGCCGAGCGTGCCCTTGACATAGCGCATGACGAGGGGTTGGCAGTTTTCCGCCACAGAGCCGCCGGCGGTGGAGTAGCGCACATGACCGATGGCGATTTGCCCGACAAGCTCGTCCAGCTTCTGCTTGTTGAAGACCTCGCTGACAAGTCCCATGTCCTTGTAATGGCTGAATTTACCGTCATCGCTGACGGCAATGCCGCAGCTTTCCTGACCTCTGTGCTGCAGGGCTACCAGTCCGTGATAGACGCACGGGGCGATCGCTATTTCCCTGTCGTAGGAATAAATGCCGAAAACGCCGCATTCCTCGTGCAGCTCTGCGAAGTCGGGCATGGAAAGGTCAACGCCGCAGCTGTCGCAAACGCCGCAGCTGCCATTACAACACCCTGATTCATTTTCTAAATAACCCATTTTCATTTTCCTTTACGTTTTTATTTTCATTATTATACGCTGCCGGAATTGCCTGAGATTCATCAGACTTTTATTATAAAAGATTCAGGGGAAAATGTCAAACAAAATATGCCATTTTATGATTATTTCCCTTTTGCCTATTTTTGCTTGAGCGTGAATAAAAAAACAGGGCGCAATGTCCGAAGAAATCCGGAGCATGCGTCCTGCTGAATGAAGCAAGATTTTGAGGAGGTTTTTACGAGGGAAATGTTATTTCCGAGGGAAATGTTATTTCCCTAAGGATCGTGAACGCTCTGTACACGCCTTCATTGCCTCGATGACCGCGCTGCGGAAGCCCTTTTCCTCCAGTACGCGAACGGCTTCAATAGTGGTTCCGGCGGGAGAGCAGACCATGTCCTTCAGCTCCGCGGGGTGCTTGCCGGTTTCCAGCACCATTTTGGCGCTGCCCATGACAGCCTGCGCGGCAAAGCGGTACGCCTGTGCGCGGGGCATTCCGTCGGCGACCGCCGCGTCCGCCATTGCCTCGATGAACATGAATACATAAGCCGGAGAACTGCCGCTGACGGATACGACCGCGTCCATCAGATTCTCGCTGATGACCTCCGACAGTCCGAAGCCGCCGAGGATTTTTTGCACGTATTGCAGCTCCTGCGCGGTAACATTGGCGTTGGGGGTGACGGCGGTGATTCCCGCGCCGACCATGGCAGGCGTATTCGGCATGGTGCGGACGATCTTCAGACCGTCGCTGCCGAAGCGTTCTGCGAGAGAAGCAAGCGTCTGTCCCGGCGCGATGGTGACGATGATCTGATCACCCGTGACGACGGGCGCGATTTCCGTGATCACCTGCGTGTAGTACTGCGGCTTCACGGCGAGGATCAGTACCTCCGCTGTTTTTGCGACCTCGCGGTTGTCAGACGTGACGTTCACGCCGTATCTTTCGGATAAAAACGCGAGACGGTCGCTGCTTACGTCCGACATAATAATCTCTCCGGAAGCGAAAATCTCCCCGGCAACAATGCCGCTCATCATGGCGGTTGCCATATTGCCGGCGCCGATAAAGCCGAGCTTATTGCTGTGTTGTTGTGTGTTACCCATAAAATCAGACCGTCCTAACAGAAAAAAATTATGCTTTGCCCGTGCGGGAGATCTCCTGTTCGCCGGATGCCCGCCCGAAGAGCCTTAAGGAGAATATGTAAATGCCGTACTGCCGCTTTTCACGGCGTAGATAATCGCCTATGTGCCGATAGATGACGGCGGCGGTGATAATGGCGGTTCCCAGAAGGAGCGAGATCCTTTCTTCAAAAAAGAAGGAGCTGCCCAGCGTCACTGCATAGGTCGTCATGACTCTCAGACTGTGAGGCGTGATGCGCAGCGCGGTGGAAAAGAAAACAAACGGGATCGCCAGCAGAAAGAGAAGAAGCGAATGCGGACAAAGACCGATATAAGTGCCGAAGGTGACGGCGATTGCCTTTCCGCCGTGGTTTTTCAGCATGGGAGAAAAAGCGTGCCCAAGAACGGGAGCCGCTAAAACTCCGGCAAACATGATGTTGTCGGGGCTGACGTACTGCAATGAGAGCCAGATCGGGACGGCGCCCTTTGCAAGCTCCAGCAGCAGGCAGATGATTCCGCAGGGAATCCCGATGCATGTAAACACATTGCCGCAGCCAGGATTGCCGTCCTTGCTGATTTTGGTGATGTCCTTCCGGTAAAACAGCTTCGGAATCAGATAGCTGTACATCACGCTTCCCGAAAAGAAGGACACGACTGTCCAGAATAGATAAGTGAGCATTTCTGAAAAACCTCCGTGCGGCAGACATTATAACACAGTGCTGCCGTTCTGTCAATTTATTTGGAATATTTTTCGAGGATAAATCTGCAAATTTCGTCGGCGGAGTCGGGATGGATGTTGTCCCTCTGCGCCTGTAGCATGGCTTGCTGTGCGTCCTTGTCAAGCCACAGCGCGTAGGCCGTTTCCGCGATGGCGTCGGGCGACGCGTTGGCTCCCGCGCAGACCGACATGCCGCGGGAGGAGAAAAACGCCGCGTTGATAGTCTCGCAGCCAGGAATGGGCGGGGTATGCACCAGCAGCACGTTCTTGACCGCCGCCTCGGTGGAGGTCAGTCCGCCGGGCTTGGTGAATACCATGTCGGCGGCGTCCATGAACAGCGCGACCTTGTCAGTAAAGGGCTGCAGCGTCACGTCGGAAATATCGGCAAAGACCTCGCTCAGATGCGTTCTCATGGATTCGTTTCTTCCGCAGAGAATGATGATCCGCACATTTTCTTCAAATTTCCGGTACAGCGCGCGTGTCATTTCCTCCAGCCCCCCGAAGCCCATACTGCCGGACATCATGAGGAGAATCGGCTTGTCGTCGGGCAGTCCCAGCGCGGCGCGCGCTTCGGCGCGATCGGTCTTTTCCCTGAAGGCGTCACTGACAGGAATGCCGAAGGGCAGCAGCTTTTCCTCCGGGATCCGGCGGGAATAGAAATCCTCGGCAAGCTCCCTGTGCGGAATGACAAAATAATCCGGCTTTGTTTCCTCCCAGAAGGGAATGCAGGCGTAGTCGGTCGCCACGCAGATGAAGGGAATATCCAGCGCCCCGTGTTTTTTCAAAGACGTCAGACACTCGGCGGGGAAGAGATGCGGCATGACCGCCACATCATAGCCGCCATTTCTGATGAAGCCCGCCAGCTTTTTGCGGTAAAGCGTGTTGGCGGCATAAACCGGCGATTTGATGTGGAGATGCCTTGTGTTGAGGTCGCTGACCGCCCTGCCGATGGAATACATCATGCCAAAAACCGCGGGAACGGAGGTGGTGATACCCACATAGGAATTGTTGACCGTGCGGGAGACCCTCATGCCAGCGATGGCGAGTGTGTCCACAAAATCGCATTCGACGCCCAGTTGCAGAAATTTTTGATAGATCGCTTTGCCTGCCGTATTGTGACCTTCACCGGTATTGCAGGATAAGATAATTGCTTTCATTTGCGTTCACCTTTGTTGTCAGAATTGCTACAGCAAAACAAGCTTACATGAATAATGTTAAGAGAATATAAATCTTTCGTCTTACAAAATATCAATCAGATGCGTTAAGAAATCAATTCCCCGCTTTCCGCTGACCGTAGGAAGAATCTCGAACAAATAAATATTATGATTCTGTGTATTCCGTTGACTTTTCGGAATTATTGTTTATAATAGATGTAATAGATTAAAGTTTTATAATCTGTAAAATGCCGGAGGACAATATGATCTGTTCCGATTTGTTAAATAACATAAAGATTACACGTACAACCAAAAGAGCTGTGTACGTATTTTTATCCGCATTATTGTTGTCTTTGTTCGTTTTCTGTGCGTCTGCGCCATCCGTGCGAGCCGAAAAGGAAACGACAGCGCCTTCGATCGATTCCGTGAATCTCAGGGAGGCTCAATGGGTCTATTCGGTTTATACGGACAAAAGCAATGTGCGATATGCGGCCGTTACCAGGTATGACGGCGGAGAGACGGATGTTGCGATTCCCGATACGCTTGGCGGCGTGTCCGTGAGGGTGATCAGCCGGGAGGCGTTCTGCGGGAATAAGTACCTTACCTCGGTCGTGATCCCGGAGGGCGTTTCGGAAATCGGCAAATACGCGTTCCGCGGCTGTATCGGTCTGAGCAGCGTGTCCTTCCCCTCTTCGCTGACAAGCGTGGGGGACGGGGCGTTTTTCGGGTGCCGTTCCATCACGGGGGCGGATTTTTCCGAGGGGCTGACAAAGATCGGCAGCTTTGCTTTTTATGAATGTATTCATCTCAGAAGCGTCGCGTTTCCATCGACTCTCCGGTCGGTCGGCGACAGTGCGTTTGAGGGCTGCGGTATGCTCGAAAGCGTGTCCTTTGGCGATCATCTTGAGAGGATCGGCGACTTGGCGTTCATGGGCTGTCAGTCTATCCGGAGCGTCGATCTTCCGTCTCTGAAGGATCTGGGGGCGGGCGCATTCGTGAAATGCACGTCGCTGAAAAAGGCCGTGCTGGGAAGCGGCGTCTCAGAAATACGGCCTGAGACGTTTCGCGCCTGCACGTCTCTTGAAAAAGTGGAGTGCGGGTCGGAGATCAATAAGATCGGTGTGTCGGCCTTTGAAGACTGTTCTTCCTTAAAGAAAATTCCGGAGCTTGACAGCCTGAGCGAGATCTCTTCCATCGCCTTCAAAGGATGTACCGCCCTGACAGAGGCGGTTATCGGTAGAAGTGTCGGCAGTATAGGAGCCGGCGCCTTCAGCGGTTGTACGTCTCTTGCGAAGTTCACGGTGTCCGAAGAAAACGAGCATTATGCTTCTGTGAACGGATGTCTTTACAGCAAGGACGGAACATCGCTGCTCCTTTGCCCCGCCGGAAAAAAAGGAACCCTGAAGGTGACCGGCGAGGCTCTTGAAATCAGGGACTTTGCTGCGGCGGGATGCCGTGGCGTTTCAGGAGCGGAGCTGCGCGAGGGACTTGTTTCCGTCGGAAGAGGCGCTTTTCTGGGCTGTACGGATCTGGTGTCCTTTTCGTTGCCGGACAGTCTCAAGGAAATCGGGAATGCTGCCGTCGGCGTTTATCTGTCCGATGGAAAGCTGAAAAAGGCGGAGTATGTGAGATTTTTTGCGTCAGGGGATAGCTGCGCCGAAAAATACTGCCTGGAGCGCGAGCTTTCCCTGCGCAATTATGATTCCACGTTGCTTGTCAGCTCGGATCGCGTTGTGATTGCCGAGGGAAGGTCTTTTTCTCTCACCTGCGCGTTTGAGTCGCAGAGGAAGGGGGAGGTGACCTGGAGCTCCGCCGATGAGTCGGTGGTGACGGTAAGAGCCGGAAGGCTGACTGCTGTTTCGCAGGGGGACGCCGAGGTCACTGTGTCGGCTGTCGGCTTTGAGCCGAAGACGATTAAGGTGATCGTTGTATCATCCGACGCCATCGGCAAAAGCAAAGAAAAAAAGTATGAGTCACGCCTGATTTATGCCGGAGAGAGCGAGGAGTTAAGCTCTGTTTTCAGTCAGATAATGGATCCGATTTTTGCCTCCAACCGCTTCTGGTATTCCTCTTTACCCTCAGTTGCCACGGTGACGGAGGAGGGAAGGGTCACCGCGCACAACCGGGGGACAGCTATTATCACCTGCATGATGCCTGACGGGAGTGAGCATAAAATCCTCGTCACCGTAACGGAAAAGCCGTCTGAATTGGTTCTCTCCGCGCCGGAAGAAGAGCTTTTGATCGGTCAGAGTGCCGCTGTCGCCAAAAGCTTCACGCCGTCGTTTTCCACGGATTCCGTTACATGGTCGTGCGACGATGAAGGCATAGCGGTTGTAGACGAAAACGGCAGGATCACGGCGGTGAGTCAGGGAAAATGCACGCTGACCGCCGAAGCTGCGAGCGGTCTCAGAAGCTCGGTGTCCGTCAGCTGCGTCATTCCTGCCGAAAGCATTTCGCTTGACAGGGAGACAAGGGATGTTTTTCAGGGAAAGCAGTTTAATCTGAAAGTATCTCCCGTGCCTGAGAATTCAAAACAGAGAATAATCTGGAAGTCGTCGGATCCCAATGTGGCATCGGTCAATTCAAAGGGAAAGGTGACGGGAAGATCCTTCGGCAGCGCTGTTATCAGTGCGGAGACGGCCGGCGGCCTGAGAACGGAATGCCGGGTCAATGTGCTGACACACGCCGAGGAGCTGAAGCTTGACGTGAAAAAGCTGACGCTCAATTGCGGAACGGCAAGCAAGCTGCATTCGATTGTGCGCCCATCCTATTCCCCTGAAACCACCGAAGGGTGCAGCTGGAATTCCACCGACGAGAAGGTAGCCGTTGTGGATCAGGACGGTCTTGTCACGGCTGTCGGACCCGGTAAGTGTATCATCAACTGCCGTACAGGCGGGGATCTCATTTCCAAGTGTCAGGTGCAGGTCAGGCTTCCTGCGGAATCCATAGAGATCAAGCCGGACAAAGGCAGTCTTTATATCGGAGAGACGCAGTCGCTTGAAGCCATCATCCTGCCGGAAGATTCCACGGATAAACTGGAATGGAGCTCCGGGAATGAAGAGATCGCGCGTGTCACAACCGGGGGAACTGTCAAGGGCAGAACGCAGGGGACGACTCTCATAACGGCGAAGCTGACGAATGATGTCACCGGAGAGAGCATCACAGCAACGGTTGAGATAACCGTGATGAAAAAAGCCGATTCCATTGCTTTGAGCAAAACCGATCTCTCGCTGAAGGCAGGCGAAAAGGATTCCGTTCCCTTTACGGTTCAGCCGGAGGACTGCAACGACACGATCAGATGGTATTCGACCGATGAGGACGTTGCCTCCGTAAGGGAAGACGGTCTTATTACGGCGCTCTCAGCCGGAACGTGCTATATCTGTATAGAGACCGGAAGCGGCGCCACCGCAAGGTGCAAGGTCTTTGTGAACTGATTTTGGAATTTTTTACTTGATTATGTGAGAAGATTGGTGTATAATACTTTTAATTTACTGATTTTTGCCTATATTTGCCTATATCTGATATGTAATTGATCCATGACGGAGGTGCTTTCAGGGCGTTTCGTGTAAGGGAATTGTCCGATGGTTTATGAAGGATTATAAAAAAATGTCTTGTGCCATGTGCGGGGAGCCGTTTGATGAAGAGTCAGACGTAGTGGTTTGTCCGGCGTGCGGCGCGCCGCATCACAGGGACTGCTGGAAGGAAACGGGGCACTGCGCCTGCGAGGAAAAGCATGCGGAGGGCTATGAATGGCATCCGGAGAAAATGTATATAGGAGATGTTAAGTTTCCTCCTGACAGCGAAAAGGAACCCCTCGCTTCGGGGGACGATGAGACTGAAAGGTGTCCCAATTGCGGAAAAATGACCAAAAAGAGCGAGAAGTACTGCGAGTACTGCGGCTATTACAAATACGTAGAGCCTGATTCTTTTTCGGATATGAGCGACGAAGCCAGGCTTGAGGAGCTTTTTCCTTTTGATCCCGCAGAAAAAATTCAGGGGGTGCCGGCAGGGGATTACAAACGCTTTGTGGGCAGAATGTGGATTTATTACATTCCGCGCTTTCTCAGAATGTCCCGCAGTAAAAGTCCCGTCAGCTTTAATATCACCGCGTTTTTCACCCATGGCTTCTGGTTTGTTTCCCGGAGAATGTACCTGCCGGGAATTGCCATGATTATGTCCGTGATCGCTTCCTCTCTGTATCAAGCGTATTTTGCGAGCGTTTTTGAAGGACTTTCGGGCAACCGTCTCGCGCTTGGCTATATGATTTCGCTGGTGCTGTCGGGGCTTGAACTGGTCATCATGATCATCTCCGGATTGTTCGGCAACCGTCTGTATCTGAATTTCTGCGCAAAGAAGATCAAGGCAATCAACGCCCAGGTCTCCCGGAAAAAGGGTTCTGCCGATGATTTCAACCGTGCGCTGGAGGAAAAGGGCGGTCTTACCATGCTGCCCGCCATTTCCATGATCGTGTGTTATTTGGCGATTTTGTATATAACGGAGAGGGGAACTTTGTTTTAAATTTTTATGAAATCTGTTGAATTTATTGCGGTAATATGATATAATTTTAGAAATAAACATAAAGGACGCTGATAAAAATATGAGTAATAAAGTGCGCAAAGCAGTGATTCCCGCAGCCGGACTCGGTACCCGTGTGCTTCCCGCATCCAAGGCAATGCCCAAGGAGATGCTTCCGATAGTCGATAAGCCTGCCATTCAGTATATCGTGGAAGAAGCTGTTGCCAGCGGTATTACTGATATTCTTATCATTACCAACCGCGGAAAGAGCGATATTGAAAACCATTTTGACCGTACCCCCGAGCTGGAGGAACGCCTCCTTGCCGCAGGCAGGAAGGAAACCTACGATCAGGTCGTTGCGCTGACAAAAATGGCCAATATCTGCTTTGTCCGCCAGAAGGAGACCAAGGGTCTGGGGCATGCCGTCAATTGCGCACGTTCCTTCGTCGGCGACGAGCCGTTTGCGATTCTGTTCGGAGACGACGTTATTCTGGGCGATGAACCTGTTACGGCTCAGCTCTGCCGCGCGTATGAGAAATACGGTCTCGGCGTTGTCGGCACCAAGGAGATGCCCCCGGAAATCGTTATGAGAGGCAGCTCGCTTAAGCTGGAGCCGCTCGAGGGCGAGACAAATATTTATAAATGCACCGATCTGGTGGAAAAGGTGAAGAGGGTAGAGGATCTGCTCAGCAATTACACCATTCTTGGCAGATGCGTATGTCCCCCCGAAATATTTGATATTCTCGATCACACCCCTCCCGGAGCCGGCAATGAGATACAGCTTACCGACGCCCTTGCGCAGCTTGCCAAGACCAAAGGACTGACGGCGGTTGACTTTGAGGGCAAGCGGTATGATATGGGGAATAAGCTGGGCATTCTTCAGGCGACGGTGGACGTGGCGCTTCAGCATCCCGAGGTCAGCGAAGGCTTTAAGGCTTATCTAAAAGAAATAATGGATAAGCTTTGAGTATATATTTTATTTTAAGGATGGTTAAATTAATGAGAACAAACAAGAAATTAATCACGACTCTCGCTGTGTTTGTGCTGGTGCTTATGACGAGCATTTTCTGCATGACCGTTTTTGCCGAGAAAACCCAAGAGGACGAGACGTTAACGGCAGCGGTGACTCCCGCTGTTTCGGGCTGCGATCTGAAAAAGGATGATCTTCGTATGGCTAAGGTCAAGCTGACCAATTTCAGTATGCTGGTGCCGAAGGGAGAGCTGCTTACCGTCGAAAGCTCCTCAAAGGATTATGAAAACAGCAAGCTGATGGAGATGGGATACAACCGCAGCTCACTGATCAACAGCAACATCTTCCTGTATTATAACAGCAATTACACCAACGAGTGTACCGTCTACGGTGTGATCGTACAGCTCAACCCGCTTGACGCTTATTACAGTGATTATGCCAAGCTCACCAAGGAGCAGCAGGATGAACTGATTGCCCAGAGAATTGCGTCGACTGGTAATACAAGTGCCAAGGGCAGCTTTGAGAAGATCAACGGAATCACCTACATGTTCATCAAGGATTCCAATCAGGACGGCGAGAACAAGTATGTTGACTATGAACTGAGTACCGTGATCGGCAAGTATAAGTATGTAGTTCAGATCAATGCCACTAATCCCGATCAGAACGACCGCGACGTACTCAATGAAATGATCAATTCCATCAAGATCGGCGGCATGAAGGAGCCTTTGTCTCCGCTGAACATCGCGCTGGTCGTTTGCGTGGCGATTCTGCTTGTAGCGGTTGCGTTTGCGTTCTTTACGCTTTACAGATTTGACAGGTTTGTGAAGAGCGGCGCAACGAACGTCAGAATGTTTGGCTTTGACCTTCCCGAGCCTGCCGCTTCCGAGGATGATTCCGACGACAGTGACGACAACGGAGAAAATGACGGTTTTGAGGATGAAGCCGCTGATGAAACGGTAGCGCCTGCATCCGATGAAAAGATCATTGACGACGAATCCGATTCCGAGTAATCTATCATTATCAATCCGGCGGAGAAACGTGACGCGCGTTTTTACCGCCGGATTTTTATCAAAACATATTGACAAAACGCGTTTCAGGTGTTATAATGCACACAATATTAGGATAAGGCTTTGATGAGGAGTAGTAGCTGTCACACCGTGTCAGTCGTTGCTTTGTGGAGCGGCGGCGTCAGAGAAGAGACGGAGGGTGCAAGTCTTGATGCAGGCGGCGGTGAAGTAGCCTCGGAGCTTTGGAATGAACGGGTGCTTTTCGGAGATTCCGGTGTAACGGTTTTCTTCTGAAAAAACCTCAGTAGACTCCAACGGAGCTTCACCGTTATCATAGAAGGCGGTATCGGATTGTGTGATTGGCAATCCCGTATCCGGCAGAGTGTGCGCGTTTCTGAAAACGCGCAAATTCAGGTGGTATCACGGACTGGATCAGTTCGCCCTGAGCCGAATGTCAATTCGGCTTGCGGTGGGCTTTTTTTATTTCCGCGCAACCTCCGGAGCGCTCTTGGAAAAGCGTTTATCCCGATAAATCTACTTCCTTACCCCATATTATTGAAAGGATCTGATTCTCATGGCAAAGGAAATGCCGAAAACCTATGAACCGCAGGAGGCGGAGGACAGAATTTACCGGAACTGGATGGAAAAGGGCTACTTTCACACCGAAATAGACCGCAGCAAAAAGCCCTACACCATCGTGATGCCGCCTCCGAACATTACCGGACAGCTTCACATGGGTCATGCCCTTGACAACACCCTGCAGGATATACTGATCCGCTGGAGAAGAATGCAGGGCTACTGCGCCATGTGGCTTCCCGGCACCGACCACGCCTCCATCGCGACCGAGGTAAAGGTCGTGGAAAAGCTCCGCAAGGAGGGCGTCAGCAAGGAGGATCTGGGAAGAGAGAAATTCCTGGAGCAGGTCTGGAACTGGAAAAGGGAATACGGCGGAAGAATCGTCAACCAGCTGAAAAAAATGGGTTCCTCCTGCGACTGGGAGCGCGAGCGCTTCACGATGGACGAGGGCTGCTCCAAGGCGGTTACTGAGGTGTTCAACAAGATGTACGAGGAAGGCCTGATCTACCGCGGCGAGAGGATCATCAACTCTGGCACCTGCGCTATCCGCTGACCGATGGCAGCGGGTATCTGGAGCTTGCCACCACCCGTCCGGAGACCATGATCGGCGATACCGCCGTCGCGGTTCACCCGGAGGACGAGCGGTACAAGCACCTCATCGGCAAGACCTGTATTCTCCCGCTCTTTAACAGGGAAATTCCGATTGTCGCCGATGAATACGTCGAGATGGATTTCGGAACCGGCGTCGTCAAGATTACCCCCGCCCACGACCCCAACGACTTCGAGGTCGGACTGCGTCACGATCTGCCCGTGATCAACGTGATGAACGAGGATGCGACCATTAATGAGCAGGGCGGCAAATACGAGGGCATGACCCGCGAGGAATGCCGAAAAGCTATCGTCGCCGACCTGGAAGCAGGCGGATTCCTTGTGAAGATTGAGCCGATGAAGCACAACGTCGGCACCTGCTACCGCTGCAAGACCATCGTCGAGCCGAGAGTGTCCAAGCAGTGGTTCGTCAAAATGAAGCCCCTTGCCGGACCCGCCATTGATGCGGTCCGCAGCGGGGAGACAAGATTCGTCCCCGAGCGCTTTGAAAAGATTTACTTCAACTGGATGGAGAACATCCGCGACTGGTGCATCTCCCGTCAGCTCTGGTGGGGACACAGAATCCCCGCGTGGTACTGCGACGACTGCGGCGAGATCACGGTTGCCAGAACCGTGCCTGAAACGTGCTGTCATTGCGGCAGCACACATATCCATCAGGATGAGGATACGCTGGACACATGGTTCTCCTCAGCGCTTTGGCCCTTCTCCACTCTGGGCTGGCCTGACAAGACCGAAGAGCTGGACTTCTTCTACCCGACAAGCACGCTCGTCACGGGCTACGACATCATTTTCTTCTGGGTGGCGAGAATGATCTTCTCCGGCGTTCACGATATGGACGCGTCGCCCTTTGAGAATGTTTTCATACACGGCATCGTGAGAGACGGCGAGGGACGCAAGATGTCCAAGTCGCTGGGCAACGGCGTCGATCCCCTTGAGATCATCAACAAATACGGCGCGGATTCGCTGCGTTTTTCGCTGGTCAATGGCATCAGTCCCGGCAGCGACATGCGCTACAGCGAAAAGAAGGTGGAGGCCTGCCGCAATTTCGCCAACAAGCTGTGGAACGCCACCCGCTTCGTCATGATGAACGTCGTGGACGGCGACATGCCCGCCATTCCCGAAAGGCTTGAGTTAGAGGATAAGTGGATTCTTGACAGACTCAACACCCTGATTAAGGAAATGACCGAGAATATGGAGCATTTTGACATCGGCGTCGCCGTCGCCAAGCTCTATGACTTTATCTGGGACTGCTACTGCGACTGGTACATCGAGTTTGCCAAAACCCGTCTGAACGCGGGCGGCAAAACGGCGGCTGACGTCCGTGCGGTGCTGCTTTACGTCCTCACCGACATCATCAAGCTGCTGCACCCCTTCATGCCGTTCGTCACAGAGGAAATCTTCACTATCATTCCCCACGAGGGCGAAACCCTGATGCTTGCCAAGTGGCCGGAATACAGGGAGGACTTCTCCTTTGCGGAGGAGGCGGAGAAGATGGAGCGCATTATGTCGGCGATCAAGGCGATCCGTACCCGCCGCAGCGAGATGAATGTGCCGCCCTCCAAAAAGGCGCATATCTACATCGAAACCGCCTACGGCGAGACCTTCGCGCACGGCGCGAAATTCTTTGACAAGCTGGCTTCCGCCAGCGCGGTGGAGGTCGGCGAGAGCTTTGCCATTGAAGGCGCTGTCACGATTATCTCTGACGGCGCGAAAATTCTCATTCCCCTTGATGAGCTGGTGGACAAGGAGAAGGAGTTGGCACGTCTGCACAAGGAGCTGGAAAAGGCGGAGAAGGACATTGCCATGCTGCAGGGCAAGCTCGCCAATGAAAAATTTGTCGCCAAAGCGCCCGCCAACGTCATCGAAGCCGAGCGTAACAAGCTTGGAAAGGCGGAGGAACGCAAGGCGATCATTCTGGAGACAATGGAAAAGTTCAGATAATTTCTTCATTGCACATTTTGAAGGGCGTATTCCGGCGTGAATGGCATTGTCTTGCGCCGGAATACCGCTTGAACGAGGTGTTTTTGTGAATTATACAGAGGCAAGAGCCTATGTGGACGCCACCGCCAAATTCGGCGTCAAGCCCGGTCTTGAGCGGATTGAAAAAATGATGACGTACCTCGGGAACCCGCAGGACAGGCTGAAATGCGTTCATGTGGCAGGAACCAACGGCAAAGGCTCCACCTGCACCATGCTGGCGTCGATTCTCACCGGGGCAGGCTACAGGACAGGGCTTTTCACCTCTCCGTATGTCATCGACTTCCGCGAGCGGTTTATGGTGGACGGCGAGATGATTAGCGAAGAGGAGTTCGCCGGGTATATGACGAGAATCAAGACGGTCAACGACCTCCTTGAAAAATCCGGCTGTAACCTGACGCAGTTTGAGCTGATCACGGCAGTGGCATTTCTCTGGTTTGCCGAAAAGGAATGTGACGTGGTGGTGCTGGAATGCGGTCTTGGCGGCAGACTTGATTCCACCAATGTGATCAAGGAACCGCTCTGCTCGGTGATCACCAAAATCTCCCTTGATCACACCGACATCCTTGGCGATACGGTGGAAAAGATCGCGGGCGAAAAGGCGGGTATCATCAAGCCCGGGTGCCCGGTCGTGCTTGCCCCGAATCAGCGGCACGAGGTGGTTTCGGTGATCGTCAGAAGATGTGCCGAGATAGGAAGTCCCCTGACAGTGAGCGGAATGGACACGGTGTCGGTAAAGGCGATGCTGCCCACCATGACCGAGGTGAATTACGCCGGACTACGCCTGATGGTGCCGCTGCCGGGACCGCATCAGGTGGAGAACGCGATCACGGCGGTCAACGCCGCCAGGGAACTGAACGAACGCGGCTTGAAGCTGTCGGATGAGAAGATCGTCGCGGGCATTGCCAAGGCTAGCATCCCCGCGCGCTTTGAGATTATTTCCCACGATCCGCTTGTGGTGGTGGACGGCGCGCACAATCCCGACGGCATCGACGCGCTGTGTCATTCGATCGACGCGCTTCTTGGTGGACGCAGCATCGTGGGAATCATCGGCATGCTGCGGGACAAGGCTTATGAATCCGCTCTCTCCGAAATCGTCCCCCGCTTTGACATGGTGCTGACCGTCACGCCTGACAGTCCGAGAGCGCTCAGCGCGAAGGAACTATCAGCCTGCGCGCAGCAGTTTGCAGGGGAGGGCGTTACAGTCAAGCCGGTAGACAGCCTGAAAAAAGCGGCTTCCTTAGCGCTCGATATGACGGATGAGGCGGCTGCGGTTGTGGTCTGCGGTTCGCTGTATCTTGCGTCGGACATGCTTCCGCTTATGCGGGAGCTGATTGAATCAAGAAAAGACTGAGCAAAGTTCTTATTAACTGATAATAAGGAATGATTGTATGCCTTTAGACGGGAAAAAGCATGGCGGTCACAGGGATCGTCTGAGGGAACGCTTTATTCATGATGGGCTTGACGGCTTTGAGGAACACAACATTCTTGAAATGCTGCTGTTTTACACCATCCCTCAAAAGGACACAAACGAGCTGGCTCACTCTTTGCTTGACCGGTTCGGCAGTCTGGAGGGGGTGTTCCGCGCTACTCCGGAGAAGCTGATGCAGGTGGAAGGCGTGGGGGAGCATACCGCTTTGTTTCTGGGACTGTTTTCCGACCTCATGGACTCGTACATAACGGATCGCCGACAAAATGAGATTATCAGTGGTATAGAAAACATCACGGCTTTTGCGCTGAGAAAGCTGTCGTATGCCCCCGTCGAATCACTGTTTGTGTTCTTTTTCGATAATAAACAATTCCTGCTCAGCTGGCATTGTCTGCAGGAGGGAAGCGTGACTCCCGAGGAAATCGACATACGGACAATGGTACATATGGTGATGGGAACCAATGCGACGTATGTGATGATGGCAAGGAATAATCCGAAGGGCATGGCGAAGCTCACTAAGAAGGACAACGCCATTGCGCTGACAGTATCCGAAGCGATGAGATCGATAGGCGTTTTACTGTACGATTATATTGTGGTCTCTCGTGATCGTTCTTATGTGACGATGCTTGGCAATGCGTATACAGCTCCGACAAATGACGCGTCTGCGGAAAGGGTTGGTGATCCCTCATAGAGCTTCACGAGGATTTTATCCATGAGATGCGTCAGATGCTTGGGGCGGAATTCGGGGATTTTGAGCAATGTTTGCTTCAGCCTCATTTCAGGGGCGTCAGATTCAACACGCTGAAATACGATCTCAGCCGGTCTGCATCGTCAGGACTGCCGATTACAAAATGTCCTTTTTCCGGTTCGGGATTCTATCTCGACGCAGACGAGATGAGCATTGGACGTTCCCCGTGGCACCATGCGGGCGCCATCTATTCGCAGGAGCCGTCCGCGATGTCCGC
>ONDC01000081.1 GCA_900316495.1 uncultured Eubacteriales bacterium
CCGCTTGCGGTGGGTGAGTCGCCCCCGGCGCAGGGTCGGATTTTCCACGCACCCGGACATCCACCAATAAGCCTCCCAAAAAAACCCTCCCTGAAAGGGAGGGGGGACCGCTTGCGGTGGGTGAGTCGCCCCCGGCGCAGGGTCGGTTTTTTCATGCGCCCGGACATCCACCAATAAGACCATCATACATTCTCCAAAATAAAAAAACACAAAAGCACAAGGAGGCATTCCCTTATGAAATCATTGAAAGCCATTCTCACCTCGCTGTGTCTGCTGCTGACGTTCACCTCATGCGCGGGAGGCGGGACGACGGCGGTTTCCTCCGGCTCGGAGAAGCCGGTCTCCCCCGCCGGACAGAACGACGCGGAGAGTCAGACCGCGCAGCCCGCCAAGCTGCTCTATCTGGGACACGCCAGCCTGCGGATCACCACGCCGGAGGGCAGGGTCATCTATATCGACCCCTACGCCGGAAAACAATACGACGCCCCCGCCGACCTGATTCTGGTGACGCACGACCATTTCGACCACACGCAGCTTGACAAAATCAAACGCCGCGCCGACGGCTGCCGCGTCATCACCTATAAGGAAGCCCTCGTCAAGGGCGAACACAAGACCTTTGACCTCGGCTATGTCACCGTCACGGCGGTGGAGGCGGGGTACAACCGCAACCACAATGTGAAGAGCTGCGTGGGCTACCTTCTCACGCTTTCCGACGGTGTGAAGGTCTACGTGTCCGGCGATACAAGCAAAACGAAACAAATGCCGGAGCTGTCGGCGCTGCATATCGATTACGCCTTCTTCTGCTGCGACGGCGTTTACAACATGGATCTGAAGGAGGCCGCCCAGTGCGCGAGGCTGGTCGGCGCCAGACACGATATTCCCTATCACGTCATTCCCGCCAGCGGGGACAAATTCTTTGACCGCGAGCGCGCCGGACAGTTCGACTCCCCGAACCTGCTTGTCGTCGAACCCGGCGAGGAAATTCTTTTGCAAAATAGCGAAGCGTAAAGAAAGGACATCGGTATGCATATCACCTTTATCTGCACCGGGAATACCTGCCGCTCGCCGATGGCGGAGGGAATCGCCCGCAGGATGATCCGGGAAAACTGCCCGGACAGCGGCATCACGGTTGCCAGCGCCGGACTTGCCACGTACAACGGCGCGCCCGCCAGTCAGCACGCCATCGACGTTTGCGGCGAAATCGGCATTGACCTCACGAACCACCGCAGTCAGCGGCTCAATCCCGAGATCGCTGAAAAGACCGACCTTTTCGCCGTCATGACGGAGTCCCACCGGCGGATTTTGCTGCAATGCGGAATTCCCGACGACAAAATCGCCGTTCTGGGCGATATTTCCGACCCCTACGGCGGCGACGAGGACGAGTACCGCGCCTGCCGCGATCAGCTTCTTCACGAGGTGGACGGGCTGTTGAAACGGTGCGGAGGAAAAAACTGAAGCATTAAGCGATCCGGCGTGCCTCTTCGTTCGCCGGCCTCCGGAGGAATTGAACTTGAATCAGACAATTACCATCCTTCCTATGACAGCCGGACATGTCCCCGCTATCGCCGCAATCGAACGGGCATGCTTCCCGGATCCGTGGAGCGAAACGTCGCTCGCGGAGGAGCTGCACGTGCCGTCGGCGGTCTTCCTGACGGCGCTGATACAGGGGCAGGTCGCGGGCTACATGGGCGCTCACCATCTTGGGGACTGCGCGTATGTCTGCAACGTGGCGGTGTCGCCCGTTTACAGAGGGCGCGGCGTCGCGTCGAAGCTCATCGAAGCGCACATTGTCCGGGCAGGGCAGGCGGGGCTGCATGAAATCTCCCTCGAGGTGCGTACCTCCAATACGGCGGCGCGCGCCCTGTATGAAAAATCCGGCTTCATCCGCCTCGGCACCCGCCCGAATTTCTACGATAACCCCAGGGAAAACGCCGAAATCTATACCCTATACTTAAACAAGGTGAATCCATCAGTCATATGAACCCGCAGAATCCTTCATCCACCCCTCTGTATGATGCGCTCCAAGCCCATCTGCAGAAAAACAGAGCCTCCTTCCACACCCCCGGACATAAGGGATATTGTCCCTTCCTCCCGCTCGACGAAGCCTTCGACCTCACCGAGCTGCCCGACACCGATTCCCTCTATGAAGCGGAGAGCTGCATCCGACAGTCGGAGGCCGCCGCTGCCAGGCTTTTCGGCGCAAAATACACCGCCGTGTCGTCGGGCGGCTGTTCGCTTGCCATACAGGGCATGCTCGCGGCTTTCGCGGGCGCGGGGAGCAAGGTGATCTTCTGCCGCAATCTCCACCGCAGCGCCGTGAACGCCTGCGCCCTCCTTGGCATTGACCCGGTCTGGGTTTTGCACACACCCGACGCGGGCAGCGGTCTCCCCGGCAGGGTTGGCGCGGAGGATGTGCGAAATGCCATCGAACGGCATCCCGACGCGTCCGCGGTTTATCTCACCTCCCCCGATTATTACGGCTGTCTGTCCGACATACCTTCCATTGCCGCCGTCTGCCGGCTTCACCGGATCCCCCTGCTTGTGGACAACGCCCATGGCACGCATCTGATTTCCTTCGGACGGCATCCGCTGACGCTCGGCGCGTCCGCGACGGCATGCTCCGCGCATAAGACCCTCCCCGTGCTGACCGGCGGCGCGTGGCTTCATTGCAACGTGGAAGCCGCTATTCCCCGAATCAAGCCCGCTATGGCGCTCTTCGGCTCGACCAGTCCGTCCTACCTCATCATGTCGTCGCTCGACCTCGCAAGGGACTGGATGGAGCGCGAGGGAATGGCGGCCTTCCGCGGGCTGGCGGCAACCGTGGCGGAGCTGCGGGCGCTGGCGCTGAATAAGGGCTTCGGTCTGCCGGAGGGCGAATGCGACCCGGTGCGGCTGACGCTGCTCCCGCGTCCCCTCGGCATGAGCGGAAACGCCGCGGCGGACTTCTTCCGGCAGCGCGGCGCCGAATGCGAACACAGCGACGCCTGCGCCGTCGTTTTTCTTCTCACGCCCTTCAATCCGGAACGCGACGTCCGGCTCCTGCGTCAGGCAATCGCCGATTTTCCCCACGGACATCCCCTTCCGGACGCGGGAAGTACCTTTGACCGGCTGCCGGTCAGGATTCTTTCCCCGCGTGAAGCCCTGCTGCGTCCCTCCCTCGTCATCGACACGGCTCACGCCGCCGGAAGAATCGCCGCCGAAGCCGCCTGTCCCTGTCCCCCCGGCGTGCCTGTCGTCATGCCGGGAGAGGAAATTGACGAAAAATGCGTAAACATTCTGTTAAACACTGGAATTCGGCGCATAAATGTGTTAGAATAATTATACATGCATTTTTAAATATTCTTCAAAGGAGTCAATTCAAATGAAACTCTTGCTTGCCATAGTCAATAATGACGACAGCGCGGCGGTCGCCAACAATCTGACCGCCAAGGGACATATCGCTACCAAGCTCTCTACCACCGGCGGCTTCCTCAAGGCGGGAAACACCACTTTCCTCATCGGCACCGACGATGAAAAGGTCGAGGAGGTCATCGGCATTATCAAAACCTTCTCCCACAAGAGAAAACAGACCGTCGGCGACGAAACCGAATTCGACTTCACGCTCTTCAAGAGCGTCCCTGTCGAGGTCACGGTCGGCGGCGCGGCAATCTTCGTGCTTGACGTGGAGAACTTCATTAAATGCTGAACGAAACGGCGCTTTGTCCCGCCGCCCGGCGCATCGCTTGCGAATTCTGCGGCAATGAGGAGGCGGTCGCCGCGCTCGGCGAAATGGTGGAAAACCGACGTCTCCCCCACGCCTTCATCCTGGAGGGCGCGGACGGTCTCGGCAAATCCACCTTTGCCCGTCTCATCGCGCGCGGCGCTATGTGCCGCTGTTCCCAGCCGCTCTCCGGCGAGTGCGCGCACTGCCGCAAGCTGCGTGAGAATATCCACCCCGATCTCGTCTATGTCCTCGGCAGCGGCAAGATCAACGCTATCTCTATCGATTCCATCCGCGCGATGCGCAAGGACGCGCTGATCGCACCCAATGAAGCCGAAAAACGCGTGTTCATCCTGGAGGACTGCGACACCATGCTCCCCGCCGCGCAGAACGCCTTCCTTAAGATTTTTGAGGAGGCGCCGCCGCACGTCGTGTTCATCATGACCTGCCGCTCTGCCATGAACCTGCTCACCACCATCCGTTCGCGCGGCAGGATTATCACCCTCCACCCCGTCGATGTGCGGGAGGGCGCCGCCTTCATCGTCGGCACGCTGCACACGGGGGACGCCGCGTCCGCCGCCCACGCGCTCACCGTAAGCGGCGGCAATATCGGCGAAGCCCTGCGTCTGCTGGGCAGCGAGAGCGCTTCCCTTGCCGCCGAGCGGGCGGACGGTATCGCCTCCGGCATTCTTGGCGCGATGTGCTCCGGCAGCGAGTTGCAGCTTGCCGTCAGGTGCGCCGCTGTCGGCAAGGACAGGGCGCTCGCCGGCACGGTCTGTCAGATTCTCTGTGAACGTCTCCGCTGCGCCCTCATGACGGCAGTCGGCGCGGGCGACACGCTCGAAGCCCCCGACCCCGACGCGCTCCGTCTCGGCGCGTCCCTTCCGCCGGAGGTCATCATGCGTCAGATCGACGAAATCAATCAACTGAGCGATTGGCTCAGAATCAACATCAGTATGCCCCTTTTCAATACAAGGCTGGCAATCATTCTTCAACGGAGGAAATAATGTCTGAAATAATTGGAGTAAGATTCAAGGAGGGCGGCAAGATCTATTACTTCCGCCCCAACGACGAGGAGCTGTCGGTCGGCAGTCACGTCATTGTCGAAACGGTTCGCGGCACGGAATGCGGCGAGGTGGTCATGAGCCGCCGCGAAATTGACGACAGCGAATTCAACCGCGAGGTCAAGACCATCATCCGCAAGGCGACCGACGCCGACCTCGTGCGGCTCAAGGAAAACAAAATCAAGGCGAAAAAGGCCTTTGACATATGCAATCAGAAGATCAAGGCGCACGGGCTGGAGATGAACCTCCTGGAGGTGGAATGCACCTTCGACAACAGCAAGATCGTCTTCAATTTCTCGGCGGAGGGACGCGTGGACTTCCGCGAGCTGGTCAAGGATCTCGCCAGCGTGTTCCGCGCCCGTATCGAGCTGCGTCAGATCGGCGTGCGCGACGAGGCAAAGATGCTCGGCGGTCTCGGCGTGTGCGGCAGACCCTTCTGCTGCAAGCAGTTCATGGGCGACTTCCAGTCGGTGTCCATCAAGATGGCGAAGGAACAGGGACTTTCCCTCAACCCCGTCAAGATCTCCGGCACCTGCGGCAGGCTGATGTGCTGTCTTAAGCACGAGCAGGACGCGTATGAGGATCTGATGCGCACGCTGCCTCAGATCGGCTCCGCCATCGTGACCCCCGACGGTCCCGGCGTGGTGGTCGACAGGGAGCTTGTCGCGGGAAGGGTGAAGGTTCGCCTTGACGGACTCAACGAAGCGCCTCCCAAGACCTATCGCGTCGCCGACGTTTCCAGACCCGGAGAGATCCCGCCGTCGCAGAAGCCTTCCGGACGGCAGGAGCCGAAGCCCGAAGCCGACAAAAAGCCGGAGGACGGCGGCAGAAAGCCGGAGAAAACCGGCGGCGGCAAAAAGCAGGGCAAAAAGCCCGACAAAAAGCCCGACAGCAAAAAGCCTGAGCCTGCCCCACAGCCCGAAAAGAAGCAGGGAGCCGCGTCCAAGCCCGCTAAGAAGCCCTCTCCCCCGCCCGTTAAGGAGGAAAAGCCGGCGTTCGATTACTCCGGCGTCGATTTTGAAGAAAGCCTTTCCGGCACCCTCAGCGCCTATGAGGAATATGAGGACGACGCGCGTCCGCGCAGGCAGAATCCCTCCCGCCGTCCGAACAGACGTCCCGACCGCCGGAACCAGCCGCGCAAGGGCGGCAAGCCCCCTGAATCCGGCGAGAACCCCGACGCGGCAGCGCCCGCCCCCGGAGAGGAAAAGCCCTTCAAGGGCGGCGGTCAGAAGCCCCGCCGGAGCAGAGGCAAGCCCTATTACGGCAACAAAAAGGGCGGCAATGCCAAGGAAGAGTCGTAATTGCATGATTTTTCGGCATGTCGAAAAAAAATTTTCCAAGGGTATTGCTTTTTCCGATTTTACATGATATAATTAACAAGTTGCCGGTATGAGTGCATCCATCCGGCGGCTTATCCGGCTTGCGGCGTTCTTCTTCGGCGCAGGCTTGGGGATTTGTCACAGCGTACGCAGCTTCGGCTGAACGGCGCAGCCATCAAAGCGGATATTCCTCTGGGCGCTTCTGAGCGCTGTTCTGAGCGCTGTATGAATGTCTGAAATTTTCAGGAGGTTTTTTTATGAATGCAGCAGAAGCATTGAAGTCCATCTCAGCAGACAGCATGAGAAAAGAGCCGATCGAGTTCGAGATCGGCGACACCCTCAAGGTGTTCGTCAAGATCCGTGAAGGCGAAAAGGAAAGAATCCAGATGTTCGAGGGTACCGTCATCGCCCGCAGAGGCAGCGGCGTCTCCGAAACCTTCACTGTCCGCCGCGTGTCCTACGGCGTTGGCGTCGAGAGAGTCTTCCCCGTGAATTCTCCCGCTGTCGACCACATCGAGGTCATCCGCCACGGTAAGATCAGAAGAAGCAAGCTCTACTATCTGCGCGACCGCGTCGGCAAGGCCGCCAAGGTCAAGGAGCGCATCAAGAAGTAATTGCTTCCACCGCGCACTTCAACTGTACATCCAAAAGGCTTCAAAAAAAGAGGTACTGTTTTCTTTGCGGGACAGTGCCTCTTTTTCTTCAAAGATAATTCAGAAAAAAATCAAAAAAATTTCAAAACCATCTTCCCATACAGCGGATTTAGTAGTATAATATTATAATAAAATAAACAACGGAGGATCATCATGAGCGAGAAAAACAACAAGCAGGAAAATCAGACGACCGGATTCGTCGTGGAGCTGTACGAATGGCTGGAGGCAATCGCCTTCGCGCTTTCCATCGTCGTCATACTCTTCACCTTCCTGTTCCGCGTGGTCAGCGTTTCGGGTCCCTCGATGAATCCGACGCTCACCTCGGGCGACAGAATCGTGCTTAACAGCATACTCTATACACCGCAAAACGGGGATATTGTGGTCATCACGCAGCCCAATTCCCACGACAACGAGCCGCTGATCAAGCGCGTGATCGCCGTCGAGGGGCAGACCATCTCCATCGACGCCGACACCGACGCCGTCACCGTAGACGGCGTGAAGCTCACCGAGACGTATATCCTCGATCCGGACATCCAGCGCGCCGGCGAATCCTATGAATATCCCCTCACTATCCCCAAGGGAAAGGTCTTCGTCATGGGCGACAACCGCAACGATTCCTTCGACAGCCGCGACCCCGGTCTCGGTCTCGTGGAGGAAAAATATATCATGGGCAAGGCGATTTTCAGAATTTACCCCTTTGAGAGAGTCGGAGGTCTGGACTGATGAGCGACTTTGATCCGCGTCAGGAGAGCTTCACGCAATCCGTCCAGTGGTATCCCGGTCATATGACCAAGACCCGCCGCCGTATGGAGCAAGCGATCCGGCTGGTGGACGGCGTGGTCGAGATCATCGACGCGCGCATTCCCCTGAGCAGCCGCAACCCCGAAATCGACAGCATCACCGCCCACCGTCCCCGCATCATGCTGCTCAACAAGGCCGATATTGCCGACAGCGACGCAACCTCCCGCTGGATCCGTTACTTCTCCGGCACCGGCGCGAAGGCGATTGCCTGCGACTGCAAGACCGGCAAGGGTCTGAACCGCTTCGCCGACGAGGTGCGCAGGCTTCTCGCTGATAAAATCGCCGTGTGGGAATCCAAGGGCATGGGCGGCAGAAGCATCCGTCTGATGGTGGTGGGCATTCCCAACGTCGGCAAGTCCTCCTTCATCAACCGCATGGCAAAGGGCGGCAAGGCGCAGGTCGCCGACCGTCCCGGCGTTACCCGCGGCAACCAGTGGTTCACCATCTCCGGCGGCATCGAGCTTCTTGATACCCCCGGCGTGCTGTGGCCGAAATTCGACGACCCCGAGGTGGGACGCAGGCTCGCCTTCACCGGCGCCGTCAAGGACGCTGTCGTGGACATCGAATCGCTCTGTCTCGACCTGCTGCGCTTTCTCTGCGCCTATTACCCCGAACGTCTCTGCGAACGCTACCGGCTCGACTCCGTCAGGGACATGCAGCCCCTTGAGGTCATGGAGCTGATCGCCACCAAACGAGGCATGATCATGCGCGGCGGCGAAATCAATTACGAGCGCGTTTCCGTGATGATCATGGATGAATACCGCGGCGGAAGGCTCGGCAGAATTACCCTTGAAATGCCCGAATGACCGGGAGGAAGTATCCGCATGAATAATGAAAAGGAACAGATCGACTGGCTGAAATATGAAACCCAAGCCCGCGGGGACGGACGTCGCATCGTCTGCGGTGTGGACGAGGCCGGACGCGGTCCGCTGGCGGGACCGGTCTTCGCCGCCGCCGTCGTACTCCGCGAGGGACAGATCATCGAGGGCGCGAACGACTCCAAGAAGCTGAGCGAAAGGAAGCGCGAGCAGCTTTTTGACGTGATCATCGCCGAAGCGGAGGATTACTGCATCGCGTCGGTAGACGAGAAAACCATTGACGAAATCAATATCCTGCAGGCGACCTTCCTTGCCATGTCCAAGGCGGTATCGGGTCTTAAGCAGAAGCCCGACCTCTGCCTGATCGACGGCAACAGGCAGCCCCCTCAGATCGACATTCCCTGCCGCACCATCGTCAAGGGCGACGGGCTTTCCATGAGCATTGCCTGCGCGTCCATCCTCGCCAAGGTCAGCAGGGATCGCTTTATGCTCGAGCTTGACAGACAATACCCGCAATATTGTTTTGCCAAGCACAAGGGCTACGGCACCGCGCTTCATATTGAAATGCTCCGGCAGTACGGCGCTTCCCCCGTGCATCGCAGGAGCTTTCTGAAAAAAATCGAAGGGATTCCCCCACGCCCGCTCTCTCCGATAACGGAAAAGGAATACTGAAATAAGCCCCATCGCAGGGTCGTTTTTTCCATCTTCCCGGACAAACCCCGACGCACCCGAACACAAAAATACCCTCCCTGAAAGGGAGGGGGGACCGCTTGCGGTGGGTGAGTTCGCCCCCGGCGCAGGGTCGGAATCCTCCGTTATCCCGAGGGAAAAGTCAATACGCCCAATTCAAAAATCACTTTTGGCTGAGTCTAAAGAAATGAAAAAAGAACAAATTAACCCTATGTGAGAATGTTTTTCCACCTGATCGCACGGGCGCCAACCCCGATTCAGATGCAAGCGCGACGAGCATAAACTCATCCGGCAC